>DAAK01000002.1 GCA_001701075.1 Bacteroidales bacterium GP3 | reverse complement strand
GCTCATCAGTCTTTCCATCAGGATTAATACCCCATCAGTGTCTTGGCCGAATTTTAGATCCCGACGCATAAAAAATACTTAGAAAACTGCATATAAGGCGATTTTATATATAGAGTCGCCTTTTAATAATATAGCTTTTAATATAGCTTTCATTCACGGGCTTTATAACTTCTTTTTTCAGAATACATAAATTCTTTCATTTTTTTCTGACAATTTTTATTTGAATTGCGAACCGAATTGGAACGACATTTGTTAATATTTACGAAAAACACAAAAATTGACACTTATGAATTTCAATAATTTCACAATTAAATCGCAGGAAGTCATTCAGAAAGCGATTGACTACACCCAACAGGCAGGTCAGCAACAGATTGAGCCTGTTCACATCCTGAAGGCGATAATTTCCGAAAGTGAGACTATTGTCAACTTCATCTTCCAGAAACTTGGAGCCAACCTCAATGCCGTGAATATGGCGATTGAAGCTGACATAAAGTCTCTGCCGAAAGTAAGCGGCGCTGATGTAGTGCTGAGCCGAGAATCGAATGAGGCGATGCGTAAGGCACAGGATTTCTCAAAGAAGAATGGTGACGAATATGTTTCTGTGGAGGCTATGCTGATGGGTATCCTTCAGACCAAGTGTAATGCTTCGCGTATCCTTAAGGATGCAGGAGTCACTGAAAATGGTCTTGATGCCGCAATCAAGGAACTCCGTAAGGGTAATAAGGTGACCGGTCAAAGTGCCGAGGAATCTTATCAGGCTCTTAGCAAATATGCCATAAATCTAAACGATCGTGCCAGAAATGGCAAACTTGATCCGGTGATTGGGCGTGATGAGGAAATCCGTCGTGTGCTTCAGATCCTGTCAAGAAGAACTAAGAACAATCCTATGCTCGTCGGTGAGCCGGGTACAGGTAAGACCGCTATTGCAGAGGGTCTTGCTCAGCGTATCGTGCGTGGTGATGTGCCTGAAAACCTTAAATCGAAGCAGATCTTCTCTCTCGATATGGGTGCCCTCGTAGCTGGTGCAAAATATAAAGGAGAATTTGAAGAGAGATTGAAAGCTATCGTAAACGAAGTGACTCAGAGCGATGGCGAGATTATCCTTTTCATAGATGAAATACATACACTTGTAGGTGCAGGTAAGGGAGAAGGTGCCATGGATGCTGCCAATATCCTCAAGCCAGCACTTGCACGTGGTGAATTGCGCAGCATTGGTGCCACAACTCTTGATGAATTCCAGAAATATTTTGAGAAAGATAAGGCACTTGAGCGTCGATTCCAGAAAGTAATGGTAGACGAGCCTGATGAGCTTGCCGCTATCTCAATTCTCCGTGGATTGAAAGAGAGATATGAAAACCACCATAAGGTGCGTATTATGGATGAGGCAATCATTGCAGCCGTTCAGCTCAGTGTGCGTTACATCACCGACCGTTTTCTCCCTGACAAGGCAATTGACTTGATCGATGAGGCCGCTTCTAAGCTAAGGCTTGAGATGGACTCAATGCCTCAGGCTCTTGATGATGCCACTCGTAAGATTCAGCAACTTGAGATCGAGCGCGAGGCTCTGAAGCGTGAGGACAACAAATACCGTCTGAAGGAAATTGATGAAGAACTTGCTAATATTCGTGACACTCAGAAGTCGCTGAAGGCTAAGTGGCAGGCTGAGAAGAACGAAATTGACAAGATCCAGCAAAATAAGATTGATATCGAGCAACTCAACATTGAGGCTGAGCGCGCTGAGCGTGAAGGCGACTATGGCAAGGTAGCTGAGATACGTTACTCAAAGATTAAGCAGAAACAAGACGAGATTGAGGCAACCCAGACAAAGCTTCGTCAGCTTCAAGGTGAGAATGCCATGATCAAGGAGGAAGTTGATGCCGAAGATATTGCTGAAGTTGTAAGCCGTTGGACTGGAATACCTGTCAAGAAGATGGCTCAGAGCGAGCAAGAGAAACTCCTTCATCTTGAGGAAGAGCTTCACAAGAGAGTTGTAGGTCAGGAAGATGCCATTCGTGCCGTGAGTGAGGCTGTGCGTCGTTCTCGTGCCGGTCTTAACGATCCTCGTCGTCCGCTTGGTTCATTCATCTTCCTTGGCACCACAGGCGTAGGTAAGACCGAGCTTGCTAAGGCATTGGCAGAATATCTGTTTGATGATGAGGATATGATGACCCGTATCGACATGTCGGAATACATGGAGAAACACTCCGTCAGCCGACTCGTCGGAGCGCCTCCGGGATACGTAGGATATGAAGAGGGTGGTCAGCTTACCGAGGCAGTACGTCGTAAACCTTACAGCGTTGTGCTTTTCGATGAGATTGAAAAAGCCAACCCGGATGTATTCAACATCCTTCTTCAGGTGCTCGATGATGGCCGTCTTACCGACAACAAGGGACGTTTCATCAACTTTAAGAATACAATCATCATCATGACCTCAAATGAAGGCTCGCCGATTATCCGCGAAAACTTCAAGGATTTTGATGATAAAAAAGAAGATGAACGTCAGGATATCATCTATAAGACTAAACAGGATGTTATGGATCTGTTGAAGATGAAGATCCGTCCGGAATTCCTGAACCGTATCGACGAAATCGTAATGTTTACTCCTCTTAATAAGAAGGAAATTGAGGAAATCGTCGGAATCCAGGTTAAAAGCGTACAGAAGATGCTTGAATCCAATGGAGTCAAGCTCGAAGTCACCAAAGCTGCGATGGAGCTTCTTGCAGAAGACGGATATGATCCTGAATTCGGTGCACGTCCTGTCAAGCGTACAATCCAGCGTCTGGTGCTCAACCAACTTGCCAAGGATATACTTGCTCAGAAGGTCAACCGCGAACATCCTATCGTGATTGATGTCAAAGACGATCAGCTTGTATTCCGCAACTGATAAAGAATACAATATAAAATTAGGGCTTCTCAAATCGAGAAGCCCTAATTTTTTACAGTTATGAAGCTAAATCTTACTGAGCAGCGTCGGTAGAAATCACCGATTCAGAACGTCTCTTAGCTTCCCATCCAAGAGCAGAAGCACCGAGCACAGCAGCATCGCTTTCCTTAAGTTCGGAAAGGATAATCTGGGTCTTGCCACGGAATATAGGCATAACATTCTTCTCAAAAGCTTCCTTAAGAGGCTTCAAAAGAAGATCGCCGCTCTTTGCCAATCCTCCGAAGAGAATGATAGCTTGTGGAGATGAGAAAGCCACCATGTCTGCAAATGCTTCTCCGAGGATCCTTCCAGTGTATTCGAAGATTTCCTTAGCAATCTTATCGCCGGCTACAGCTGCATCATAAACATCCTTGGAAGTGATGTCTTCGATGTCGATATTTCGGAGTGTAGAAGGTTCAGTGCGAACTTCAAGGAATTCACGGGCAGTTCTTGCCACTCCGGTAGCTGAGCAATAAGCTTCAAGGCAACCTGTACGTCCGCAACCACACATACGTCCGTTGTTGCGTTTCATTACAAGGTGTCCGAGCTCTCCGGCATTTCCGTCATGGCCATACACCATCTGTCCGTTGATTACGATACCTGAACCAACACCAGTTCCGAGTGTGATCATGATGAAATCCTTCATACCACGGGCTGCACCATAGGTCATTTCGCCCAGCGCAGCAGCGTTTGCGTCGTTGGTGACAGCCACTGGAATTCCACCGAAAGCTTCGCTGACTTTCTCTGCAAGTGGAATGACAGGACCCCATGGGAGGTTTGGTGGGTTTACTATTTCACCGGTATAATAATTGGCGTTAGGAGCGCCGATACCGATACCTTGGATTTTGTCTTCAGCATCGTGAAGACGAAGCAGACGCTCTACGCTTGAATGCAGTTCTTCTACATAATCGTCAAACTCTGCATGTTTCTTTGTCTTGATGGAGTCGCTGGCTATTACCTGTCCGCGCGCATCGACGATACCGAACACTGTGTTTGTGCCGCCGATATCTACTCCTAAAACATAGGGCTTGGTCATTCCAAATTTATTTTAAGGTTAAAAAAATAGATTATTTCTAATGTTACAACATACAAAGATAGTCATTATTTTAATAAATGAAAAATAAAGTATGTGAAAAGTAACTAAAAAAGTCACTTTTTCTTTATATTTTCCATAATATAGGAAGTAATGAGCGTGTAGATGTCAGATTCTTTGTCCATCCCGAGTTCGCTTAGGAGTTTGAGATGGGCATTGATGGTAGGAATATCCTTTCTTACTGCCGGTCCTGTTTGAGCCTCCTTGGCTGGAAGGGATTTCAGCTTTTCTATTGTCTCTTCTACGAGCGGCTGTATTATAGATTGGTCTATATCACAATCATTAAGGATTTTTTGGCTCACTGCAATCATTGCATTAGTGAAATTGCAGGCGAATGTTCCTGTCAGATGCACTCTTCGTCTTTTCTCACTGTCGGCAAGCTCTATATTTTGGAACCCTGCATTTGCAGCAATAGATTTAAGGAAGTCAAGAGTCCTGTCATCAGATGCCTCAAGAAGCAATGGGATTCTTTCCGGTGGTAAGGGCCGGCCTTTACTTATGGTCTGAAATGGATAGACGACTCCGTACCCTTTACACTTGACTGAACTTAAGGCTTCCATCGCTACGCTACCCGTAGTGTGAACAACGATGCCATTGGTCTCGGGAAGCTTCTCGGCAACTTCTCTGACTGCCGCATCGCTGACTGCAATTATATAAAGGCCAGCATCTTTTGGCAAGCCTTCAAGTGTACGGGATGAAATTGGCTCAACACCAAATATGCGTGAAAACTGAGTGCCGACATTTCCGGCGCCGATGACAGCTACTTTTATTTTTTCAGAATTCATTTTTCAGTACGTTATATAGCTGATGGACAGGTAATCCCATTACATTGTAGAAACTGCCGTTGATTCCGGCAACGGCAGCACAACCTATCCATTCCTGAATCCCATAGGCTCCGGCCTTATCCAGAGGTCGGTATTTCTCGACATACCACGTAGCTTCTTCTCTTGACAAGGCTGCAAAAGTGACTGCCGTACAAGTGGTGAAACTTACGATCTTGTCCTTTGTCGCTACACATACTCCAGAAGCCACTGTATGTGTTCGTCCTTGAAGCTGCATAAGCATTTCTACAGCATCTTTCTCATCATGAGGCTTGCCATATATTTTATCATCAAGTATCACTATAGTGTCAGCCGTTATCACCAACTCATTATCCCTGATGTCAGCAGCATATGCCTTCCCTTTGAGGCGGGAAAGGAACTCGGCAACTTCTATGGCAGGCATCTCTTTGGGATAAGACTCATCGATGCCATCCTTCACCTTGATTTCAAAAGGAATATCAAGCATCCCAAGAAGTTCTTTTCTCCTTGGCGACTTGCTCGCAAGGATTATATTGTATTTTTTTAGATTATTCAGCATACTTATTTAAACTTATAACCCTTAAACCCTTAAACCCTTAAACCCTTAAACGATTAAACCCTTAAACCCTTAAACAATTACGTATTGCTTCTATAAGAGCGCCATTTCTCGAGAAGCTCTGTCATGTCGGGTGGAATAGGACATTCGAAATCCATCTGTTGGCCTGTTCTTGGGTGTCGGAAACCAAGTGTCCTTGCATGAAGAGCCTGTCTGGGACATGTCTGAAAACAGTTTTCAACGAATTGCTTGTATTTGGCAAATGTAGTGCCTTTCAATATTTTGTCGCCACCATAGCGTGCATCATTAAAGAGGGGATGACCTTGTGAAAGCATATGCACCCTGATTTGATGAGTTCTGCCCGTCTCGAGTACACATTTTACGCATGTGACATATCCAAATCTTTCAAGCACCTTATAGTGAGTGACAGCATGCTTCCCAATCTCAGGGTCGCTGAAAACTGCCATTTGAAGTTTGTTGCGGGGATTTCTTGCAATATTCCCTGTTATTGTCCCGCTATCTTCATCAAAATCTCCCCATACTAAGGCCACATACTCACGTCGGGTAGTCTTGTTGAAGAATTGAAGCCCAAGATCCGTCTTGGCGTCTGGAGTTTTGGCTACAACGAGCAATCCGCTTGTATCCTTGTCAATGCGATGGACGAGTCCCAGCCGGGGGTCGCTTACGTCATAGTCGGGATTATCACGGAAATAGTAGGCGAGGGCATTGACGAGAGTGCCGTGATAGTTCCCATGTCCGGGATGCACTACAAGCCCCGCTGGCTTGTTGACGACAAGCACATCTGCATCTTCATATACAATGTCGAGAGGTATGTCTTCCGCTATGATTTCAAATTCATAGCGGGGTCTGTCCATCACGATGCTTACTACATCAAGCGGCTTTACTTTATAGCTTGATTTGACAGGTTTTCCATTCACAATGATGCATCCGGCGTCAGCTGCTTGCTGTATACGGTTGCGCGAAGTCTTGGTCATCCTGTCTACGAGAAACTTATCTACTCTCAACAGTTGTTGACCCTTGTCAGCTTCGAAGCGGAAATGCTCATAAAGCTCCCGGCCATCTTCTGTGACAAAGGAAGGCTCTTCTATAGAATCTTCTTCAATAGTACTCATAAGATTCGGGTTCGGAAGTTTCAGATTGCTCCAGTTCGTAAGTTTCGCCGGTATTCTCATATTCTGAAATTATTGGCTCAGACATATAAGTCGGATCCAAGTCACTTTGGATCGAGTCGCGGACAGCTTCTAAGTTCCCATCAAACACCTCCATTACAATTCTTGCATTGACAGGCACTTTCTGAAGTTTTTTGACCACCTTGCCGTTGGCGTAAATCTTAGATATGCAGTCATTCTCGCCAAGAATCTTGATAACCCTTATGTTTTTGAACCCAAGCTCCTCCAGACGCGCTTTTCCTTGACGAAAGGAGGTGGATTTCAAGGCATCTTCACGAGGATTGTTGTCTTCGTCGATGATGACCTCCTTCGGGTGAACGGCATTGATATAAAGGAAAATTTTTCTCCCGGGTTTCACTATAGAGTTGGATTTGGGAAACTGCTCAATCACATACCCTGGTTTTTCGTCTTCCTTATAAAGGGAGTCTCGGATGTCTACCTTGAATCCTTTTGAATGAAGAATCTCAATAGCCTGCGTATACGACATTTTTTCCACCCCAGGCACCACAGCGCTTTCGCCATGACGGGTGAAAATAGCAAAAGAGAAGTATAGTATACCAAGGCCGGCAATCCCAATCAGGATGATTATTATGAGGTTGGTGATCACGGGATGGCGTGAAATGAAACTATTTTCTTTCATGTTTTCTTCATCAGTTTTGAAATCGACTTCAAAGTTAATAATTTTTATTGTAAAAATCATCGTCAATTGAGATTTTTTTATTAACTTTGCGTGCTAAATGCGCGTAAAGCATAGTTGGAATGCTCAAAATGCGCACTACACGTATACGTATAAATGAAAAGAATTGTTAGGATTTGTATGTTATGCTCACTGGCTGCGGTGATTCTGTCATCATGCGGAGAGTATAATAAAGTGCTGAAAAGCACTGATATGCAATATAGATTCGACTATGCGAAGAGAGCATACGAGAGTCGCAAATATATGCAGGCTATCACACTCCTGCAAGATTTGCAGATGCCGATGCGAGGGACGGAAAATGGCGAAGATGCCACTTTCCTTCTCGCTATGTCTTATTTCGAGAATAAGGATTACTTGAATTCTGGAGTTTACTTTAAAAACTACTACCAGAGGTATCCGCGTGGAAAATATGCTGAATTAGCCCGTTTCTATTGCGGATATGGCTACTATCTTGATTCCCCGGAGCCCCAGCTCGACCAGTCTCTTACGCTTAAGGCTATTGAAGAGCTTCAAGGATTTCTGGATTATTTCCCCAACAGCGACAAGGCAGGACTCGCAAAGAACTCGATTTTCGAGATGCAGGATAAGTTGACACTTAAGCAGCTTCAGAATGCCCAGTTATACTACAATCTTGGTAATTTCCTTGGGAATAATTATGAATCTTGTGTCATCACTGCCAAAAACGCCCTCAAGGAGTTCCCTTATTCCAAGTATAGGGAAGATTTCGAGATGTTGATCTTGAAAGCCAAATATCAGCAGGCTAAGAACTCTGTGGCTGAAAAGAGTGAGGATAGATATAGAGATGTAATCGATGAATACTATTCATTTATTAATACCTATCCGGAGTCTAAAAATCTCTCTGAGGCAAAATCTATTTTCAACATAGCTTCGAAACACGTCGGTGAATAGTTGCCGTGTTACGGACATACATTAGAAATATCATCACAATCTATACGTAAATCATAATTGCATATTATGGACTACAAGAAGACAAATGCACCACTCACCACAGTGACTCGCGATATGATCGCTATGGCCGAACAGACAGGTAATGTTTATGAGACTGTCTGCATCATTGGAAAACGTGCAAATCAGATCGCCATTGAAATGAAAAAGGAACTTGAGAAGAAACTCGCAGATTTCGCTTCGACCGACAATCTTGAGGAAGTGTCTGAAAACCGTGAGCAGATCGAGATCTCACGATTCTATGAGAAACTTCCTAAGCCGACGCTGATTGCAACTCAAGAGTACATCGAACATAAGCTTTACTTCTCTAATCCGCTTAAGGAGAGAGAGAAGCTCAATGATTGATGAAGCTGCTTCTCTTTAATCCTGCGACAGAATACGCCCTCGCTTCGGGGGCGTCTTTTTATACTCCCCCGGCTCGTGTTGAAAGCTTGAGGAAAGAAAGTCAGTTGCTCCCTGAGAAGTGGGCTGATCCGGATGATATGATTCTCGTCGACGATAAGACGGGTCTGCAATCAAGATTCAAGCTCGTGCAGTGGGATGAACTGGAGCATCTTTTTTGCGAATATCCTGATCTTATTGTAGAGCCTTGGGGCTGGAATCCTGCTCTTGTGAGAAAACTGCAAGATTATGGAGTGCCCCCCTCCAAGTTGCCTGATAGCCAGGTTATGGCGAGAATTCGGGAATTGGCTCATCGGAGAACTACGGTGTCGCTCAATGCGGCATGGAATACTTTGGTAGATGACGTGTATCAGACAGATATCCCGATGGAATTTAGCAAGGTAGATGATTGTATGGAATTCTATCGCCGTAATAAAGGTTGCTGGATGAAGGCCCCTTGGAGTTCAAGTGGGAGAGGGGTGATAAATACTGCGGCCGACATGTCGGAAGTGCTTGTAGAGCAATGGTGTCATGGCATTATCAGGCGTCAAGGTAGCGTAATGGGGGAGACTGGCGCTGATCGGCTGGCTGATTTTGCCACGGAATGGCATATGCATGATGGGAAAGCCGAATATTTGGGACTTTCCTCTTTTTCTACTTCCAATAGAGGGAAATACGTTTCAAATGAGACTCTAAGTCAAACGGCATTGAGAAAGAAATTCGATTCATTGTCAGATATGAAGATTGCTGACGTCGTGGCTCTGCAGAAAGGGATTTTAGAGAGTCTTCTGACTGGCTACGAAGGCTTGTTTGGAGTTGATATGATAGTGGAGCGAAATGGCAAATTAAGGCCATTTGTAGAGGTCAATCTTAGGCGTACTATGGGAATGCTTCATATCATCCGATAGCCAATTTGGAAAAACTCACGTTTATAGTCGTTTGGCCTTAGAATCCTGTTGTCGTAGACGACAAGGTCGATATCCACAGGCACATCTCCATTTTTTCTCATGTTCTCGTCTCTTCCGCACTCGGCTTCATATTTCTTGCAGAGAGAGTCAAGTTCTTCAGGAGAAATGATTGTCTTTCCTACTGCCACAGCATTGAGATATTCCCTGTTGCTTCCATGGCAATCTGGAGTGGCATATATGGTCGAATGCCTGAAGTCTGACAGAAATGTAGAAAGCCAATCTATGCCATGACTCACACTTGCATGCCTGTCGCTGAAGTTCGATCCGATAGAGAATACAACTTCCACTGCAGAATTGGCATTAGGTTCGATTGGTTCGACCTGTGACATCATTTCAATTCTTTTTCTTCTGAAGTTTGATTAGGGTGATCTCCGGATTGCTTGCCCCGATGCGGAATGGCATCGCTACTTCTCCGGCACCGATATTTACGTAGAGCGACGGGTGTTCGAGGGTTCTTTCAAGCCCTCCGATGGTCTCCGGATTACCATAGTCTTCTATTTCTCCTATGCTGTTTTCTGTATAGAAACCACCCCATGTCTTATATCTCCAAGCAGCTGGAGAGTATCTTTTGCCGAAGGCATCAAAACTTACTTGCATGGCATGGGTGTGCCCTGAAAGAGTGAGATCAATATTTGATTTTTTCCTTATTTCCTGCACCCAGTGTTCGGGATTGTGCGTAAGAAGTATTTTGAAATTTTGGTCTCTGACGCTTTTGTTTTTTTCCTGAGGATAGGCTGCCCTTACGTCTCCGCGTTTGCCGAAAGGTGGTTCTCCCCAATTCTCAACACCAATTATAGCAATCGAATCACGCCTGCCTCCTTTGGTTCTTACTATAAAGTCGTGCTCATTGTTGAGCATCTTCCATCCGGCATCTGCCTGATATTTCTTCAGACTTTCAAGATTTTGTTTTTTTGCATCTTGTGAAGGCCAATCTACATAGTCTCCATAGTCATGATTGCCGAGAATGGAATATACTCCATCTTCAGCTTCAAGTTTGGAAAGAATGTCGGCAAAGGGCTTTAGTTCGTCAGCTTTCTGATTGACGAGATCTCCTGTGAAGACGATGAGATCCGGTTTCAGGTTGTTGACAGTGGTGACAAGTTCTGAAAGGAATCTTGTGTCTGTCCCCCAAGTGCCTAAGTGAAGGTCGGAAATCTGAACGATTCGGTAACCGTCAAAATTGTCGGGGAGTCGTTCAGAATTCACTGTCAGGTTTATGTGTTGGGTATGTGTGCGTGTATAGAGAATGCCGTGCCATACGAGTGCAAATCCAACGACACTCACTGCGCCTCCTAAGTAGTTAAGCCATAGCCATCTTTTGCCTCTGAAAAGCAAAGGAATTCGTCCTAATATAGAAAAGATGCAGTATATTATCTTAGGAATGTAAATGCTGAGATAGACAGTCAGCATCCACATTATTGCGTAGACTCCACCATCAAGCCCTCTTCTTGGCAAGGCTATAGTGACGCCCAGAAAAATCCATAGGAGAATAGATGAAATGGCGTATGCATTGCTCCATCCCCATCTGCTTCTGGATTTACCCTGCCGTATATCTGTCCAGATATAGAAATCAGCGAGGATGCTGACCACGAAGAGCGTTATGATAATGGGTAAAGGCAGTCTCATCACTCAAATCCTCCTAAAATTGATTTTAGTTTGTTTTTCAGCGGATTGGCATACATGATGAGAATCATCTCGCGCATGTAAGATCTCTCTTCTTCTGTGATGTCTTCCACGTCAATTTTATTCAGCTGGCCATCGAAATATGCTAAACATTCCTGTTTCTCTTCTTCGGAATATTTATGGGCGAATCGGTCTGTACTGTGGAGCGTGTCGTAAGCCACATAGTTGATCGGGAAAATCTGATAACCTCTGTGGATCGCAGAGTCTATCAGTGCACAAACGTATTTGGCTGCTTTGTTTGTGTCTTTGAATTCTCCGATTTCGTCGATTCTCACGTTGATGCGGGGAGTAAGTTGGAAATGCACCTTGCCCTTGAATTTCAAAAGCCCGATCTCCATAGAGAAAAGGTCGTCTCTTTGCGATTTCTTGAAGTCTGGATTCCTTCTTCTGAGGAGGAATTCCTTGACCTTGAGGAAGTCGTTGGGGTCATATTCATAGCTGATAGAGACGGGCATGAGGTTGATTTCCTTTATCTTGTTCATGAAAGTCCCCTCGCCGCCCATCGAGAGCATCTTGATGAGAGATTCCTGGGTATGGTCGCTTGAATCCTTGGCTCGTCCCTCGCGCTGGGCAATCCATACCGATTCGTGCTTCTCCATTATGGCATAATGGATGTAGGCCGACAATTTCTTCGCAGCCTCAAGGCCTTCACGAAGCCCTGTGTTCCTCTTGACGATGAAACTGTTGTTGAGCCTTACCAAATCTGAAATCCAATCAAATACGAGAAGATTATTGCCTATGGCCACTTCTGAAGTGGGCCATCCTCTGCGGAGGAAGCTCAGATTCAGGAAAGATGCATCAAGCACTATGTCTCGATGGTTTGTGATGAAAGTATAGTTTAAGGCAGGATTGAAATATTTCGCACCCCCAAGTGTGATTCCGGATGTTGTGGTCTTTCCAAGCATCTCAAGGAAAGGGTACATTATCTTATATTGGAAATCCCTGCGGTTGTTTGTTGACTTTAATTCATTTATGAGAGCGGGGATATCTTCTTGAGGCATCACATATGAGATTGCATGAAGAAACCCCGGATCTTCTATGAGCTTATCCAGGATCGTGCGGAAGACCGAGTCGTCGTGTGGAGCTATATCGCTGAAATCGAAATCCTTATTTGTCATCTCTACACTTCTTGTATTTTGGGTCGGCGGGCGAAACCCGCTTACTTGGAATTAGATATTATAATAACGCAAAATGCATTCGCAAAGTTACAAAATTAATCCGTATATTCAAAATGAAAATCCATAGAATTTCTTTCCATGGATTCTTTTTCTTCTTTTGTATGATCGTTAATCGTTGATCATTGAATGGACTTCCCGACTTCCCGACTCCCTGACTCCCCGCCTGAACTCTGAAGACTGAAGACTAAAGACTGAAGACTGAAATCTGAAGCCTGATCCCTGAACTCTGAAGACTGAAGACTGAAGACTCTTATGATCATTGATCATTAAAACTTCGACGCCCTCCTATAAAGGACAATTCCGATTATCAGATACACTATATTAGGAATTTGCATTGCTACGGCTGGAGAGGTATAGCCATTGATTGCAAACGAAGAGGTGATAGTGCTGAAAAGGATATAGCTGAAACTGAGTCCCAGGCCAATTCCGATGTTTATACCCATTCCTCCTTTCACTTTTTTCGATGACAGCGACATTCCTATAAGGGTCAAGATAAAGGCGGCTGCAGTCTCTGCAAGTCTTTTCTCTCTTTCTATCTCAAATTTCTTTATATTTGCTACTCCACGCATCTTCTGTTTCCGTATATACTCAGTCAGCTGCGGGGTAGTCAGCATCTCTTGGTCATTAGATGCGATCAAGAAATCCTTTGGTTCTATCGGTATGATACTGTCAAGAAATATACCCTTATGGATTTTTTCGTTCATTCCATCAAAATCCCTTATCATATAGTCTTTTAGCTTCCAATGATATTGACGGGTTGAGTCATACTCGACCGAGCTTGCCGTAAGTCGGGATACGATAGATTTTCCATCAAACTTATCAAGCGAAAAGCGGAATCCTTGCTTTGTAGTGTTGTCAAATCTTCCCATATATGCCACTTCGCCGGGACGAACCATCAGCTGGATGTTGGTGCCATACGCTACGGCTTTGTTTTTGACATATTTATTTGTATACGCGATTCGGTCTACATTGGTGGGGGGAATGATGTAGTTCGACAGTGCAAATGTAATGGATGCAATTATTGCCGCGCCTATCATGTATGGGCGCAAAAGGCGATGGAAGGTGATGCCGCTTGAGAGCATCGCGATGATTTCAGAGTTGTCTGCCAGTTTCGTGGTGAAGAAAATCACCGAAATGAAGACGAAAAGAGGGGAGAGCTGGTTGGCAAAATAGGGGAGGAAGGAGGCAAAATAATCAAATATGGTTTCTTTGAGAGGAGCTGTAAGGAATGCATCAAGCTTCTCTGTGATGTCAAACATGGCAATCACGAGCAGAAGCAGTAATGTAGCAAGGAAGTAGGTGCCTAAGAATTTACCGAGAATGTATCTGTCAATGATAGTCAGTGGATTACTGAATTTGAATCTGAATTTTTTGCGCTTCTTGGAATCCATGGCAGCGCCCTCGTCAGGTTTCTCAGTTTCCATAGCAGGAGCCTCGTCAGAGTTCTCAGAATCCATAGCAGGAGCCTCGTCAGATTTCTCAGTCTCATCTGGCGCTACTTCGGCAATCTCCTCATTAAGGATAGTCTCGTCTACTTCCGACTCAACCTTGCCCTTCTTCTCTATGTCTGATTCCTCTCTCATCATAAATTAAACCCCTCATCCAGACCCCTGACCCTTGATCCCTGACACCTGACACCTGACACCTGACACCTGACACCTGATCCCTGATCCCTGACACCTGACACCTGATCCCTGACACCTGATCCCTGACACCTGATCCCTGATCCCTGACACCTGATCCCTGATCCCTGATCTCTGAAGACTGAAGACTGTAGACTGAAGACTCTCGCCTACATCCTCGCCGTCACCCTCTCCATCATCTCCTTCTTCCATCCCGGGAAATCTCCAGCTTCTATATGCTTTCGGGCTTCCCCGACGAGCCAAAGATAGAATCCCAGATTATGGATGCTTGCTATCTGCATCGCCAATAATTCGTTGGCTATGAAGAGATGGCGTACATAAGCCTTTGAGTACACTTCATCCACATATGTTGGACCTCCCGGATCAAGGGGACTGAAGTCGTCTGCCCATTTCTTGTTGCGCATATTCATGATGCCATTGCGTGTGAATAGCATCCCATTGCGGCCATTGCGGGTCGGCATGACGCAGTCCATCATGTCTACGCCTCTGTCGATGGCTTCCAGGATATTTGCCGGAGTCCCGACACCCATGAGATACCTCGGACGGTCGGCTGGCAGTATGTCGTTGACGATTTCTATCATCTCATACATCTTTTCAGTCGGTTCTCCTACTGCGAGCCCTCCGATGGCATTGCCGTCAGCTCCAAGGTCTGCCACAAATTTTGCGGATTCCTTACGGAGATCGGGATACACACAACCTTGCACTATTGGGAAAAATGTCTGGCGATAGCCGTAAAGTCCCTCGGTCTCGTTATATCGCTTCCATCCTCTTGCAAGCCAACGGGTGGTCAGGCCGAGCGATTTTTTTGCATATTCATAGTCTGAGTCGCCTGGAGGACATTCATCAAGAGCCATCATTATGTCCGCGCCGATTACTCGTTGGATATCTACCACGCCTTCCGGGGTGAACAGGTGCTTGCTTCCGTCTATATGACTTCTGAAATGCGCTCCTTCCTC
>DAAK01000097.1 GCA_001701075.1 Bacteroidales bacterium GP3 | reverse complement strand
CCTTTGCTTATTGACTCGCCAACAAACCAACAATTTTTCATTTTGCCAAATGAAGAGATCGACCGATTGAAGGAAGTCGCATCCTTTGAATTGTGGGGGCCGAAAGGGAAAACTCATACTCCTGTCAGGTTTGTCACAGATTGGGCCACGACCGAAGAGGATGTCAAGACTTTGATTGATTTTATTTAATTTCACATCGAAACATAGCATCCCGAATGTTAACAATAATCCTCATAATGGCTGCAGGTATTCTCTTAGGAAGAATACTCAGAAAGCGCAACCTTTCTTTTCTTTCAAATATAATCAACGTCTTGATATGGGTGCTTCTCTTTTTATTAGGAGTGGAAGTTGGAGGCGATGAAAGGATTGTAAAAGGTATCGCCAATCTTGGTGCAGAAGCTGCAGGGATATCCGTGGCTGCTGTAGCGGGATGTGTATTCTTTGCATGGGGATTATGGAAATGGAGCAAGAAGACTAAAGAAGACAGGAGATGAAGGGGAGCATGATAATAGTAGGATTCTTTATTCTCGGCATCATCGCTGGCAATTTAGGTTGGCTAAGTATAGATAGCTTTGGCTTTGACATAAGTTTTGGAGCTTTGGCTCTCCTGATGCTATGTGTCGGGATAAGTGTCGGAAGCGACTTGGGTGCCTTGCGTAATCTGCGCACACTCGACAGGAGATTGCTGTTGCTTCCTTTGGTCACAATCATCGGGTCATTAGCCGGGTGTCTCCTTATAAGTCTTTTCTTGCCTTGGCGTACAATCCCTGAAACACTTGCCGTGGGAAGTGGTTTCGGTTATTACTCATTGTCAAGTATATTCATCACCCAATACAAGGGAGCGGAATTGGGCACTGTAGCTTTGTTGGCAAATATCGCACGTGAGATAATCACACTGTTAGGAGCCCCTTTACTCTTGAAAATAGCCGGACCTTTGGCACCTATCACTGCCGGGGGAGCTACAACGATGGACACTACCCTGCCAATCATCACGACGGTCTCCGGCAAGGATTTTGTAATCCTTTCAATCTACCATGGATTCGTTGTCGATTTCAGTGTCCCCTTCCTTGTCACTTTCTTCTGCAGCCTATAAATATGACCACTTTTGGCTATCGGGGTTCATTTCAGATGTTTCTGAATCCAAGTGAGGTGACCGCGTTCGGTTGCCTCTGATGTCCAATGCTCATTGATTGGAGTAATGAGAGCCTCCTTGGGAGCTGTGATGACATTATATACGGCATAGCTTGTGGTCGGAGGGCAGGTGTTGTCGTTGTACCCCCATGTCATATAGACCGGACATTTTACCTTTCGGGCAAAATTCACCACGTCATAATAAGCCATGGTATTGAGTTTATCCGGAGTATCCATCCCCTCCACACGGAAGAAATGCGGATAGCCACCAGCCCTGTTTGCCTTATAGCCGGCCATGTCGCTTAAGGCCGGGTGATTTGCAACACAAGCAGTCACTCTTGGGTCGAGCCCTGCTGCCACTATAGCGAGGGCTCCACCTTGACTGCCTCCTTGCATCGCAATATTCTTTCCGTCCCATTCAGGAAGTGTAGTCAGGAAGTCAATGGCGCGTACAAGTCCCAGATAAACGCGCTTCATATAATAATTGTCTTTATTGTCAAGACCGTTGCTTAGATAACCATTTTCCCGGCCATTTAAAGCCTTGCTGATTTCATTAAATTCCTTATCAGTCATCTCGGGATTAAGGCCATGTATCTCCATTTCAAAACGTATACATCCGTTCTCACCATAGTAACGATGTCTGAGTGGTTCCTTTATTGTTTTAATGCCGGCGCCCGGAGGACATAACACAATCGGACAGGAGCCGGGCTTTGCACCTTTTGGAATAAATAGATATCCATATATGGACTGACCTTGTGAGGAAGTAGTGAGATTCACGAGCCAGCAGTCCATCTTTTCAGTAGAATACTTTGGTTCCGGAGTCATCGTATATTTCAAAGGCACCTTCTTGAGATCCTCGAGATTCTTGGCCCAGAATTGGTCAAAATCATCCGGCATTTTTGTATAAGGCTCTATCTTCTCAGGAGAGAAACCGACCTTCACATGATGGGTATACTTCTCGCCGTCTACTGTCGCTGTGAGCACACAGTCACGGAATCCGGGATTCTTCATGGTGCCAAGTGATACCTTTGCCTTGCCATTTTTAAGCATTGTTGAGCCCTTGGAATCTGCTGGCATCATATCACCACCAAGGGTATAATCCAGAGTGACATTGTCGACGGGAATACCATACTTATAGAGTTGCACATCGACGGTGGCATTTTCGCCAGTCTTATAAAGCCAATCCGAATGGTCAGGGACAGTCACCCAAAGCACATCACTACGATAGGGATAATTTTCAGCTATACCCGGCAAAATAGCCAACAATGCCACAAGCATCAAGCACAGTCGTTTCAGATTCATGTTTAATCAGGTTTAGTTCTAAATTTCAGGTCAAGTCTCACCGACTGGGTAAGACTTGACGTAAAATTACAATTTTTTCTCGAAATAGACAAAAATATTTTGTAATTTTGTATTCAGATAGCAACGGAACTACCCCACTATTTGGAAACACAAGTTATGAATCTTATTAAATATCTCAGCGACACTCCACAGGAATACCAGAAGTTTCTGACAGCCGCTTTTGCGATGGCAGAAGAGGCCGGAGACATCCATATGCGTTATTTCCGCACGCTAAATCTCCAACAATCTACCAAGCTCAACGACAGCGATGTCGTCACAATAGCCGACAATGAGTCTGAAGCTGCAATTCTAAATTATATCCACTGTCATTTTCCTGATCACGGTATCATATCTGAAGAATCAGGCCGTGAGCATGAGGATAAAGAATGGCGTTGGGTAGTGGATCCTCTTGACGGCACCACTAATTTCGCGGCAGGACTTCCGGCATTTTGCGTTTCAATAGCATTGGAGCATAATAAGGAAGCAATTGTCGGTGTGGTCTATGCTCCATATCTCCGGGAATGTTTTTATGCTATCAAGGGCGGTGGCGCTTGGCTTAATGGCAGTCCTATACATTGCTCCGACAAAGGAGAAATGTCAAAGGCCGTTGTTGCCACGGGAATGCCCTATGACAGGAATGATAATCCAGACAACAATCTTGCCGAAATTTCACGGATGGCTTTCCGTGTCAGAGGTATCCGCCGTATGGGGTCGGCTGCTATCGACTTATGCTACACAGCTGCCGGATATTTCGATGCTTACTGGGAACTTAATCTCAACAGGTGGGATGTGGCAGCTGGCCAACTGATCGCAACAGAGGCAGGAGTGATAGTCGAATCCATCAGAACTGATCGGAATCACTCTGTACTTGCTTCCAACCCCAATCTCCTTTCTTCAATGCACCAAATTCTGATGCAGTGAATTCGATAAAAATCACGCGCTATCAGTCTCCCCTAGGAGAAATGTTACTCGGCTCCTATGGAGATAGGCTATGCCTGTGTGATTGGATCAGAGAGGGACGACGAAGCACCATAGATAGACGGATTTGCCGACATCTAAATGCACATTATGAGAATGGCGATTCTGATATTATACGCGAAACCATAATTCAGCTTGACGAATACTTTGCAGGGAAACGACGAGAGTTTTCCGTGCCATTGATTTTTACAGGTTCTCCATTTCAATGCAGAGTGTGGTCAGAACTTATGAACATACCATATGGCTCCACCATATCTTACGCAGAGCTGGCAAAACGAATAGATAATCCTAAAGCAGTAAGAGCTGTGGCATCAGCGAATGCCACAAATCCCATTTCCATTCTCGTGCCATGCCATAGAGTAATCGGAAGCAACAAAAAGTTGACTGGATACGCAGGAGGCCTCGAAGCTAAACAAAGTCTACTTACTCTTGAAACTCAAAATGCCGATTGACAGATGTCTTATCGCCAGGGCATCCATTTCTGCCAGTCGGCATTCTCAAACATCGGGGCGCGAGTGATGTTGGTATCCATAGAAGTGTCATCGAGAAGGAAACGGCGTATGAAAGCCGTGACTTCCGGATATTGGCTCAACGGAAGTTGGCAGTGTGGGTGACCTCCTTCAATTGAAAAGCCCATTCGATCGGATATTCCAAATGCAGTCCATACTTCCCTAGCTGCACGACTTGATACATATCCTGATTCATCTGCCAGCCATTCGTAATCCGTATTTCCAAGAATCAAAAGGGCTCTTGGCGCCACTAAAGCCGCAAGCTGGTGATGATCAATAGGGAGACGATTGACGTTGCTATCCGAGAACTGCCTCATACTTTCAAGAAACCACGCATAGTTTGTGTTGCCAACCCTTTCCACATTGCCTAAAGTTTCTGACACACGCCAGGCATTGACGCCGCCCCCTCCTGGTTCCTGAGCTATCGTAAGAGTGATTCTCTCATCCATTGCTCCGGCATAAAGAGCCATTTTTCCAGCGAAAGAGCATCCAGTAACGGCGATATGTTTCAGATCAAGACGATTCTTGTCGGCAGTTTTTTCAAGTCCATCAATTAGTCGACTGATCCCCCACGGCCATGCTGAATAAGCACCAATCTCCAGATTATCAGGATAAAGACGGTTTATCGGTTCTTCTCCTCGTTTTTGAGTATGCGACATCACCTGAGGAAAGTCAAATGCCATAGCAGCTACTCCATTATCAAGAAACAATTCCTTGGGAAGAGATCCGGTTGGAAATCCGACTCCTATCACGAC
>DAAK01000173.1 GCA_001701075.1 Bacteroidales bacterium GP3 | reverse complement strand
CATCAGGCTTGGCTGAATGGACTGACAAAGGCTGCTAAAGAGAAAATTGCGTTTTAAAATCATACCAAAATGTCAAAAAACAGATTTGAACAGCTTCAGAGCTTTCGTGGCTATCTAAAGGCAATCATTGTAGCTACAGTTCTTACAGCTTACGCTTCCTCTGCTGGGGCCGCCACCAATGACTTGCGTTTCAATCCAGATGCATTCACAATGCAATCACTGACAATGCCTGACGGCTCAGTAGTCACATACAAGGCTTATGAAGGGATATACTATGTGAGCAACATAGAGGATTCTACATATCAGACACTGAATATCTACGTTCCAGAGAAATTAGCAAATGTGCCGCACGTCCCTATCATTATGCGAAATTATGTGGGCGGATATGCAGCTTCGACAGCTAAATCTCCCTCTGCGGCAGATGCAACCGGCCGAGCACTCCAGGAAGGATATGTGGTGTGTATACCTGGAGCAAGAGGAAACAACTCAACTCTTACTCGCAATGGCAAAACAATTGTTACCGGGACGGCGCCCAATGGACTTCTTGACCTGAAAGCTGCTACCAGATATCTTCATTACAATGATGACCTTATCCCGGGATCATCGGATCTGATTTTCACTGATGGCACAAGTGCGGGCGGAGCAATGTCTGCACTTCAAGGTGCCACTGGCAATTCCGCAGATTATGAGCCTTATCTGAAGAAAATGGGTGCGGCTCCCGCCAAGGATGATATTTTTGGAGCGATCTGCTATTGTCCTATAACAGACTTAGGCCATGCTGATATGGAATATGAGTGGCTTTATGGTTGCACCAATACAGGTGTGCGCCATCTTGACGAAGCCCAGATTCAGATATCAAATGAACTTGCCGCCCTGTGTCCTGAATACATCAATTCGCTTGGCTTGAAAAATAAAGACGGATCTGCGATAACAGCGGATAATTATAAAGAAGTAATCAAGAGCTATCTTATGGCATCGGCTCACCGTGCCCTGCAAGAGGGATGCGAAATTCCTGACACCATCGGATTCACAATGTATAAAAACAAATTCATTCCTATGGGACCCGGAATCACACCCCGTGGCAATAAACCTGACGGACGCGGCGCTCCCTCATTCGGTCCTGGCGGAAGGATGGCTTTTAATGACAATACGGATTTTGTGACCGATTTGGATCTTGACAAGTATCTTACCTACGTTGCTACCGTAACTCCCCTAAAGACTCCACCAGCATTTGACCAAATGGGAGTTCTGATAGATACTCCTTCGCCAGAAAATAAGGTTTTTGGCAACGAAGCGGGAGAAGGTGCTAATTTCACTCAATTCAGCCTTGATCACCGTCTACATAACTCAAAGGCTAAGCTCAGTAAGGAAATGGAAAAAAGAGTGGAAATGTATAATCCGATGACTTATATTGCCAATGGAGAATCAACAGTAGCGCCTAATTGGTATATCCGTCATGGAGCGAGAGACAGGGACACTTCTTTCCTCGTACCTATCAATCTTGCCACACTTCTTGAAAATAAAGGTAAGAATGTAAATTTCCAACTTCCTTGGAATCGCCCTCATAGTGGAGACTACAATCTTGATGATCTCTTCAATTGGATTGCTTCCACTATAAAAAAATAAGACCCGACAATTAGTAACTAAGAAGAAGGCAACAATCGCGCGATTGTTGCCTTTTTATATATAGGGATTCTTGTATTTTTCGGGGATTATGCTTATTGCAAATGGATTCAGTCGAGTTTGAATACTATGCGCTGGACGCCATCCTGATAGCGGCTGCTTGAGATACGGAATTGCCCGATCTCAGATGTCCGCCTAACGTGGGTGCCAGCACATAAGCATTCGTCGTAATCTCCGACGCGCACCACTCTTACTGTATCAGAAGCTTCCTCAGGAAGACGGCTCATATCGAAGCGTTTCATTGCCTCTGCCTGAGTGACGAATTCTTCGGTCACTTCTACGTCTTCGGCTACAATACCGTTTATGTAATCTTCGAGAGAATGAAGTTCTTCATCGGTCAAAGGGCAATCCATATGATAGTCGAGTTTCGACTTTTTTCTTTCTATATGTGCGCTGAAAGCGCGTCCGCAACCATAGCGACGCGCAATCTCACCATTCACCAGATGCTCCGCGGTATGCATCGGAGGATATTCCTGTTTGTTATGCTCATTTAAAATATTCTCTGCCATATTCTAATATCCAATTGTTTCTTTTGCAAATATAGTGAAAAAATTCATATTTACAAAGGATTTGACCATTTATTATATTGCAGGAAGAGGGTGGGACTTGGTGGAGTCTCACCCTCTTGAAATTAGCATATGATATTGTAGTTTATAGCTTTGTGGGAGCTTTCTGTTTGCGAGGTTTGTCGATCTTGACGGAGCGGGAATCCTTGATGTCGGCAGAAGATGCAGCGGCTTGCCATTTGTATTCGCCTTTGTCGAGTTGCCACTCCCCTGCTTTCTCATTATAGGAAGACATTTCCATCAATGGCCACGTCAATGTGATGACTTCGCTCTGTTGTGGCTGAAGAAGGGAGGTCTTACCGAAAGCTTTAAGTTCTTTCGCCGGTTTGGGGAGCTTCCCTTTGGGTGCAGACACATAGCCCTGCACCACTTCCCGGCCAGCTACCTTACCAGTATTGGTGACTTTTACCTTCATAACACACTGATCTCCATTTATGGCAACGTCTTCTATATTCATATCGAATGTAGTATAAGATCCGCCATAGCCGAAAGGATATGCAACAGGTTTTCCATTAGTGTCAAAGTCACGATATCCCATAAAGATTCCTTCAGGATATTCAGTATAATCGAAGTTTACTTCCAATTCCTTTGGCTTTTGCTTCTTCTCCTTATTCTCAAAATTAGCGTTGGTGCCCATAGCGAAGTCGGGGGTCCTGAATTCATAGTCTGCCGGGAAATGAGCATCAGCAATTGCATCGCCATAATTGAGTTCGAATGTCATCGGCAATCTTCCTGAGGGATTTACCTTGCCAGTCAGTACATCCACAATACTATTACCTACTTCCTGACCGGGCTGGAATGCACAAACGAGAGCATCTGCGTATTTACTCCAGGAGGCAGTCTCTATAGGACTGCATATATTCAAGACTACAACCACTGGTTTACCCTCCTTACGATATGCTTCTGAAACAGCCTCCAGCAAAGCTTTCTCATTTTCAGTAAGGTAAAATTCCTCGCGCCTGCGGTCGGCACCTTCGCCGCTGGTGCGACCTAAAGTAATGACGGCTGCATCATTTGCCTTGGCCTGAGCTTCAAGTTCGGAAGAAGATGGCACCCATTCCTCAGCTCTTTTCGGAGGAGTCAGCGAGAACGAAGGGAGGCCCTCCGGATAAAGACGTTTCTGCTCATCGGCTATGTGACTTGTATGACGCTTCACCAAGTCAGGGTCAGCCACCATACCTGCATTGCGTAGCCCTTCCACCATTGAGACAGTGTAATAGCCATGGGCTGTAGCACCAAATCCCATTCCTGCAGGAATCATATCATATGAAGTGACGCCATATAGTCCGACTTTGTCGATTTTATCAGCAAGGGGCAAGACACCATTATTTTCCAACAATACTATTCCTTCAGCTCCGATTTTGCGAACCGTAGCGGCATGCGCCTTCAAATCAGTTTCGTTGGGATATTGATGATTGTTGTATGTATGGCTCTTGACTACAAATTCCAGAATACGTTTTACATTCCGGTCAAGGAGCTTGGGATCAAGGCGTCCATCTTCCAAAGCGGCCATAATATCCTGGAACTGTTTTTCAGATCCTGGCTGCAACATATCGTTGCCGGCAATCATCGAAAGGACGCCATCCTTACCAGCAGCCCAATCAGACATAACCATTCCGTCATATCCCCATTCATCACGCAAGATATGCTCTGTGAGATCAATGTCTTCGCAAGTGTATTCACCATTGATCTTATTGTAGGAAGTCATGATGCTCCATGGTTTCGATTCCTTGACAGCTATCTCAAACTGCTTCAGATAGAGTTCACGGAGAGTACGCTGGTCGAGGCGAGAATCATTGTTGTTGCGGTTTGTTTCCTGATTATTGACTGCAAAATGCTTGATACAAGCACCGGTGCCCTTGCTTTGCACGCCATTGATATAGCCTGCAGCCATCTTACCAGCCACTACAGGATCTTCAGAATAGTACTCGTGGTTGCGTCCGCACAATGGATTGCGCATAAGATTTACTCCCGGAGCCAACAACACATCCATACCATAGTCGCTAACCTCCTGACCTATCAATTCGCCAATGGCGAAAGCTGCATCCTGATCAAATGTCGAAGCCAAAGTCGCCCCTGAAGGGACTTCTGTAGTATTATATACATGGCTGTCATAAGGACGTTTCGCAGCAAGAGAAAATCGGTGAGGACCATCGGCAAGGTATACCGACGTAATTCCCAAGCGAGGAACAGAGTAAGTCAAACCGGCAGTACCTGGGAATTTAGCATCGTCGCTATATTGCATGCCACAACCAAGTACCAAATGCACTTTTTCATCCTGAGTCATCGCAGCCACAATATCATCGATATTGTCGGGAGCGAGAGTTATCTGCTGTGCCCAGATTACTGGAGCACAGCAGATTGCCATTGCACTTAAAATATTACGGATTTTCATTATCTTTTAAGAGTGTTAAGTTTAGCTTGTGGTTTCAGAGCATCATGAAGGGGAGTCTCTGAAGAAGCGACAGCTGCATTGACTTTACCACGGATGTCACGGCTTGATGCACCGACTTCGAATACATATTCGCCTTCATCTACGACCCATGCGTGCTTATCCTCATTGTAAGAAGCAAGATCGGAAGCAGCAACGGTCAAAGTGACAGTCTGCGATTCACCCGGCTTGAGATTACGAGTCTTGGCAAACGCCTTCAGTTCATGCTCAGGCTTATTAGCTTCCTTCGCATTGGGAGCCTTTGCGTAAAGCTGAACAACTTCCTTCCCAGCTACATCCCCAATGTTCTTAACATCAACGGTGACAGTGTAGACACCATCTTTTTCAATAATCTTAGGCTGGGAATACTCAAATTTGGTGTAAGACAGCCCATATCCGAAAGGATATGACACATCTTTACCGAAGCTATCAAAATAACGATAGCCTACATAGATATCCTCTTCATACGGAGTATAGTCCCAGAGCAACTTGTTTGTGCTCTCTTCCTTGTCGAAACCAAATTGCGAAGCGGCACCCTCTGTCGGGAAATTAGCACTTGAAGCGTGATCTGCCCAGGCTACCGGGAATGTCATAGGAAGTTTACCTGAAGGATTCACATTTCCTACAAGAACGTCAGCAACACTATTGCCACCTTCCTGACCGCCTTGCCAAGCACACAGGATTGCATCAGGAGTATTGCGCCATGAAGATGTCTCTATGACGCCTCCAATGTTAAGAACAATCACGACAGGTTTGCCTTCTGCCTTAAAGGCTTTTGAAGTGTTTTCAATCAATTGCTTCTCCTCTGGAGTTAGATTGAAGTCGGTCAACGTACGATCAAGGAATTCGCCAGAAGTGCGACCTATAGTAATGATACCGGCATCATTAGCCTTTGCCAATGCTGTGAGAGTTGCAGCATCGGGAACCCACTCTGTAGGTCGCTTGCGGGGGAAGAATTTCGCCATCTGATCATTTGGATCAGGAGCATTGCGCTCATCTTCAGCAGCGATATGCTTTGCATATTTCTCCTTAAGACTTTCATCTATATTAAGATTCACATTCTTAAGGCCATCAAGCAAAGACACCGTGTAGGCACGATTCACGTTGCCAGAGCCAGTCCCACCTGCTATGAAGTTGTAGGAAGTGCAACCAAGGAGAGCCACATTCTTAACGTCTTTATTGAAAGGAAGGGCATTGTTATCGTTTTTCAATAGCACCATGCCTTCGGTTGCACTTTGGCGTGTTACCTCGGCATGTGCCTTCAGATCGGGAGCATTTGAATATTTGTAACCTTTAAATCTTGGAGTCTTGACAATCATCTCAAGAATCCTCTTCACATTGCGGTCGATAACAGCTTCATCAAGAGTGCCGTTCTTAACGCCGTCGACGATAGCCTGATACTGTTTGTCGGTTCCAGGCTGCAGCATGTCGTTGCCAGCTTCCATCTGAGCCACAGCGTCCTTACCTCCAAACCAGTCGGTCATGACAACATAGGGATATTCCCATTCATCACGCAGGACAGTAGTCAGCAAGTCGCCATTTTCAGAGGCATATTTGCCATTGATATAATTGTAGGAAGACATGACAGTCCAAGGCTGGGCTTCCTTGACAGCAGTCTCAAAACCGCGCAGATATATTTCGCGCAAAGCACGTTGGCTAACTTGCGCATCATTACCCATACGATTGCTCTCTTGATTGTTGACTGCAAAATGCTTGACTGATGTACCAACTCCATTTTTCTGGACACCACGTACATATGCCGCAGCAATCTTCCCGGCTACAAGAGGATCTTCTGAATAATATTCAAAGTTACGTCCGCATAGCGGATTACGATGAATATTGAGAGCCGGGGCCAAAAGCACGTCGGCACCATATTCCAACACCTCATTGCCAATGGCATTTCCAACTTCCTCTACAAGGTCGGTATCCCAAGTTGAAGCAAGCAAAGTGCCAATAGGAAAATGCGTGCAATAGTAAGTAGCGGAGTCTCCCTCTCGTGTAGGGTCGATGCGAAGTCCAGCCGGTCCATCGGCAAGGACAACAGCGGGAATGCCCAGGCGATCGATCGGGAAAGTCGTGCCGGCAGCTCCAGGAACAATGCTTCGGGTCTCACCCACTACAGCACTGTCGCCAGAAAGACCTGCCATACCCGTACCGACAATGAGATGTGCCTTTTCCTCAAGGGTCATAGCTGCGATTACATCATCGATATTATCCGGGTTCAACTTCGGCGTAGAATTACAACTGATCATAGAGATAAGCAACAGACTTGATGCAAATATTGAAAGTTTTTTCATAAAGATGGAGAGATATTATTTTTTAAAAAGCTTTGGAGCGAACTCAGTAAGATAGATACGCCAGTTTTTCCAGAT
>DAAK01000141.1 GCA_001701075.1 Bacteroidales bacterium GP3 | reverse complement strand
AGATGAGCCTCGGCATCAAGCAGCTCAAGGCTGATCCCTGGGAAAACATCGAGACCAAATATCCTATCGGCAGCAAGCACTCTGCCAAGGTGCGCAACTTCACCAACTTCGGCGTATTCGTTGAAATCGAAGAAGGCGTCGACGGCCTCATCCATATCTCCGACCTCAGCTGGACTAAGAAAGTTAAGCACCCAAGCGAGTTTACTTCTGTTGGCAGCGAAATCGAAGTTCAGGTGCTCGAAATCGACAAGGAAAACCGTCGCCTCAGCCTCGGCCACAAGCAGCTTGAGACTAATCCTTGGGAAGAGTTTGAAGGCCGCTTCACCGTTGGCAGCATCCACGAAGGCACTATTTCTGAAGTTATGGATAAGGGCGCAGTTGTCACTCTCGAAGGTGGCGTAGAAGGTTTCGCTACTCCTAAGCATCTCGTGAAGGAAGATGGCAGCCAGGCTAAGCTCGGCGAGACTCTCAACTTCAAGGTGATTGAGTTCAACAAAGACAGCAAGCGCATCATCCTTAGCCACAGCCGCATTGCAGAAGATGCAACTCGCGCTGCTCAGCGTGCTGAGCGTCAGGCTAACCGTGCTGAACGTGCTGAGCGCAAGGCTCGCCAGCAGGAAGAAGAGCGCGTAGAGACTCCGGCTATCGAGAAGACAACTCTCGGCGACCTCGGTGCTCTCCAGGCTCTCAAAGAGCAGCTCGCTAAGGCTGAAAAGAAATAATTCTTATCAGTCTCGCATATAGAAAAAGGGAGATTTCCTATGTGAGGAGATCTCCCTTAATCATTTAAATCCGAATTTTTAAGCAATATCATGAAAAGACAACTTTGTATTCTTACAATGGCGGCATCAGCACTTATGCTTTCAGCAGCCCCCATTAAAGCACCTGCAGGTGGCAAACCCATCAGCAATCATCTTATCGGCATCTTCTTCGAAGACATCAGTTCTTCAGCCGATGGAGGTCTCAGTGCCGAACTTATCCAGAACGGATCTTTTGAGTTCAGCCCGGTTGAACGCGATGGTTGGGGTCCTGGCACCGCATGGAAAATGTCAAGACCGGGCCATTCTCTTGGCAACATCAGAGTAAAGCAGCAAAACCCAATTCACCCGAACAACCCCAACTACATGCGTCTCGAAGCTGAACGCACACGCGAATTCAAAGATTATAATGGATGGCGTGGTTTCGGTCTTCAAAACGATGGATTCGATGGCATCTCAGTGAAAGAAGGAGAAAAATATGACTTCTCAGTATTCCTCCGCAATATCGACAATAATCAGATGAATATCCGGATTGCGCTTGTTGAGCCACAAGGATGGGGGAAAGATCCTGAACTCCTTGCCGACACAGTGATTTCAGTTTCTTCCAAAGACTGGAAGAAATACGGGTGCGTGCTCACTCCTTCCAAGACTTGCCAGAAAGCTGCCCTTATGCTTCTCCTTCTCGACAAAGGAGCAGTTGATGTAGACATGGTTTCGCTCAAACCTGCCGACACCTACAAAGGTCATGGACTCCGCAAGGATCTTGTTGAGACATTGGCTGCCCTGAATCCTCAGTTCATGCGTTTCCCTGGGGGTTGCATCGTTCACGGTGGTGGCGACGGATTCTGGAACACTTACCGCTGGAAAGAGACCGTAGGACCTAAAGAGACCCGCAAACAGCAGAAAAATTGCTGGGGCTATCATCAGTCGTTCGACCTCGGATATCCTGAATATTTCCAGCTTTGCGAAGATCTTGGCATGGAGCCGCTTCCAATCCTTCCGTCCGGAGTGAATTGTCAAGGCTCCAACGGCGGATGGGGAATGTGGCCCGACCAGGCTCAGGATGCATGCGACATGGCCGACATGGATATGTGGACCCAGGAGGCTCTTGATCTTATTGAATGGGCAAATGGCGACGTCAACACCAAATGGGGAAAAGTGCGCGCAGAAGGTGGTCATCCAGAACCGTATGGCCTCAAATATCTCGGTATTGGAAATGAGGAGAAGATATCTCCCGAATTCAGCGAGAGATTCAAATATATGTACGACCGAATCACCAAAGAGCATCCTGAAATCATCATCGTAGGAACTGCAGGCCCGGGCTCACACCCTGGCAATCCTGACTACGACAACGGTTGGGTGCTGGCTCGTGAACTCGACATTCCAATCCTCGATGAGCATTACTATGAGCCGCGCGAATATTTCTTGAAATCTCGCCAATATGATTCCTATCCGCGTGATGGAAAGACCAAGGTATATCTCGGAGAATACGCAGCCAAAGACAAGAAACTCATAGATGCACTTGCCGAAGGTCTTTATCTCCTTCACGTAGAACGCAACGGCGACATCGTCGACATGACTTCCTATGCTCCCCTCTTTGCCCGCAAGAACGCCACCAACTGGAATCCTGACCTCATCTATTTCGACAACGAGACTGTATTCCCGACATGCAGCTACTACATCCAGCAGATGTTTGGCAATTCATCCGGCGATTATTACTATGGAGACTGCGTTGAAATTCAAAATCCAGACAAGTCGGAAGGTGAAGGGTATCTGCAAGAGCAATCGGTTGTGCTCGACACAAAAGGTCGCAAGCTTTACGTAAAAGTAGGCAATGCATCTGGAAATGAGAAAACAGCTAAAGTTGATATTTCCCGTTTCAAACCGAAAGGAAAGGCAACAAAGACTGTTCTTTCCGGCAATCCCGAGGATGAGAACAACTACGAATCTCAGCCCATCGCTCCCAAGACCGAGACAGTGAAGGCAGAAAAGAAATTTGATCTTTCAATTCCTCCCTACTCCTTCACAATGCTCGAATACAATCTCTGAGAACTGAAGTCTGAAGACTGAAAACTGAAAACTGAAAACTGAAGACTGAAGACTGAAAAATTTATGTTAATTTTTCAGTCTTCATTTTGCTATGTCAGAAAAAATTATTAATTTTGCAAGCCGATTTTATCCAGATCTCATTGCGAGCTCCGGTAGAAAAGGGATTTTGGCCGATCTTCCTATCTTCCGAAGCAGTGAGACAGAACGTGCTGAAGCGGAGTCTTAGACCGCCCAAACCGTTCACAAACAGGAATTTAAAAATCAAATAAAACAAACTAAAAGTGGATTCTTTAAGTTATAGGACACTTTCCGCTACTCCGGAAACAATCAACAAGAAGTGGGTCGTAATCGACGCCACTGATCAGGTGCTTGGTCGCCTTTGCTCTAAAGTAGCAAAAATCCTTCGTGGCAAATACAAGCCCGACTTCACTCCCAACATGGATTGTGGCGACAACGTGATCATCATCAACGCAGAAAAGGTCATCATGACTGGCCTTAAGATGGACAAGCACGAATATCTCCGCTATACCGGCTATCCCGGTGGCCAGCGTGCTTACACTCCGCGCGACCTTATGAACAAGTCTTTCAAGAAGACTATCAAGGCTGGCAAGCACCCTCTCTACATCAAGGTGGTGAAAGGCATGCTCCCCAAGACTAAACTTGGAGCAGCTCAGCTCAAGAACCTCTACGTCTACAATGGCAGCGAGCACCCACACGAGGCAGTTAATCCGGAAGTAATCGATATCAACAAACTGAAATAAACGAAGATGGAAAAAATCAATGCACTGGGTCGCCGCAAAGCAGCTGTAGCCCGCGTTTACCTCACCGAAGGAACAGGTAAGATCACAATCGACAAGCGCACTCTTGACGAGTACTTCCCCTCTTCGATTCTTCAGTATGTAGTGAAGCAGCC
>DAAK01000076.1:12252-20570 GCA_001701075.1 Bacteroidales bacterium GP3 | reverse complement strand
TGCCATGACTCAAGATATGCTTAAGAGAGCGTCGGGCATATACATCATATCCATCAGAGTGCCCGGCTTAAGAGGGCATTTGAAAGTCTCGCCGTTCACCGCATAATAGTAGATGTCTACGGCATAGTCGGTAGTGCCACCACCCGGAGGAGCTACATAGCTGATGAGTCCGGGAAATCTCACCGATCTGGTATCAACACCGAAACGCTTGGCATAATAGTCACTGAGAAGTTCTCCTGAGACTTTAGTTACGCCATACATAGTCTCCGGACGCTGAATTGTATCCTGTGGAGTCTTGGTATGCGGTGTGGAGTTTCCAAAGCTTCCTATGGAGCTTGGAGTAAATACGGCACAACCTTTCTCCCGCGCCACTTCAAGAGTGTTGAACAGGCCACCGAGGCCTATTTTCCAGGCTAACTGAGGTTTTATCTCAGCTACAGCACTAAGAAGAGCAGCAAGATTATAGATGGTGTCAATTTTATACTTATTCACTGCATCGGCTATCTGCCCGGTATTGGTAATATCCACAATTGCGGAAGGACCGGATTCGAGGAGGTCGCCTTTTGGCTCTGCTCCTGGAATATATCCAGCCACTACATTGCCCTGCGGATAAAGACCGCGCAGTTTCATTGTCAGCTCACTGCCTATTTGGCCAGTACTGCCTATGACAAGTATATTTTTCATTCTGATTTAGGTTTGTAAGATACTTTAATTCTCTTATCCTCTCGCATGAGGCTCTTTTCAAGCTACAAAATTACATCATTTTTTTCAATTTTCATACATACACAAACTATTTTTTTGGAAAAATGCTTTGATTTTTTATATGATCACATCAGGAATCAAAATCGGTTTGGGAATATGAAGTTTTTTTTGTAACTTTGCCGATTGAAAACAACAATATACGTCATAAAATATGATATCCAAGATTGAAGGACTAAAAGCTGAAATATCCGCGCTACAGGCTACAACGGCAGAAGCTGTGGAGCAGCTTCGTATCAAATACTTGAGCAAAAAGGGAGAAATCTCATCTTTGATGAACGAATTCCGCACAGTTCCTGCAGAACAAAAAAGAGAACTGGGTCAGAAACTCAATGAACTTAAGAACATCGCGACAGAGAAGCTTGCGGCTCTCAAAGAGTCACTGGCAGACAACGCCGATAAAGAAAAAGGGAATATCGACCTCACAAGGACAGCTTCACCGCTCCCTCTTGGCACTCGCCATCCCCTTTCGCTTGTCAAGAACGAAATCATCAACATTTTCGGCAACATGGGGTTCACCATTGCAGAAGGACCGGAGATTGAAGACGACTGGCATGTATTCAGCTCCCTCAACTTCCCGGCCGACCATCCGGCACGCGATATGCAGGACACCTTCTTTATAGAGCGTGACGGCAAAGACGACATTCTTCTGCGCACCCACACCTCAAGCGTTCAGACCCGTACAATGGAGCATACCCAGCCTCCAATCCGTATCGTTTGCCCTGGCCGCGTCTATCGTAATGAGGCTATTTCTGCACGTGCACACTGCTTCTTCCATCAGGTAGAAGGTCTCTATATCGACAAAAACGTCAGCTTCGCCGACCTTAAGCAAGTGCTGCTTGAATTTGCGCAGCAGATGTTCGGACCTGAGACAAGAATCCGCCTACGTCCCAGCTATTTCCCATTCACAGAACCAAGTGCCGAGATGGATATCAGCTGCGGCATCTGCGGAGGAAAAGGATGTGCAATGTGCAAGGGCACCGGCTGGGTGGAAATCCTTGGATGCGGTATGGTAGACCCCAATGTGCTTAAGGCTTGCGGAATTGACCCAGAAATCTATTCCGGCTACGCATTCGGCATGGGTGTAGAACGCATTGCCAACCTTAAATATCTCGTCAAAGACCTTCGTCTATTCAGCGAAAACGACGTTAGATTCCTTGATGAATTTGTCGCTGCCCACTGAAGATAAGAGTCAAGAACCAAGAGGCAAGAGTTAAGAACCAAGTAACATAAGAAATGCAGAAGAAGGAGAGATATGACCGAATAATTTCCACTTTTGAGGAGATTATGCCAGAGCCTAAGACAGAATTGCACTATGACACACCGTTTCATCTGCTCTTGGCTGTGATTTTGTCGGCGCAATGCACCGATAAAAGGGTCAACATGGTGACTCCTGCCCTATTCGAGGCTTTTCCCGATCCTGCATCTTTGGCAGCTGCTACAGAAGAGGAGGTTTTCCCCTTCATTAAAAGCGTCACCTTCCCCAATAACAAGACGCGCCACCTTCTAAAGGCGGCACGCATGCTTGTGGAAGACTTCAATTCGGAAATGCCATCAGACATTGACAATCTGATGAAACTTCCAGGAGTGGGCAGGAAGACTGCCAATGTGATGCTCGCAGTGGTGTGGGGAAAGGCAGCCATGGCGGTCGACACTCACGTATTCCGTGTTTGCAACCGTATTGGTTTCACCAAGGACTCTCCGACTCCCCTTGCAACAGAAAAGGAATTAGTAAAGAATATTCCTGAGGAAAAACTTGCCAATGCCCATCACTGGCTGATTCTTCACGGACGCTACGTCTGCACAGCCAGAAACCCCAAATGCGGAGAATGCGTGATAGCCGATTGGTGTGTCACTCACGAGAAACAGCTCAAACAGGGATAAAAAGCGCATGCAATGCATCGAAGCGTTCCAACGAGGGTGCTCCGAACTTAGACATTGATGCCCTTACCCGATCAAGAGATTTCTCAGCTTTAGGATCACCGGATTTGCTGAAAAATTTATCGGCATAACAAATCAATTTTTCCTCAATAGTCTCTGGAAGAAAATCCATATGCGGAAGCGGCAAACCCGTTTCCGCTATTTCTTTTGCTGTAAGGCCAGCGCCGGTGTGACGCTCGCATACACGTGCATATGGCTCTCCAATACCCTCCTGCCTTAATAGGGAGGCTCCTATTATACCGTGACGGATATATGGTTCTTCCCCATAACAATATATACCTGGGGCATTACACATGAAAATTCCTATATCATGAAGCATCGCAGCTTCATATACAAAATCACGGTCAATCTGAAGCTTTGCCGAATCTGCAACTTTCAAAGCCTTACGCGCCACCATTTCTGAGTGCGTCATAAGCAAATCGAGGAGGGCTGAGCCCTCCTCGTAGTACTTTTTTAATATAGATTCATAATGCATAGTGCAAGATTAATCTTCAGTCCCTGTATTAGCTTTTGCTTTTGAGGGGAGGCTGGGAAGTCTCCCTTCCATAGCATTAGTCTTCGATTATCTCTACCCAACCATGAACGTCGGGTTCTTCACCAAGCTGGATACCACGCAACTTATTATAAAGAAGCGTAGATTTTTCGCCTGGAGTTCCATCGCCATAAGTATAACTCTTGCCAGTATCTATGTCATCAATGACACCTACCGGTGAGATTACTGCAGCTGTGCCACAAGCGCCAACCTCATCGAATGTTTCAAGTTCCTCAACCGGAATATGACGACGTTCAACTGTCATACCGAGATCTTCAGCAAGTTGGCAGATACTCTTATTGGTAATGGAAGGAAGTATAGAATTAGAGGCCGGAGTGATATAGCTGTTTCCGCGAATACCGAAGAAGTTAGCTGCGCCACACTCATCAAGATATTTCTTTTCCTTTGGATCCAAATAGAACATTACGGAGTATCCCATATCGTGAGCTAACTCTCCAGCCTTAAGTGAGGCTGCGTAATTGCCACCAATCTTAAAGGAGCCGGTGCCAAGAGGAGCAACGCGGTCATAATTACGGCTCATACAAACTTTAGTAGGACTGAAACCGGTCTTAAAATAAGGACCAACAGGGGTGACAAACATCACTACCAAATAATCCTTAGATGGTTTGACTCCAACTTGGGGAGAAATGCCGATTTCAAGAGGACGGATATAAAGGCTTGCTCCGGTGCCATAAGGAGGCACGAACTCTGCGTTAAGAGCCACAACCTTGCGCACCATTTCACAGAAAATATCCTCTGGAAGAGGCTCCATCATAATTCCCTCAGCTGAGCGACGGAAACGTGCTGCATTCTCATCCATACGGAACACACGGATTTTGCCGTCGGCACCGCGAAATGCCTTTAGCCCCTCAAAAGCTTCCTGCCCATAATGAAGACAGGCAGCAGCCATATGCATAGGTATATATTCGGAATCAGAGACCTCTATAGGCCCCCATTTGCCGTCGCTGAATGTACAGCGGACATTGAAATTGGTCGGGATATATCCGAACGGAAGGTTTTTCCAATCTATTGCTTCCATTTTTACTAATGTTTATAGGCCCCGATCATACGGCTATCTTGCATGTGAGATCGCCAACCTTCACGATATATACACCATGAGAAAGAGGAAGGCGGCTTGTGCCGGCAGGAAGCGATTCATTGCTGACAACCTGACCGAGGATCGTAAACACCTTAATCTGGACAGGCTGCGAAGCAATCACAACAACGTGACCTGGCGACACGCGAATTTCCACATCATTATCGCGGGCAACTGAGCTGAGACCTGAGACGTCGGCGCGCACCGTTTCCCATCCTTTTGCAAAGGATGTCAATGGCAACAAGACAGCGAGTGTCATTGCTGCAAAAGCCAAGAACCGACACAGACGCCTTTTCATCGAAAAAATTTATTTTTTAACCTTATTATATCTTGCATTCAGACCTTCTACAATCTCATCTGTGATGTCGAGTGCAGGATTGAAGTGCAAAGCAGCAGCCTTATTGAAGATAGCGTCATAGCCATGCTTCTTATTATAGGCTTCAATGAAAGCTGTAACTGAGTCAGAAACTGCCATCTGAGCTTTAGCCGCAGCCTCTGCATATTTCTGCTGCATCATGCCCACTGAGCGCTCTGCATTGCTCTGCATGGAAGCAAGCTTCTGCTGGTCGGTATCAAAGCTCTCTTGAGAAAGATAAGAATTGTTCTGTACCTTATTCTGTATTTGAGAAGCGAGCGACTGAATTGAAGTCTGATGACGCTTAGTCTCGCTTTCAAGATTCTCTTGCATGCGGATCATCTCCTCGTTATAGTCCTTAGCAAGGATATATCTTGTCAGCAGGGTGTCCATGTCTACATATCTGTAGTTTGGAAGAGCTACGCTATCGACCGCAGCGGTTTTCCTGGCAGGAGCAGCTTTTTCATCCTTAGAGTCGCCGCATGAAGCCATTCCGCTTCCGATGACTAAGGCAAGTGCCATGCCAAAGATTGTGTAAAGATTTTTTTTCATTATTGTGTTTTTGTGTTTGATGATTCTAATTGCAGTAAGAGTCTTAACATTGTAAGGCTATTATCCGAATGCAAAATTAATAAAAAATCGCGATAGGAACGATAAGAAATGCAAAAGATTTGTTAAAATCAAATAAAATTCATATCTTTGGAGTCTGAAAACCAATTTAAGCATAGAAAAACTAATAGAAATCATATAAAACCTAACTAAAAATGGATGTAAAAGACCTTAAACCGGAGCTTATCTGGAAATGCTTTGACGAGGTGACGAAAGTGCCCCGCCCATCCTGCCATGAAGAGCAGATCAGAGAATTCCTCATTAACTTCGCCAAGAAGCATAATGTGGCAGTAAAGACTGATGAATGCGGCAACGTGCTGATGCACAAAGACGCAGCGCCAGGCTTTGAGAATGCACCGACAGTGATCCTTCAGGCTCATATGGACATGGTAGCAGAGAAAAACGGAGGTGTCAAGCATGATTTTATGAAAGACCCTATCGACACATATATCGATGGCGACTGGGTAAAAGCCCGCGGCACTACCTTGGGAGCTGACAATGGAATCGGCATCGCAGCTGCTATGGCAGTGATGATCGACCCGACTCTCAAACATGGACCAGTGGAGGCTCTCTTCACAGTCAATGAGGAAATCGGTCTTGAAGGTGCGCAGAATCTTGGAGAAGGCATGCTTGGGGGCAATATCCTGCTCAATCTTGATTCAGAGGACGACGGCGAGATATTCGTAGGATGCGCTGGTGGAATTGACACCACTGCATGGTTTGAATACAAGCGTTCCCTCGCTCCCGACCACTTCTCTTATCTCAAAGTAAGCGCCAGTGGTCTTCTCGGAGGCCATTCTGGAGGCGACATACATCTCGGAAGAGCAAATGCCAACAAAATCGTTGCCCGCTTCCTTTGGAACTGCTCACAGAAGTGGAACCTCGAGCTCGTGGAATTCGATGGTGGAAATCTTCGAAATGCTATCCCACGCGAAGCACATGCAGTATTTGGCATCGAGACAACTCTTGCCGCCGACATAAAGGCAGCTCTTGCAGACTATGCTGTGGAAATAACTAAGGAATTTGCCGGAATTGAACCTTCCATCAATATTATTATCGAAGATGCCGACAAACCTGAATACAGTATCGACCAGACTACTTCACTGGCTCTTGTAAGAGCTCTCTACAGCGCTCCGCACGGAGTAATTTCCATGAGCCGCGATATCGAAGGTCTCGTTGAGACCTCCACAAATCTGGCAGCAGTGAAAATGGAAGGAGACAACATGATAAAGGTGACCACTTCACAACGCTCAAGCGTGGAAAGCCGCAAATACGACATCGCCGGACAAGTTGAAGCTCACTTCCAGCTCGCCGGAGCAAAAGTGGATCATTCCGACGGTTATCCAGGATGGGCACCAAACATGAATTCTCCAATCATGAAAATAGCTGCCGAGGCATATGAGGAACTCTTCGGAGTGAAACCAGCTATAAAGGCTATCCACGCAGGTCTTGAATGCGGACTATTCCTTGACAAATATCCTCACCTCGACATGGTAAGCTTCGGACCGACAATGACCGGAGTTCACTCACCTGACGAGCAACTTCTCATCCCCACCGTCGACAAATTCTGGCGTCATCTTTGCCTGACTCTTGAAAAAGTGGCGAAGTCATGAAGCGGTGCCTTTCAATCGCTATAATATTACTTCTGAGTGTCTCCGCATTAAAAGCGGAGACTATTCAGAAGGGAATGTCTGGGAGCCAACCAGCCCGCATGGATTCTGTCGAGACAGAGAATCTCGACAAAGAAATGTCGGAGATGATATCTCTTGTCCTTACTGAAATGCCAGAAGAGGATGCCAAGGTGAAATACAAGACTCTTACAGATGAGGACTTTAATGTTATAGCGAAAGAACTGGATGTGGAAGTGGCAGCCATAAAAGCTGTTGTAAGGATAGAAGCCGGCCCGAAACTTGAAGGTTTTTGGGCTCCGGGAGTCCCTGTAGTCAACTACGCACAATCGCTTTACAACAAATACAAGAGCAAGACCAAGGGGCGCAAGATGAAAGATGCCAAAGTGCCATCGGGACTCACAGGCTACGCCCTTAAGGAATGGACAGCACTCACCAATGCCCGAAAGATCAATGCTGACGCAGCTGATATGGGTTCATACTGGGGAATGTTCCAGATAGGTGGGTTCAACTATAAGCTGTGTGGTTGCAAGAGCGTAGAAGAGATGGTGGAAAAGATCAGCGAGTCTGAATTCAGTCAGTTGGAAATGTTTGCCGTCTTCATCCGCAACACCGGAATGCTGGAAGCCCTTAGAAAAAAAGATTGGAGAGCCTTTGCCAGGAAATATAACGGCGCTTCATATGCAAAACGTGGCTATCACACCCGCATGGCCAAGGAATATGCAAAATTCAAGAGTAAAGAACAGTCTAATAAATAGACACAAAGCGATAAAAAATGAAAATTACTGATCTTAAACCGAAGCTTGTATGGCAATGCTTCGACGAGATAACAAAAGTGCCTCGTCCCACCCATCATCTTGACAAGATGAAAGAATTTTTGACAGGATGGGCAGAACGCCATGGACTCAAATATGCTACCGATGAAGTTGGCAACGTAGTGATGTATTGCCCTGCCACTCCAGGACATGAGAATGCACCGACAGTTGTGCTTCAAGGTCATCAGGATATGGTAGCTGAGAAACGTGGCGACGTTGAGCACAACTTCCTTACCGATCCTATCAAGACCATAGTTGACGGTGACTGGGTAAAGGCTGAAGGCACTACGCTTGGTGCCGACAATGGGCTTGGATGTGCTTCTGCTATGGCAGTGATGATCGATCCGGATATCGTGCATGGACCGATAGAAGCTCTCTTCACTGTCGATGAGGAGCAGGGTCTTACAGGTGCCAACGGCCTGAATCCTGACATGATAAGCGGCAGAATCCTTCTCAACCTTGATTCGGAAGAACATGGCATGATAGTGATTGGATGTGCTGGATCCATGTGCACTATAGCCACTTATCCGATGGAGGAAATGGCAGCTGCAGAAGGTTTTGACTGGTATGAAGTGCATATCGA
>DAAK01000076.1:162-12086 GCA_001701075.1 Bacteroidales bacterium GP3 | reverse complement strand
GCATTCCTGCTGGCAATGAAGAAGCATTTGAAAAAATGGCGGAGATCTACAACGCCACTATTCATGATGAACTTCGTCTTGCAGAAGGCGACTCATTCACATTCAATGTCAAAATGCGTGAAAAGCCTGCGGGGATGTTAGTCGAGGATTATGTAAATCCTCTTATTTCCACTATCTTCGGCACTCCAAATGGAGTACAGGGAATGAGCCTTGCCGTCCCCGGACTCGTGGAGACTTCTACCAACCTTGCAAGCGTACACAAAAAAGACGATGAGACTGTAGTCATCACTTCTCACCAACGATCATCAGTCGACAGCAAGCGTGAGGAAATCACCGACCGTATCACTGCCCTTTATGAAAACATTGGTTGCGTTGTCGAGACCAATGATCCAAGTGTAGGTTGGGCACCGAATCCAGACAGCAAACTACTGAAGACAGCAGAGGAAAGCTTTAAGGATCTATTTGGAAATGCTCCAAAAGTAGAGGCTCTTCATGCTGGACTTGAATGTGGCATATTCCTTGAAAAAATGCCGGGAATGGATATGATTTCTTTCGGCCCGACCCTCAAAGATATCCATAGCCCTAATGAAAAGGCATATATTCCTTCAGTGGAGGAATATTGGAAATTCCTTACCGACCTACTTGCTCGCCTCGCATAGTTTTTTTTAAGGTCAGCAAATTCTTTTAACGTTTTCTCGCTCCCCTTACAACCTATGGGGGGCGAGAAATGTTAAGTCATATATAGAATATATGATGATATGATAGAAGATAACATTATAAATAAAGAAGAAAACGAACGCACTGTACTTGTTGGCCTTGTGACACAAAAACAAAACGAAGCAAAGGTCAACGAATACCTTGATGAGCTAGATTTCTTAGCTAAGACAGCTGGAGCTGAGCCGGAGAAGAGATTCATCCAGAAACTTGAATATCCCAATCCACGCACATATGTCGGCACTGGAAAGCTTGAGGAAATACGCAAATATGTGGAAGACCACGAAATAGGACTGGTCATCTTCGACGATGACCTATCTTCCAAGCAAGTGCTTAATATAGAAAAGGAACTAAAGGTTAAGATTCTTGACCGCACAAGCTTGATTCTTGACATTTTTGCAAAGCGCGCCCAAACGGCAACAGCAAGAACCCAGGTGGAATTAGCCCAATATCAATATCTGCTCCCGCGCCTTACGCGAATGTGGACTCACCTTGAAAGGCAACGTGGAGGTATCGGCATGCGTGGCCCAGGTGAGACCCAGATAGAGACTGACCGCCGAATTATCCTTGATAAGATATCACGCTTGAAAGAAGAGCTGAAAGACATCGATAAGCAGAAAAGTATCCAGCGGAAGAATCGTGGCAATATGACGAGAGTAGCTCTTGTCGGCTACACCAACGTAGGGAAATCCACTATTATGAATCTTCTCAGCAAGAGCGATGTTTTTGCTGAAGATAAGCTTTTTGCAACCCTTGACACTACAGTGAGGAAAGTGACAATAGACAATCTGCCGTTCCTGCTTTCAGACACAGTAGGTTTTATACGCAAACTCCCGACGCATCTTGTCAACTCATTTAAATCAACCCTTGATGAAGTGAGGGAAGCTGATTTGCTTATGCACGTTGTAGACGTGAGTCATCCAAATTTTGAAGAACAGATAGAAGTTGTCGACAAGACATTGAGCGAGGTATGTGGCGCGGCTCAAAAGCCACAGATACTTGTCTTCAACAAAATAGATGCCTTCAAGTACACTCCAAAAGACCCTGATGACCTTACACCGGCAACCCGGGAAAACATGAGCCTTGATGACTTCAAGAAGACTTGGATGGCCAAAATGAAGAATAATTGCGTTTTCATCTCAGCAAAGGACAAAATCAACATAGACCAACTTAAGGAACTACTCTACGAAAAAGCCAAGGAAATACACGTAGAAAGATTCCCTTACAATGATTTCCTCTTCCAAAAATACGACGAGAATATTGAGAATTGACAATTGAGAATCTGGAATTTAGAAGATAATAACACAAAATTACGTCAACGAAAGGATGTGTGGATATGAAAAAAAGTGAGATCGAAAGGCTTATCAACCAGGGATGCTATTCCGACAACTGGAATCAGGTGTCGATATCAGAAGGCACTGATCTCAGTAGGATTCGCAACGTCTATTTTAGTGGATCGGTATCTATTGGCGACAATGCCGAGATTATCAATGTCCCCGGTGGCATTTCAAATGTAAGGATTGGCGATAATGTAAGAATCGTCAATGTAGCTCGTATTGAGAACTCCCCTACTGCCACCTATGGCGTTGGGACAGAAATCGCTGTGCTTGACGAGACTGGAGGAAGACCAGTGAGAATCTATCCTGGCATTTCAGCACAAATTGCAGCATTGGCAGCAAGAATGCCTGAATATGCAAAGAAAAAGCTCTTCCCAATGATCGGCAAGCATATTGAAAGTCTTCCAGATATGCTTGAGATTGGCGATGGAGCTGAAATTATAGATTGCGGTCCCATCTTCGACACCCGTATATGGTCTGACGTAAAGGTAGAAGGTGCATCGTGGCTTCGCAACGGCAGTGTCGTAAACAATACCGATAAGAAGAATTGCCTTGCATATGTGGGTCAAGGTGTCAATGCAGAGAATTTTATAATCGAGGATGCGACGGTTGCAAATGGAGTGATTCTACGAAACACATATGTAGGACAAGGTGCAGTTCTCGATAAGGGGTTTACATCACACGACTCTCTATTCTTTGCAAATTGCTCCATGGAGAACGGCGAAGCTTGCGCAGTATTGGCAGGGCCTTTCACCGTCAGTATGCACAAGAGTTCACTTCTCATCGGATGCCAGACTGCTTTTATGAATGCCGGTTCAGGCACTAACATGAGCAACCATATGTATAAACTTGGCCCATTGCACTGGGGAGTATTGGAGCGTGGCGTAAAGACTTCATCAAATTCATATCTGATGCACGGGTCAAGAATCGGTGCATTCTCTCTCGTTATGGGTGACCATAAGACACATCCGGACACATCTGAATTTCCATTCTCCTATCTGTTTGGCGACACAAAAGGGAACACTACAGTCATCCCTGGAGCCATGCTTAAGAGCTACGGACTTAGAAGAGACCAGCAGAAATGGCCGAAACGCGACCGACGTGAAGGACATGGCTTGAAACTTCACGACCGAATCACATTCAACACTTTCACACCTTACACCATCGGGAATGTCCTCGAAGCCATAGAAACCATCGACCGTTTGATTAAATCGGCAAAAGGAAACGATCAAATTCAACATAATGGGCTCACACTTAAGCGCACATCGCTGGAAAAAGCCCGCAACATCTACACACTCTGCGTATATGAATATCTGCATCTGCGGCTTGGCGACAATATGAATCCTGAAGATGCAAGTCATTCACAGGTTGCCAAGAAATGGTATGACTTAATAGGTCAAGTCGTCTCAGAGACTACCCTGCAATCAGCAATGAAAGCTGAAAGCATTACTGAAATCGAAGATATTTTCGACAAGGCACACGCCGACTATCAAGCCGATGAATTGGCTTGGATTGCATCCAATCTAAAGGACTGGACCAATACCGACAATCTCTATAGCAAGAAATCTGCAGAATTTGATGCCTTCGTAGTCTCCGACCAACAAAAGAGCCTCACAGACATCTCCAACGAAAAGGAAATGCTTTCATTATTATAAGTCGGGATTATATCAGAAAAGATCCTTGAGGCGTCCAGGGGTGTCTTCCCAACGATGGTCTTTCGGGAATGGCTGTCCGTTCCAAGCCTTCTGATTGGTGGTAGGATGCGGAGCATCGGTCCAGAATGGATGGGAAGCGGGAAGTCCGAGAGGCAGAAACGCAAGCGACGTCATATAAAGACTGCCATTGTTGGTGTACCAGTCTGCAATATTGGGCTGACGACCTGAGAATCCAATAGTGAGGAATCCTGCATCGTTGAAATTCTCCTTGCCATCATACATCGAATGCATCACAGTAGTAAGGGCGTTACGGACCTGACCATTTGTAAGACCGCCAGGGAGCTTTTCATACCATGCCATAAGTGCCAACGGTTGCATGATAGCCATGCGATAAGGAATCGAACGGCCGAACACCGGGAATGTCCCTTCCGGTGAGATCATCCTCTCAAGAACTATGCTATATTTCTGTGCACGCTTCAGCGCCCTGTCATAATATTTCGGATAGTGTATACGTGTTCGAGCCTTCGCATCCTTCATATTCTGAAGAGTCTCCAGATACATCGGATGAAACACATAGCTGCTATAGTAGTCGAAGGCAAAGTCAGGGCCATCGGCATACCATCCGTCGCCCATATACCATTCCTCCATCTTGCGGATTGCAGAGTTGACGCGATATTGGTCGTAGTCACCTCCTGCCTTAGCCATGAAACTTTCAAGAATGGAAGAGAAAAGGAGCCAGTTTGTATAAGGAGGATCAATCGTACGCAGATGCTTAAATCGCTCCATATAACGCGATTTTGTCACGTCGTCAAGAGGCATCCAAAGAGCATCATAAGCTCGGATAAAGCTTTCGGCGATATAGGCCGCGTCCACAAGAATCTGACCTTCACCTTGCCAAAGAAGGCAGTCGGGAGAATCCGGATCGACGGCATTCTTATAGCTTTTCAAAGCCATCTCACGCAATTCCTTTCTTATTTTACCCTCTTCGGTATCATCATCCGGAAGCGCAAGCCAAGGAGCAATTCCTGCCATAAGGCGACCGAAAGTCTCCATATATGCCACGTCTTTCTTGCGTCCATCCCAATTGGGGCTGACTTCCACAACCATATTCTTTTTAAGATTTCCCTCCGACATATTGCTGAGCACGGGATATGCCATCTTATAAGCCAAGTCAGTCCAATACTTTCGGTCTGTATTGTTTTCCTTTTCCAAATATTTCACATATTCGCAAGCAGCAAGGAGGAACGCTCCTGTACCGAAATCGGAAGTGGAATTCCTGTCAACCACCTGGCCGGGAATTGCCTTTTCTCCTATAGGCTGGACATAGCCTACTCGTCCGTCTTTTTGAAGAGCCACATTGCTCAGATATTCCCAGCCTTTCAAAGCGGCATCAGGATATTTGGGATCTGTAAGATATCCATTGTTGATACCCCAAAGCAGACCGTATGTGAAGAATGCAGTTCCACTTGTCTCATACCCGGGAGCATGTGCTTCGTCAAGCATCGAACGGCTCCAATAGCCACCAGACTGTTGGGAAGCGACCACTGCATCTGCAAGCTCTTTGAACCGCTTCTCAAAAAAAGGTCGGTTGGAATAATCAGGAGGCAGATCTTTCAATACTTTCGCCAATCCGGCAAGCACCCATCCATCGCCACGAGCCCAGAAATCCTTCTTGCCATTTGCGCTCTCATGCTTCGGATAGACATATTTTGCATCGCGATAGTATAAACCCTCATCTTTGTCATACATAATGCTGTCGGCATACAGATAATATTCATATAGCTTATCGAGATACTTCTGATTGTCTGTGATTTTATACATCTTGGTCATGACAGGCATCACCATATAGAGACCGTCGGCCCACCACCAATAGTCGTTCTGCGGAGTCGACATCTGATATTCCATCACCTCCCTGGCTCTCTTTATACGATTGTCATCGGGCAGGATGTTGTAGAGGTCTGCATATGTCTGAAAGCAAATCTGCCAGTCTCCGAAAAGCACATGGTCGGGCGATTCTCCATAACTTGCATATTTCCACTTGGATCGGTCGTTACCTTTTGCACCCTTCCATTCATTATGGTTTGCCCAATCTTCGGAATATTTCAGCCAATCTGAATTTCCTATCAGATTGTAGGCCTCCATATTGCCTGTATGATACGATGCCACATGCCAGAACGGCGTAGCCTCCGCGGGATGGGTGGATTGCCAATGATTATTCACGTTTGTGATTATATCTCTCACTTTCTTCGATTCCTTCGTAGTGCCAGCAAAAGTAACTGACACACAAAAAGTAATCAATGACAAAACGAATATCAGCCTAAATTTTTTCATGATGCAAGTGTTTAGTAACTCCCAAAATTAATAAAAAAATTCCATATTCACAGACAATTAATCGAAAAAAACACAAGCAGTCTTAGAAAAGTCAAAAATATTCTGTAATTTTGCAATTAAAACCTCTCATATCATGAAAGTTAGATTTAAATCTATATTGACAGCGACTACAATATCAATGATGATTACTTCTGCTTTTGCAGAGACTTCCAGCAAAGCAACTGCCGAAAGCAAAATTATTCCAAGAGTGGAATGGGATGCGAAGAGTCTTATCATAGATGGCGAGCGAGTCACTCCAGTGATGGGAGAGATTCACTATAGCCGTCTTCCAGAAGATGAATGGCGCTCATCAGTAAGGAAAATGAAGCAGGGTGGAGTAACCATCATAGCTACCTACGTATTCTGGAACCACATTGAACAAAACGAAAACCAGTTCAATTGGAGTGGACAGCGTAATCTCCGAAAATTCCTTGAAATCTGCAAGGAGGAGGGAATGCCGGTTGTGCTTCGTGTCGGTCCTTTCTGTCATGGAGAAGCGAGAAATGGAGGCATACCAGACTGGATTTTCGACAAAGGGATAAAATCGAGATCAGAAACTCCAGAATTTCTTGATGCTGTTGAGAAGCTTTACCGTCAGATATTTACACAAGTGCAAGGTCTGCAGTGGAAAGATGGAGGCCCTGTCATGGCATGTCAGTTCGACAATGAATATAGAGGGCATGGATCTTATCTTATGGCACTAAAAAAGATTGCCAATGAAATAGGCTTCGACCTTCCTTTCTATACCCGCACCGGATGGCCGGAACTCAAGACCCCAGTCCCCTACGGCGAAATGATCCCGCTTTATGGCGACTATGCCGACGGATTTTGGGAACGATCTATCCAGCCAACTGCAGGCAACTACTACAAGGCATTCAACTTCAAGCAATTCAGAAGCAGCACGGCAATAGCAAGCGAACAATTGAAAGACCAGAAGGAACAGCTTACTGAAGGTGACGAACAGTATCCATATTTCACATGCGAACTCGGTGGAGGAATGATGGGAGCCTACCACCGCCGTCCGTGGATATACCCAGAAGATGCCTACTCACTTGCTGTCGTGAAACTCGGAAGCGGCAGCAACCTGCTTGGCTACTATATGTACCACGGAGGCACCAACCCTGAAAGCGACATTTACCTTAACGAAACGCAGCGCACAAAAGCTACAAACTACAACGATCTTCCCGTCAAGAACTATGACTTCCAAGCTCCTCTCGGGGAATTTGGGCAACCATATCCTCATTATTATAATCTGCGCAAACTCCATCTCTTCATGCAGGACTATGGAAGTCTTCTTGCTCCGATGGAAGCATCATTCCCGGCTCCACAAGACATAGCAAAGGGTGATGATTCATCGCTAAGATACTCTTATAGATCTGATGGCAATAGTGGTTTTGTATTCATCAATAACTACGAGCGTCTACAAAATCTCTCTGCTAAGAACGGCATCCAATTTGACCTTTGCGGAATAAAATTCCCTTCTAAACCAATGACCATTCCGGCCGGAACGACGTGCATCTTCCCAGTCAATATCGATGGAATACGATACGCAACCGCTCAACTCATTGCAAATCGTGACGGAAAGATCTACCTTGAACAGATTCCGGGCATTCCAACTGAGATTGCCCTTGGAAAAAAGGTGATGAAAAACATAAAGGCTCTTGGTCCTGACAAGCCGATAGCAGACAACATATACCTTCTGACATCCGAACAAGCTTCCAGTCTCTTCCTTCCGGAAGCAAAGTCACAAGCCATCCCCGGCAAAATGCCAAAGATCGGAAAAACAGCAGAAGCATGCCCCATGCGAAAGATAACGATAGGAGTTAACAAAGCTGCCGAAGAACCGACTGACGAGGATTTTGAAAATGCAGCCCAATATTCCATCAGTAATCTTCCAGACTCTGAGAACCGAGAAAACATGTTGCTTAAGATTGATTATCGCGGCGACGTGGCACGCCTCTATTGCGATGGCAAACTCATCGCTGATAATTTCTATAATGGTCGACCAATGCTCTATGGACTCTGGCGACTCCCTAAAGATGCCAAAAAACTTGAACTCCGTATTCTTCCTTTGCAACCTGAAATGCCTGTCTATTTTCCTGAAGAGGCAGACAAGACGCCGGGAGAGGAAGTAATAGGAATAACGATAATACCTACTATTTAATGAAAAAGATTATCTTACCCATAGCGCTCCTTTATGCGTCTCTGACATTCGGAGCTTCTGACAATAAAATCGACCTTTCCGGCACATGGCAGTTCGGATATGGTGAAAAGCCTGTTTATGACGACAAAATATCATTGCCCGGTTCTATGCTTACAAACGGCAAAGGCAATGAGGTAGACACTGACACCAAATGGACCGGCTCGCTCTATGACATGTCGTATTATTACAGCGAACTCTACAAACCCTACCGCGAATCTGACAATATTAAGTTTCCATTTTTCCTTACTCCAGATAAGGAATATGTTGGAAATGCATATTATAAGAAAGAATTGACGATCCCCGCTGATTGGAAAGACCTTCGAGTGATACTTCACTTGGAGCGCCCGCATATCGAGACAACTCTTTTCGTCAATGGAGAAGAGGTAGGGCATCAGATGTCGCTATCCACGCCTCATGAATATGACATCACACAATATATCTATCCTGGAAAGAATAATGAAATAGAATTGAAAGTCTACAACGGTATAGAAAACGTTTGTGTTGGTCAAGATTCACATAGTGTCACCGATCAGACTCAGGGAAACTGGAACGGGATTACAGGAGAAATGTATTTGAAGGCAACTCCTAAGAATGCATATATCAAAAATGTGCGTGTTTATCCTGATGTCAGACAAAAGAAAGCTTATATCAAGGTGATAAAAGGAGGAGATGCGAAGAAAATTGACAGGGCCAATGTCAGGGTTGTGTCAGACGATGGAGTTGACGTATTCAATATTCCGAAAGGGACACTTAAAGGAGACACACTCACGTTTACAGTAGATTTTGGGAATCGCATGAAGACTTGGGATGAATTCTCCACGCCCCTCTATAATGTTACCGTCTACCTTGGAGATGACATGGCGACAACACAATTTGGCATGCGTGATATTTCCGTCAAGGGGCGTGACATTATGGTCAACGGCAGACCAATATATGTCCGTGGCACAGTGGAGAACTGCTGTTTTCCGCTGACAGGTTACGCTCCTACGGATGAAGAGTCTTGGGCCAAGGTTTTCGCTAAGTGCAAGGAATACGGCATCAACATGATGCGTTTTCACAGCTATTGTCCTCCTGAAGCTGCTTTTGCAGCAGCCGACAAGGCAGGTATATATCTTCAGCCAGAAGGCCCTTCCTGGCCCAACCATGGTGTAAAATTGCGTAGCGGTATGGCAATAGACCAGTATCTCATCGACGAGGGGAAAGCCATCATTGACAATTACGGAAATCACCCATCATTTGTCATGATGGCTGCCGGAAATGAGCCAGCAGGAAACTGGGTACCCTATACTAACGAATGGGTATCAATAATGAAAGATTATGACCCGACAAAGATCTACTGCGGAGCTTCCGTAGGAGGTGGCTGGGCCTGGGATAGCGGAAGTGAATACCACGTAAAAGGGGGAGGCCGTGGTCTAAATTGGAAAAACCGAATGCCATCAAGCGACGATGATTTCCTTGAAGATATTAAACATCCACGCAATTTCAAGCCAACTGACTCCTTGCCTGAAAACAACTCCCCTATTCTTGCCCATGAGCAGGGACAATGGTGTGCATACCCCGACCTCGAAGAAACATCGCAATACACCGGACCATACAAGGCTAAGAATTTCGAGATATTCAGCGACCTTTTGGAAAAGAACGGTATGAAAGGAATGGATCGGAAGTTCCTTATGTCAAGCGGCAAGCTTCAGACGCTTTGCTACAAATATGAGATAGAACGTAATTTGCGGACTCCTGATTATACTGGCTTCCAACTTCTTGCGCTCAATGACTATAGTGGTCAGGGGACAGCTCTTGAAGGAGTACTCAATGTTTTCTGGAAAGAGAAAGGGTATGTCGATGGAAAGACGTGGCGCGAGTTCTGCAGTCCGGTAGTGCCACTGGCTAAATTCCCGAAGTTTGTATTTGCTGATACAGACTCAGTAAAAATTCCTATAGAGATTTACAATGCTATGGCTGACGATTTAGGGGAGACAAAAGTCACCTATAATGTAACGGATGCCGAAGGACGTACTGTTGCAGTTGGAATTTTTGGCAAAACCCAAATTCCGATAGGCAAAAATAATCAAGTTGGAAAAATTGAGCTTCCTATTCAAAGAATTACAAAACCTATGAAATATACCCTTTCTGTCAAAGTCGGTGATAAGGGTCACAACAGTTGGGAATATTGGGTATATCCAGAAGAAACATTGGCTGAAGTTCCCGAAAATGTATTAGTGACAGATACTCTCGATTCTAAAGCCATTAAGATATTAGAGAACGGAGGGAATGTGCTGCTGACAGCTGCCGGGAAAGTGACACTCGGAAAAGATATAGTGCAAAACTATATGCCTGTCTTCTGGAACACGAGCTGGTTTAAGATGCGTCCTCCTCACACTACGGGAGCCTATATCGATACTTCTCACCCACTCTTTGCACACGGGTTTCCTACTGATGATTGGAGCAATCTCAACTGGTGGGAACTACTCAATAAAGCACAAGTGATGAATCTTCTTGAACTTCCGGCAGAATATCAGTCGCCAATCCAACCAATTGACACATGGCATCTAAGCAGAAAGCTCGGAATGGTGGTGGAAGCAAATGTCCTTAACGGGAAACTCTTCATGACGACGATGGATCTTGACAACGATCTTGACAAGCGCATTGTGGCTAAACGTATGCGCAACGCAATTTTAAACTATATGGCAAGTTCTGACTTCAATCCATCCATTACATTGAAGCCAGAGACCATCACCGATTTCTTCACAAAAGAGACAGCTCCCGTTGAGATGTATACAAACGAGACACCCGACGAACTGAAACCAAAACTTAAATAGTTTAAGCGTTTAAGCAGTTTGGCATAAAATAAGATGCGGCCCATAAGAGTCGCATCTTTTATTTATCGTTAATCGTTGATCGTTAATCGTTATTCATAGATCATCTCGACATGCCCGATGGCTATATCAGCACTGATAAGTACCGGTATTCTACTATTCTGGTCTATTTGTGCTTGTACAGGATATCCGCTTGGGGCACCTTGATAGGTGTATTCAAAAGAAGCTGAATAAGTAGAATATCCATTATATGTCGATTCTCCGTTATAAGTTACCGTCACAGACTGCGCATATCCTCCATTTATTGGTATTGTCACCTGCTGGCCTGGTGTCATGCTGGCAAAATCAATCTCATGGAAATAGTAGAACATTCCGAGCATATCGGCAGTGATTGTCACAGCCTCCATTGTCTGAGGGTCTGCATCAAGTTCACCTTGACCTTGAATATTCTTATAGTTTGCAGGATTTGATGCCACAAACCCCTCGCTACGGTATTCCATCACCTTCGGTTTGAGATACCATCCATTTTCATAATCGACAGTCTCGCGGCTATAGGGAGTATCGGGGGTCATCGTTGCGTTAAGGGTGTCGCTGACACAAAAGATTCGGCCTTCCCAAGGGATAGTATTCCCGTCAAGAGTAGCATTCAACTGGTTTCCTTGGGAAGAAAGTGTCACAATTCCATGGCCTATATTCACATCAACAAGGCCAAAATGATAATGCACATTATAGTTTAGTTCTTGATAAGGGATCTGCACTTGAGCCATTCCTGTAAAAGCCGCTACAAAAGCGAAAAGCAGCAGAATTGTCTTTTTCATAGTAAATCGTGTTA
>DAAK01000076.1:0-133 GCA_001701075.1 Bacteroidales bacterium GP3 | reverse complement strand
AAGTTTTATTTACCAATAAAAACAATCCACCGCCCCAAAGGTTGAAAAAAAACGATGATATCATTATATGACAAAAAGAACGATAATTTTTACGCTACAACGATGAAATCCCGCTCAGAGTCTGGCATGCGAC
>DAAK01000162.1:5952-25288 GCA_001701075.1 Bacteroidales bacterium GP3 | reverse complement strand
GAAAACGACGACAACGACGACAACGACGACAACGATACAACGATGATAACGACGACAACGATGACAACTGATCTCTGAAATGAACTATTGAATTTTACTATTTATAGTAAATCATTCTAAAAATCATTCTAAGCAATTTATTTTTGTAATGTAGAGATTTTTTTGTAATTTTGCGTTGTTATTGCCATCGGCTAAGTCTGAAAAGAGACATCCGGACTGGAATAATACAAAGATAACCATAAAAAGCGAATATATGAAGAAATTTCTACTTCTTGCTGCAGTAGCAGCTACTTTTGCATCTGCAAAAGCTGACGCATTTTCTGATGCTTTCACCATTACTTTGAATGGTGAAACTCTCACTGATGGACAAACCGCAGTCGTGAGCACTTATTACGAACCAACAATCATGGAGTATCCTGATTTGGCTGGAATAATAGATCCTGAATATGAATGCAAAGCAGAGGTCTTTGCCACTAACATTACTGATGAGCCAAAAGAATTCCAGTTCTCATTGAATCTCATCGAGCCTACCCCAGAAGAATTCGAGGCTGGAGAATATGGCAATTATCAGCTTTGCTATAAATATACAAGTGCTTCTGGTAATTGCGTTTCAGCAAGTAATCTTCATGATTTTTTTACTAAACTTGATCCTATAAGTGCAGAAGAATATCTATGTATGGCTATCGATCAAAGTGGCTTCACAAACTATGCGCCAGTTACTCTCCAGCTTGACATGCGTGTAATGGAAGATGACAAAGAGGCAGGGAAATCCACCATTTACATCAAATTCACTCATGAATCAGACATTACACTTGGTGTCGCAGGAATCGAGTCTGAATCTAAAGCAGAATACTTCACCATTCAAGGTGTTCGCGTAGCAGAACCTCAGAAAGGACAGATCTACATCGTACGCAAAGGCGGAAAGGTAGCAAAACGCATCTTCTGATCAATCATAACTTAATTATAATAAGCGCCGTCAGAACCATGAATTCTGGCGGCGCTAACTTTTTATGCGTCTCGATTGTTAATTGAAATGATTCATTGCGAAAGCTGGGCCTGACAGGCAATATGCAGAAACGCAATCTGCAGCCTTATCTGCAATAGCCGGAAGTTCCTTTTGCTCTTCAGGAGTAAAGACCCCAAGCACAAAGTCGATTTGATGACCGCGTGAGAATTCATTTCCAACGCCTATGCGTAGTCGCGCATAGTTTGGGTTTCCTAATTCGGATGCTATGTTTTTCAATCCGTTGTGGCCTCCGTCTGAGCCTCTTTGCTTCAGACGGATAGTGCCGAATGGAAGAGCAAGATCATCCACCACCACAAGAAGATTTTCCAGAGGCAGTTTCTCTTGGTTCATCCAATAACGCACAGCCACGCCGCTAAGATTCATAAATGTGGAAGGCTTTAGAAGCATCAGTTCACAATTCTTAATCTTGACGGTCGTCATATCGCCATAGCGACAGGATTTCCAAGTGGCACCGGCACGCTCCGCCAGTCGGTCTACAACCATAAACCCTGCATTGTGTCGAGTTCCAACATAGTCGGGTCCGATATTACCAAGCCCGACAATAAGATATTTTTTCATAAATCCATCGTTTTCCGTTTCCCGTTTTCCGTCTTCTGTTGTCGTAGGCACGCGAGATTGGAAAATGGCTTTAATGTTCTTGAATAGATTGGATATTACCATATGTTTTAAAACAAAGGCGATATGGAAATCCATATCGCCCGAAAATTCTTGAAAGCGTCGTGATTACTCTGCCTTTGCAGCGGCACCACGAGCAGCTCTTGTAAGCTGAACAGCGCAGACAACAGCGTTCTTTGCGTTCATCAGTTCAAGACCTTCGTAGTGGAGGTCGCCAACTGCGAGCGATTTGCCAAGACCAAGGTTGTCGACGTTGACAACAAGCTGTTCGGGAATTTCAGTGTAAATAGCCTTTACTTTGAGCTTACGCATAGAGAGCTGGAGCTTACCACCAGCCTTAACACCTTCTGCGTGACCTTCGATCTTGACAGGCACTTCCATAATAATGGGCTTGTCTGGATAAACTTCGAGGAAGTCGATATGGAGAACTGTGTCCTTAACGGGCTGGAAAGCGAGATCTTTCATCACTGCCTTGCGAACTTTGCCGTTGAGTTCGAGGTCGATTTCGAAAATCTCCGGAGTATAGATGAGCTTACGCACGTCTTCAGCATTCACTGTGATGTCGGTAGTGATCATACCGCGCTTAGCGTCGAGTTCTACAAGTTTCTCGCCTGGTTCGAGAGCTCCTGAGTAGGGGAGTTCTACGAGCTTGCCACCGTTGAGCACTGCAGGGATTTTTCCTTCTTTGCGAAGAGCCTTTACAGCCTTCTTGCCAAGGTTTTCACGAGCCTCAGCCTTGAGTTCGAATTTCTTCATTTTTTAACGTGTTACTAAAAATATTACAATATTTCCCATCACACTGTGGGTCCGGCTCTGGGCATTCGCGATGCCTTTTCAGCCGCCCTTTATTGCTTTTGGGCTTTTTCGGGTGCAAAGTTACTAAAAATTTTTGAATTAGCCAAATATTATTTAAGTATCACATGCGAAACTTAATTGAATATAATATTAAGAGTGAGTGTTATAATCACATTTTATCTCCAACATATTGTCTTGAATGGACAATAGGTGCATGACTTAGGATCATTCGCAGGAGTGAATGGAAGATCTGGATCGAACATCCCAGTCAGAGTATTTTCCAAGAGATTCAAGAACTCCTCATTTAACTCAGTATGCACTTTCTGCTCTACGTTTGACACTATAGGATATGTGTGCTTACCTTTATTTATGGTATTCACATCATAGAGTTCCAGAGTCAACGGTTGCTTTGGCAATCCACTCTCAATCCCAAATAGGTTTAACACCGGACGCTCTGCGTCTTTAGGAAGATTCTTATCCGTCAATGCATCAAAAAGATTGGCATAGAGCCAAAGCTGAATAAGATTTTTCCCTTTAGAATCTCCTTCAAACACACTTTGCATGGATTCGGAGTTGACATGTATTGTCCCTGTCTTGTAATCGACGACTCGCAGTTGCTGCCGATGATTGCCGTTTTCATTTTTATCCATGCCATCCAATCGGTCGATTGCAAACCTCATGTTGACAGGATTTCCTTCAGGCATTTTGATGCATACGTTCCCCGCAATTTCTACACCATACAAAAGGAATGGAGTCTGCTTCAGGTCGAATTCAAGAATGTTGATGACTTGAGTCCTAAGAATCTTAGCCACAAACGCAGCAGACCCTTTGATAGGGGTGTCTAACTTGTCTTCAGTGCGATGAAAGTGCTCCTTGTTGATTCCGACTCTTATTAATCTATCAATTTCTTTAGTATTCTTTATTTTAGATTCGATAAGGTTTGCGTCGATTACTTCAGGATGTCTGAGATAGTGACCTTGCAGATCAATTGGAAGATAAATATTTTGCATGACAAAATGCAGGATGTTGCCTTGCGTGATAGGGTCAATATAGTCTACAGATTCAATATCGGTGCGAAGCTTAAGAAGATGCTCAAAATAAAAACGTATCTGGCAGTTTGCATAGCATGTGAGGGCAGTAGCCGAAAGATTCGTGCCCTCTTTACTTTGATCCCTATAAGCTGAAAGAATATCTATAATTTCCTCAGTCTTATCTATTGGGGAAGGTTTAAGATCAGACTTGGATATGTCAAAAGAACGGGATTCAATCTTCAATCTCTCCTTTGCATAGAGATATTGGAGTTGCAACACATATCGTGAAACATCTCCACTTCTTGCACCTTCTGAAGATCGGGAATCGTAAAGGAGCACTACTTCCTTAGCCCTGGCTATCATACGGAAGAAATAATATGCGAATATAGATTCCGAATAATTTACAGGAGGAAGACCATATGCTTTGCGCAAAGAATCAGAGATGAAAGTTCTCACCCTTCTGCGGGCTGGCAAGATTCTTTCGTTGAGAGATGGGATGATTATGCGCTCAAAATCGAGTGCTCGGGTCTCAAGCATACCCATCACCTGCAGACCACTAAGAGGCTGACCTTCAAATGTCACAGTCTCAGCTGAAATCAATCGGTCGGCAAGTGAGAGGAATGTGCGCCATTGCATTGATATTCCATATTCCTCTACGGTCGCATGCAGCTGGGAAAGCAACATGCAGTAGAATTTAATGTTGGCCACATCGACATTATTCTTCAGAATCTTTAAATCGGAATCTTCAATAGATTCTGAGACTCTTTGAAGAATTGCAATTAGCCATCTTACTGCTTCATCAGGTGTCGCATCATCAGGAAGAGGATTCAGAAGCACAGACATATCTTCTGAAATATCTCTAATGTCATGGATGTTGACGATAGAGTGGTGGTGTTTTTTTATCCACTCTTTTACCTTTGAGACAGCGTTGCCAAAAATGACCCGGCTGAAAGGATGAGATAGTACCCCCTCAAGATCTTTGTAATAATAACCAATTCTATTGCCGGATTTCCTCCTGCTCGACTGCATACGCCGCAAGAGCGATACAAAAGTAGCAGCTCCAGAAAGTTTCAATGGATATCCCATAGTGATATTGACATCAGAATTGATGTCAGGGAGGGAATAGAGAGTGGGAATAAGAAGATTTTCATCAGGAAGTACCACGGCGACCTTGGCATCTTTTAACTCTGAATTGTCGATTTTTTGACAAATATCATCGATTTCGTCACCTACCACTTTTGCCTGAAGAGAATTTGACGGAACTGCAATTACCTTGATTTTTTCTGGAAGATCGTTGATGTCAGCCATTGCGATATAGGGGATAGCCCAATCGGGAGAAGGCCATCTTTCTTTATTGCGGATTACATATCTTCCGGCCGCCGACGCCTTATCGTTGATCACCGGTCCCGGTGTGTCCCAAAAGAAATCGGCAAATGGTTCGCTTCCATCATTTGTCTCATATTTTGTCAGGGCATCGAAAATACGGCTTTCTGTTCGAGTCAAGGCATTGAATCCGACAAATATTATTTTGCTGGCCGTGATACACTCGGGGACTTCCTTTTCAAGCACTTCCGCAGCAATCCGATATGTTCCCCCAGATGAGATCAGACTTTGCTTTTCAAGAGACTCATGGAAAGCATGATATAAAGGAGCCATTGTCTGCCAAATGGGAAGGAACTTTTTATGAAGATCGTCTTCTTTATTATCATTGAAATCTTTCCAAAAAGAAGTTGCCACCTCTGCCGGATCATAGACTTGGCCAAAGTATTCCTCCATTACCTTGAGCTGCTCTTCAGTAAGAAAATTGGAGCTGATTTCACGTAGGTCTTTTACATTTTTGAAAATTTCATCCGGATCCGTATCCTGCATATCCACTTCGTTGAAATCAGAGAGGGCAGTCTCTCCCCAACGTCTGAACCTGTCGAATTCCTGAATGGTAGTGGCACCATTATCCATAAGCAGATTTACGTATGCCTTATACATGATAAAAAGGAGCTCAATGCGTCCGGCAACAACTCTTCCAGATACTTTTTCCACGAATTCAGACATGGTGGTGACCTCTGGAAGTATGGCTACTCTTCTATTCTGAGCGCTTGTCATGTTCTTAAGAAAGAATGTGCAAGCACGTCGACTTGGAAACACAAATAAGTAGTCGGACAAGTCCTTGCCGCTCTCAACATAAGCCTTAACTACAGATTCAAGAAAAGTAACTGCCATCGAAATGAATATCTTTTTTGTGCAAACTTAATAAAAAAATTTGGTTCAGCCTTAATTTTTTTGTAAATTTGCGGAGAAAAGGGTCTAATACTCCTTAGGAATGTGAAAAGACATGAAATTTTCGGACATAACTGGACATAAATCTACTATCGCATCCCTACGAGATATCGTGGATACTGACCATATTCCCCATGCGATTTTATTGGGTGGGCAAGAAGGTATCGGAAAGATGCGCGTAGCCAGAGCTTTCATAAGCTATCTTTACTGTATGGACCGTAAAGATGGCGATAGCTGTGGGAGATGCCCGGCGTGTCTTCAAAACGCCCATCATAATAATCCTGATGTGCATTATGTATTCCCTCGAATTGGTGCAGCTACCAAGAATACCGACACATTCATTTCGCAATGGTATGAATTTCTCGACAAACATTCATACATGCCAAAAGAGGAATGGGCCCGATGCATTGAAGCCGGGAATGCTATCCCTGTCATCTATAGAAATGATGCGGCTGAAATTTCACGAACAGCTGCGCTCTCAAGTTTCGCCTATAGATATAAGACATATGTCATCTGGATGCCAGAGAAGATGCAGCCTCAGTGTGCCAATGCATTGCTAAAGCTTCTTGAGGAACCCTTTCCAGACACAATCTTCCTTCTTGTCAGCAATGAGCCTGACAAATTGTTGCCAACCATTTTTTCCCGGACCCAAAGATTCAACCTGAAACCTCTAAATGAAGCTGAGGTGTGTGATATCTTGGTCAAAGAAGGATTCCCATTTGCAGAAGCTCAGGAAGTATCAAATCTTTCTGAGGGGAATATAATCAAGGCTCTTGATATGACCGGCGATGGCGGGGAAATAAAGGAGTTCTCGACTATCTTCATTCAACTGATGCGATTTGCCTACGCACAAAATGCTGCTGCTCTTCGTATGCTCAGCGATTCAATTGCTGCCATGGGTAGAGAGAAGACGTCGCGATTCCTTGTCTATTGTGCCAGGATGACTAGGGAGAGTTTCATATACAATATGAGGACTCCTGACCTTAACACGATGACAAGAAGTGAAGCGGATTTCAATGTCAAATTCTCTCCTTTTATCAATCATAAAAATGTAGAACGAATAATAGCTGAAATCCAAAGGGCTCACGATGATGTGCTCAGAAATGGCAACGCACGCCTTGTGTTGTTTGATTTCATGCTCAAAGTCATGAAGCTACTTAGAAAATAAAATATTACCTAAAAACACTAATTAAATATGAAACCTACTTTGTTTATCCTTGCTGCAGGAATGGGAAGCCGCTACGGAGGCCTCAAGCAGCTTGACTCACTTGGTCCTTCAGGTGAAACTATCATGGACTATAGTGTCTATGACGCCCTACGCGCTGGTTTTGGAAAGATTGTCTTTGTGATCCGTCGCGATTTCGAACAGGATTTCCGCGACAAGATAATCTCCAAATATGAAGGTCATGTTCCAGTAGAAGTGGTGTTCCAGGATATTCATGATCTTCCGGAAGGCTTTACTGTTCCAAAAGGACGTCAGAAACCATGGGGTACCAACCATGCCGTTTTGATGGCTAAGGATGTAATAAAGGAGCCGTTTGTCGTGATCAATGCCGACGACTATTATGGCCCTGAAAGTTTCCAGCTTGCAGCTGAGACCCTGAAAGATCTTGAAGGAAAGACTGGAGAATACTGCATGATTGGTTTCCGTATTGAAAATACACTAAGCGAAAATGGTGGCGTTAGCCGTGGTCTCTGCGAAGTGAATGAAGATGGCTACCTCACAGGTGTCAAGGAATGCCACGGCATCCAGCGAAAAGGTGAGGGCCTTATCCATATTGAGGATGAAGTTGAGAAACCTTTCCCGGCAGGAAGCAGTGTCAGTATGAATATGTGGGGATTCACTCCCGACTATTTCGGCTATAGTGAGAAAGCTTTTGTCAAGTTCCTTCAGGAGCATGGCAACGAATTGAAATCGGAATTCTATATCCCGACCGTCGTCAACGACCTTATACAGAATGGAGAGGCCACACTAAAGGTAGTTCAAACTCCTTCCAAATGGTTTGGAGTGACTTTCGCTGCCGACCGTCAAGCTACAGTTGATCAGTTCAAAGCTCTCGTAGACGCAGGAGTTTATCCTTCACCACTCTTTAAAAAATAATAAAATGGCGACAAAAATATTAGTTACCGGTGGTACTGGTTATATCGGAAGCCACACTGTAGTTGAGCTTCAACAAGCGGGCTATGAAGTGGTGATAATCGATAATTTGTCAAACTCTAACCGGGATGTGCTTAAAGGTATAGAGGCAATAACTGGTATAGCTCCTGTTTTTGTAGAGGGAGACTGTACTGATCTTGATACTGTCAAGAAGCTTTTTGAGCAGAATCCAGGTATCAAAGGGATTATCAATTTTGCTGCCTCAAAGGCGGTAGGAGAAAGTGTCCAGAAACCTCTCCTTTATTATAGAAACAATCTTAATACTCTGATCAATCTCCTTGAGTGCATGCCTCAGTATGGGGTGAAGGGAATTGTTTTCTCCAGCAGTTGTACCGTATATGGTGAGCCAGACGTAAATCCGATCGACGAGACTGCTCCTATCAAACCGGCTACTTCGCCTTACGGCAACACCAAGCAGATTTCTGAAGAAATCATTACAGACTATATCCACAGCGGTGCTCCTGTAAAGAGCATTATCCTTCGCTATTTCAATCCGATTGGTGCTCACCCAAGTGCAAAGATAGGTGAGCTTCCTCTTGGAGTACCACAGAATCTTGTGCCTTATCTGACACAGGCAGCTGCAGGAATACGCAAGGAGCTGACAGTATTTGGAGATGACTATAATACACCTGATGGTAGCTGCATACGCGACTATATTGATGTGGTGGATCTTGCAAAGGCTCATGTAGTAGCAATGCGCAGGATGCTTGATGGTGAAGATACCGACAGCATTGAAATTTTCAATCTTGGTACCGGTCGCGGTGTCTCTGTTCTTGAGCTTATAAATGAATTCGAGAAATCTACAGGCGTACCTGTTCCTCATAAGATAGGAGCAAGGCGTGAAGGTGATATCGAAAAGATATGGGCTATTCCTGACAAAGCTAATAATGTGCTCGGATGGAAGGCCGAAGTCCCTGTTGGTGAGACTCTTGCCAACGCTTGGAGATGGCAAAAATCACTAATGTAATTACTTAGGCTCCATCCTTTATCATATGAGTTGGAGCAAAATAGTCTAAATAATGGTCTAATCGGTTATGATTAGACCATTTTTTTTCTATTTTAGACTAAAGTCTCAATTTTTTTTTATAATTTTGTAGCCAGAATTACACTTACAAACGTATTTTTTACAAATAAATTTGCAAATAACTATTCATAAACAACAATAATCAAGATGCAAATCAACAGACAAACACTGATCAAAGGAGTATTGTCATTAGCGACGGTTTCGCTTGCTACCGCTTGTGTAGACGACAAATACGACCTTACAGACATTGACACGACATCTCGCTTTACTGTAGACAATCTTACGGTGCCTGTTAACGTCTCTGAAATTAAATTGGAAAATGTCATAAGCCTTGACGATAATGAAAATATTTCCAAGATAGAGATAGCAGGACAAGAAGCTTATGCAATAAGCAAAGGAGGCTCTATTGAGACGTCTGAATTTAGTATCAACGGCGTTCATGTGAATTCATTGGATATCCAACCATCGCATATATCAGTCAATATGCCATCTGTTCCAGGATTTGTGGTTGAAGATCTACCGCTTGATCTGCCGGAAACTCCACTTCAGAAATATGAGTTCAAGATGGAGAATGTAGACCCTGCTCTTAAGGTTCTTAATGATATAAAGACATTAAATCCGATTGATGTTAAGGTTGTCCTTTCAGTTCCTCAAGATCTTGTGAACGGAGAATGTAAAGTTTCGTTTAGAAATCTTGTAATTCAACTCCCTTGGGGCTTGATGACAGATGCAGAAGGATATAATAATAAGACTGGAGTCATTAATATTGCCGAACTCCCCGTAGAACCCGATGGAACTGCTGTTATCAATTTAGTTGCTGACGGTCTCGCTCTCGAAGATAAAGGTACGGTGGAAAATGGAGAGCTTGGAATTTCCGGTAATGTAGGTGTTATATCCGGACAGATTGTCATGACTCTCAAGAATGTTACTATACCAGCCAATGTCAACATTGATGCTAATTACTTTGTATCTTCTTTCAATCTTGCAAGCTTTAGTGGTATTATTAATTATCAGATGAATGGTATTGATATTGCTCCGATTTCCTTGAGTGGTCTTCCCGATTTCCTCGATAGTCCGGACACTGAGATTATAATTGCAGATCCTCAGATCCTTATAAGTATAAATAATCCAGTTGGAAAGTATGGACTTAAGGGTAAAGGTGTCATTAATCTTACTTCTAATTTCAAAGGAGGAGTATCAGATTCACATCCAAGTGAAACCTTTACAATGGAAGGTGAACATTCAAACTTAGCTTTCTGTACAGCAAAAGAAGGTTACGTGCTTGTTCCTTTTGATGAGCTGCGTGAAATTCTCACCAGCAATCAGGTTGGTGGTCTGCCTGAGAGCATTTCAGTGAATATTCAGAATATCGTATTTGCCGGTGATGTGGAAGATTTCCCATTAGGAAATATAGGTAAGGCTGATGGAACATACGACTTCATTGCTCCTCTCGGTTTTGGCGCTGGTTCAAAAGTGATATATGAGACTTCTGTCGACGGATGGGGAAGTGATGACCTTGATGATGTCAACATTTCTAAGATTCATCTGAAGGCTTCATGCAGCACAAATCTTCCAGTAGGTGTACATCTCTCTATTTATCCTATTGATAAAAATGGTAATGTCATTCCTACAAAAGAGGAAAGTTCGCTTTCAGTAGAGCCAAATTCAGATAAGACTCCGGTGACTCTTTCCTTAGAGGGAGCAAACGGACCGATACATGGATTTGATGGAGTCAAATTCAAAGCTATTGTATCTCAAGATACTGCCAATAATACAGAAGCTCTTGGACCGGATCTATTTATCAAACTCGATGATATACGTGTTACGGTAGACGGTTACTATGAAACTGATTTTTAAACTACTTTAGCATTGAACAGTAATGAACATCATAAATAAGAAGCTATTAGCTATATCATTTGTCGCTGCAGCAACTATGTCAGCAGCTGCCCAGGAGTCGTCGACAGGTTACTTCATGGAAAACTATAATATGAGATGGGAGATGAACCCGGCAATGGGCAACCGTCATAATTATGTCGGTATGCCAGCACTTGGTAATCTAAATGTAGCAGTCAATGGTAATCTGAGTGCAACAGACCTTGTGTATCCTTATCAAGGCAAGACAGTTTTGTTCACTAATCCCAATATTTCGGCTCAAGAGGTACTTGGCAACCTTCATGACACCAACCGTCTGTCCGAAAGTGTCGGAGTCAACATCCTTCAGGGTGGTTTCAAGGCTTTTGGCGGCTATAACAACATAGCAATCAATGTGAAGGAAAATACAAGTCTGGATCTTCCAAAGAGTATCTTCTCACTGCTCAAAGAAGGCATTGGAAATAAAACATATGATATTAAGGATCTTCGAGTAAAAGCTGCTGCATATGCTGAGATTGCACTTAATCATTCTCGCGATATCAAGCAAGTGCCTGGACTTAGAGCAGGTGTGAGTCTTAAATTCTTGCTTCCAGTAGCTTTCGTAGAGGCAAATTTCAATGAACTTGCTCTTGAACTTGGCGAAAATAACTGGAAAGCCCGTGCAAATGCAAGTATGCGCATTGGTCTTGACGGATTGAGATATGACACTAAAGTTAATGACCGCACTGGTAATCGCTATGTGAGTGGTGTGAATACCGACGACTTGAAAGTAGGAGTCAATGGCTTTGGTTTTGCTGTTGATCTTGGCGCTACATATCAGTGGAGCGATTTCGTTTTCTCTCTTGCATTCACCGATCTTGGAGTGTTGAATTTCAATTCCGTTCAGGAAGCTTCTACCAATGGAACAAAGACCTTTGAGACTGCAAATCATGTAATTGGAATTGGTGATGATGGAGATTCATGGGATAAACTTGTTGATGATCTGGCTCCTCTTTACGAATTGAGCGACAACGGCAATATTGGCTCAACATCAATTGCTGTTCAGGGTAAGATGCGTGCTGGTGTAGACTATAAGTTCCCATTATACCACAAGCTTCATTTCGGACTCATGAACACTACTAATTTCAGTTCTATTTTTCCATCAACAGAGTTCCGTCTTTCAGCAAATGTGGAGCCAATAAAGGGCATTGCAGCTTCTTTAAGTGCAGCCGCAGGAACATATGGCGCAAACTATGGTTTCCTTCTCTGTTTAGGCAACAAGGGCTTCAATTTCCTTATCGGTATGGATTATGCAGCTCTTAAGATGGATAAGAATCATATTCCACTATCGACTAACTGCGATTTCCATATGGGCATCAATTTCCCATTCTGACATAGAAAAATATTTTTCAATCTGAAATATTAGGCTCCGAAATAGCTCGGAGCCTAATTTTTTTTGAATTTGCAACGAGGTTTCACTGAATTTTTCTTAATTTTGCAGAATAAAAAATAGAATTTTATTTACAATGAATAGAAAGATCCTGAAAATATCGATTTTGATTTGCTCGGCATTGCTTTTCAATTCAACTACTACTGGTTGTGGTAAGTCAGATAATCACGCAGACTCTGAAGTTAGTCATGATGAGCATGATCATGACAATGAAGGACATCAACATGATGAGGAGAGTGAAGATCACAAAGACCATGATCATTCCAAAGAGGAAGCATCTCATGAAGGCCATGACCATAGCGGACTAATAGAGATGAATGAGAAAACTATGAAACGATTCGGGGTCACTACAGAGAAGATTGAACCTTCTGATTTTGCTGAAATCACTGTGGTATCGGGAAGAATTGAGTCGAAGGCATCTGATGAAGGAGTTGCCACGGCGACCCGCAATGGCATTCTTACTCTTTCTCATAATATAAACACTGGAGTAAAAGTGAATGCAGGCGCTTCTTTAGGATCAATTTCAGCATCTAATGTCCAAGGAGGAGACCCGACTGTGCAAGCAGTAGCAGCACGTAACGCAGCAAAAAGAGAGCTTGATCGTCTCAAACCTCTTCATGATGATGGAATCGTGAGTACAGAGGAGTATAATAATGCATTGAGGACATATGAGGAGGCTGAAGCCGCAGTAAAGACATCTAAACAAGGCAGTGCTAATGTCACTTCTCCAAAGACCGGAGTTATCACTCAACTTTTAGCCAAATCAGGAGAATATGTTGAGATCGGGCAAAGAATAGCAGTAATCAGCGGTAATACGAGCCTGACTCTTCGTGCAGATGTGCCGGAGAAATATATAGGTCGTCTATCCGGAGTCACTTCAGCTAATTTCCGTCCCGCATCTTCCGACATTATTTTGGATATTGATGATCTTGATGGGAAGATGATTTCAAATGCTGGTTCAACCGTTTCTGAATCTGGATATATACCTTTGTATTTTTCATTCAATAATAATGGGACAGTAGCACCAGGTGCATTTGCGGAGATTTATCTCAAATCGGGAGCACGTCATGATGTTCTTTCTGTTCCAAAAGAAGCAATAGTGGAAATTAATGGTAACAAATGTATATATGCAGCTCATGGGGAAGATCAATTCATCAAGCATCTTGTGACTCTTGGTGCTTCAGATGGAAAAAGGGTTGAGATTCTGTCAGGTCTTAATGCTGGAGAAGAAGTTGTAGTGAAAGGCGCTCAAGCTGTCAGAATGGCTGAAACTTCTGCAACTGCAGTGCCTGGTCATACCCACAACCATTAAAAAAACATGCTATGCTGAATAAGATCATCAATTGGTCGCTGACTAACAGATTGATAGTGCTTTTTGTGGCCTGTGCTACAATTATTGCTGGGCTGATAGTACTCGTAAGAACTGAAATAGATATTTTCCCAGATTTGAATGCCCCAACAGTTGCAATTATGACTGAAGCGGCGGGTCTTGCTCCCGAGGAAGTTGAAAAATCGGTCACATATCCAATAGAAACTGCAGTCAATGGTGCTTCTGGAGTGAGGAGAGTACGCTCAAGCTCAGCTACTGGTTTTTCTGTAGTGTGGGTTGAATTTGATTGGAAGACAGATGCATATAAGGCTCGACAGACTGTAAGTGAACGTCTTTCAGGAATTGAAGGAAGTCTACCTGCCAATGTTGGAAGTCCTGTAATGGGTCCACAGTCATCCATACTTGGGGAAATCATGATCATCGGACTTACATCCGACAGTATTTCCCAAGGGGAATTGAGAAGTGTCGCTGATCGTACGATACGGCCACGATTGCTTTCTCTTTCAGGAATAAGTCAGGTAGCTGTCATCGGTGGTGAGGAACTCGAATACCAGATTCTCCTCAATCCAGAGAAAATGAGGCATTATGGAGTGTCTCTCTCTGATGTCGTTGATGCAACTGAGAATATGAATGTCAATGTTTCAGGAGGCGTCACATATGAATATGGTAATGAGTATCTGATAAAGGGTGTGGTAGCCACTTCAGATGTGGCAGAGATTGCCAATGCTTCCTTGAAAAGTGAATCTGGCAAATCTTTTAAATTAAGTGACATTGCGGATGTAAAGATAGGTCCTAAGACACCAAAAATTGGTACTGCAACCTTACGGACAAAACCTGCTGTGCTTATTACAGTCACAAAGCAGCCGGCAGTCGGCTCCATAGAACTTACAGAAGAAATCAATAAGGAACTTTCGAATCTTCGCACTTCTCTTCCAGCAGGAATTGAAGTGGATACTAAGATATTCAACCAAAGTGAGTTTATCCAGACTTCGGTAAGCAATCTTCAGCAGTCACTTCTTGAAGGAGCACTATTTGTAATAATAGTTCTTTTCTTCTTCCTGATGAATCTGCGCACTACAGTAATTTCTGTGATTGCTATTCCACTTTCAATTCTCATTACAGTCATTGCTCTCTACTATATGGGTTTCACCATCAATACGATGACTCTTGGTGGTATCGCCATTGCAATAGGATCTCTTGTAGATGATGCAATTGTAGATGTGGAGAATGTCTACAAGCGACTTCGTGAAAATCAGGCGCGAACTCCTGATAAGCGTCTTTCTATTGTAACGGTAGTATATGAGGCTTCTCGTGAAGTTCGTAAGCCTATACTTAACTCAACACTTATCATCATAGCATCATTTCTTCCATTATTTTTCCTCAGTGGCATTGAAGGAAGACTTCTTAAACCTCTTGGGATTGCATTTATAGTGGCATTGGTCGCTTCAACAATAGTGGCTCTTACGCTGACTCCTGTGCTTTGTAGCTATCTTCTTGCGGGAGACTCTAAGAAAGTGGAGCAGAAACTGAATAAAGAGCCTAAGACAGCAAAATGGCTACGAGAACACTATTCGAAGCTGCTCTATAAGGTGCTTTGTCGCCCGCGCCCATGGATTATAGGAGTTGCAGTTCTTTTTGTTGGAGCAATTGCTGTTTTCTTTACACTTGGCAGAAGCTTCCTTCCTGGCTTCAATGAGGGTAGCTTTACGATTAATGTGAGTGCTATGCCTGGCATATCACTCGAACAAAGCGATAGTATGGGCATGGCTGCAGAACGTATAATTCTTTCTGTGCCGGAGGTAAAGAATGTGGCTCGTAAGACAGGTCGTGCAGAACTTGATGAGCATGCTCTTGGCGTCAATACATCTGAAATGGAAGTTCCTTATGTGCTTGATAAAGGGAGAAACAAGAAAGCTGTTTTAAGAGAACTTCGTGAAAAATTATCAGAACTTCCTGGTGTAAATGTTGAAATAGGGCAGCCTATATCGCATCGTATAGATGCAATGTTGAGTGGTGCGCAAGCACAAATTGCAGTTAAGATATTTGGAGATGATCTTGATCGTCTTTACACGATTGGTCAGCAGATTGGTGCAGAGATGAAGGAAGTGCCAGGAGTGGTTGATGTAAATGTGGAGCAACAGATTTCAAGGCCTCAACTTGATATTGTGCCTCGACGGGAAATGCTTGCCAAATATGGAATCACAATTCCGGTATTTAGCAGATATGTTCAGATGGCCATAGGTGGAGAGGTCGTAAGTCAGGTTTTTGTAGGTAATCGTCCTTACGATCTGACTGTGAAAGTCGAGGATTCAAAGCGAGACACAAAAGAGCGTATTGAAGACTTGATGATTGATAGCAACGTTGGAAAGATACCTCTCTCTTATGTCGCTGACGTTAAAGTCGGAAGCGGTCCGAATACTATAAATAGAGAAAATGTAAGTCGTCTGCTTACGATCTCAGCTAATGTAGATGGTGGTGATCTTAAAGGAACTGTAGATAATATTAAGAAGCAAATTGCAGAGCATGTTGAGTTGCCGGAAGGTTACTTTGTGACATATGGTGGTCAATTTGAGAATGAAGAAGCAGCATCCCGCATGCTTTCTTTGACTTCCGTTCTTGCATTGCTCGTCATTTTCTTCCTTATTTATTCTGAGTTTAAGAGCGTTTCTCAGTCTTTGACAATTCTCGTGAATATGCCTCTTGCACTCATCGGAGGTGTTCTGATACTAAGATGCACAACTGGAGAGGTAAATATTCCGGCAATCATAGGTTTTATTTCTCTTATGGGTATATCCACTCGTAACGGGATGCTTCTTATGTCACGCTACAATAGTCTGCGAGCTGAAGGTTTAGGAATTGAAGAGACAGTGAAGAAAGGTTCTTCAGACCGACTGCTCCCGATTATTATGACAGCTCTTACGTCAGCTTTGGCTTTGGTGCCGATCGCAGTGCGTGGTGGTGAGCCTGGAAATGAGATTCAATCCCCGTTGGCTATCGTGATTTTGGGAGGTTTGATAAGCAGCACATTGTTGAACATTTTTATTGTGCCAGTGTTTTACAAGAAATTACAGCAACGGAAAGAACAAAAGTCAAAAGTTGCGTAAGCCATTATATACTATATAATAACTATATATGAACAAAATATATTATTTCGCTATGGTTCCAGCTCTCTTGTCGAGTGCTGGGGCTTATGCTATAACCCCTAAAGAAGCAGCAAATTCTATATTAAGTAGAAATGGCGATCGCCTTCAGATAGCAGTTGAACAGAATGCAAAGGATCTTGAGACTCACACTATTGCGAATGCTCCCGATCCAAGTCTGGAAGGAGACTATATGGTTATGCCTGAAGGCGTTGACAACCGATGGAGCGTAGGAATTGGTTATGAGATGGAGTGGCCTGGAGTCTATAAGTCACGCCGTGATTTGGGGCAGGCCATGCGCGATGCTAATGCTGCTGAGGCAGATGCTGGAGTCTATCAAAAATATATAGAGATACTCAAGGAAATTGGTACGTATTTATATGCTGAGAGGCGTATTGAGATGATGCGTCATATTCAGGCAGCTACAGATTCATTGTATATTGCTTCGGTCAAGGCCACTAAAGGTGGACAAATGTCTCGTCTTAACTTGTCGAAGATTACTCTTGAGCAGGGACGTGTCAATACCTTGATTGCAAATTTAGAAGCTGAAAAAAACGGAAGTGAAGGCAATCTGAAGACGCTTAACGGTGGATATGATTGTTCTGCTTTGCTTAAAAGCATTGATCGTGAATGGGTAATGACGCCTACTCACTCTCTTGAGGAATATCTTGAAGAGGCAAGGTCTAATCCTGAATTGAAGAAGGCATTGGCAGATTTTGAAGTTGCCGATCGTAATGTCGGCGTGGCAAAAGCTGAGGGGCTTCCCAATATCTCTATTGGTTATCATCATGATTTTGAGGATGCCATGCATTTTAATGGAGCGACTCTTGGCGTTTCAATCCCATTGTTCGCCAACAGGGGAAAGGTTAAGGCAGCCAAGGCAGCCAAGGCTGTTGCTGAATATCAAGTAAATGTGACTACCGATAGGGTTGAATCGGAGATAACGGCACTCTATGAAGAAGTCCAGCTTATAGATCAGGCATTGAAAGTTCCTATGGAGGTGTTTGCTTCTACCGATTATAATACGTTGCTTATGAAGGCATATCGAGGAGGAGAGTTATCTTTGACTGATTACCTTCAGGAGCGTTCTTGGTTCAGTGAAGCACATCTTGATCTTCTTGAACTGCAATATCAGCGAGAGCAGCGAATGTGGCTGCTATCCCTCCTTTGTAAGTAATTTAACGACATTAAAGAAATAATGAGCGGGCTTCATTCTTTAGAAGCCCGCTCAAAATTATAATATTTTATCAGATTATTTTACAATAATCTTTTGGTTGCCAATAATATATATTCCTTTTTTGAGATTCTTGACAGCTTCTGAAGCCTTCACGCCTCTCTTGATTATAGTCCCGTCAGCTGAGTATACATTGACCACGGCATCGGGATCCATACTGATGATTTCCACAGCTTCGGTTTCCGGTCGATATAGGAGACGGAAATTATCGAATATGGTCCAATCTCCATCTACCATTTCAAGCTTGCGTATTCCCATTCGTAGATCGCCAGATTCATTCAATATGAATTCAACTGAATTGTCGGTATATTTATGATTTGTATTGAAAGCTTGGCTCGCATCCCACATGTTGTTGGGATATGAGGTGTATTCTTCATCATATAGCGACATTATCGGATTCATACGATCGTTGATGTAGAGGGTAGCCAAAATTTGTTCAGTACCATCATTATGTGCAGGTTGTGCGGAAGCAGGCAATCCATAGCGGTAGAATGCCTGAGCTTCGAGCCTGTAGGTTCCAATAGGCATAGCCTTGAGCACCTGATAGGTGTCAAAGACTCTACTGAAATGTTCAGCCACATTATGTGAAACAGCGGTGAATGGTGTTCCGCACCATCCTTGATTATTGTCGTTGTCAAAGCGGGGATTCTGCAAAAGATAAGTTACGTCAACATATCCATTATCAAGTTTTTCTCCTTCAGCAAGGAATTTGCCGTTGGCAGCTACCAGCATATCATAAGCTTCTGGGAGCGCTTCAAGAAGTGAAGACACTGTACGATTTTCAGACAATATCTTATCTGTATAATCAATAGCGTCATTGAAAACGGATGTTGCTCCTGATTCTTTTGCATTCTTAGCTTGACGGAGAAGCCCTTTTACAGAGCTATATAGCTGAAGCATATTATATTCATCCTGATTGATATAGATGACTGATCCATGCTGGAACGCGCCAGTACCAGCCACTTTCACAGGCAGTCCAGTTTTGAGACCATCATGGTCCATATCTGCTACCTTATAGCTATAGTCTGCGTCAAAGCGCATGAAATACATATTGTAGACATCCTCTCCGATACGGCGTAAATGAGTCGGAGCCTCAATTCCTGTAGTATTTTGGTTCTCAACCCTTCCAATTTCGCTCCATTCGCTTTCTGTAAGTTTAGGAGATGTATATTCATATATTCCTGTTGTGGCAGCTCCAGTACCTGTACGCTTCACGAGCATGTGATATAGACCATCATATTCGTTGAAAACTATATCTGCATCGATAAGCGATACTCCAGGATCCATCAGAAGTCTTGGCTGTGTCAGGGTCTTGAAATCTTTGTCGGCATAAGAATAATACATTCGGTCGTAGTGGTCCCATTCGTTTGACGAAAGTATTGAATAATAGACGAGATATGCACCTTC
>DAAK01000162.1:0-5844 GCA_001701075.1 Bacteroidales bacterium GP3 | reverse complement strand
AAGATAGATTTGCCCTTTCTGAAGTCAAATACTGTGCTTTCCCAATGCACGAGATCGTTGCTACGAAGAAGGTCCATTCCATAATTGTTCCAGATGCCACTCTTGGCGTTGCACATGTCGGTGGTCACCATCAGGTATTCTTGTGATCCTTCACCACGTCCGAGATATGCATCGCGTGTGCCACCTTCTATTCCGGCAAGTTCTGCAGTATTGAATATTTCCTCTCCATCAAGGAGTTGCTCGAATCTCTTGCCAAGACCTTCCTTATCGCCGAGAGCCATATTGGTGACTTCTTTACCTGAATTCATATAGGTATACAGATATCCATACCAGTCATCTGCTTCAGCAAGCCTAACCGGTAGTGATATTTCGCCAATTGCCCCATCACTGAAGGTAGCAGTAGCAAATATATTTCCTGCATCAACGATCTTGTCAGATGTGTTTGGAGCGACTATTTCTAATTGGGCTGAATGTCGGTTGGAATTGATTGTGATTCCAGTTGATCCGTCTCCTATTCTCCATTCAAGTTGAGTGCCGGAAGATGTCATTACAGGAAGAGAAGTAGATTGATGAAGCCATCCAAGTTTTTTTGAAATGGATGTAAGTTCATACTTTAGGGTCTGGATTTGGGCATCGGTTGCAGTAAGTCCTGTAGCCGGTGAGTAGTTGATGTCATCAAGAGAAATTGACAGAATAGCCAGGCTGTTGGGTCTGACCTCAAAATCCAAAGAATTGTCAACAGGTGATGCACAGTCCAAATCAACCGGGTATACATTATATGGATTAGCCATCGTGTTTTCGTCGGTTGCAGAATTTGAAGAGGATCCCAATTCTGTAACTGACATTCGTGTTGCTTTTGCATTTGCGAAATTAAGGTGAACTGGAACAGCCTCATTATGTGTATTGACGAGTTTTACGAACATCACCCCAGATTCATCATTAATAGATGATGAAACGTATACCTTTCTGTCTGCCGGTAGAGTTACGTCATGTATAAGATCTCCATCAAGATAGCATTTGATTCTTGTACCCTCAACTTCCATTCGTATCTTGTAGGTTCTTCCGGTTTCGATGTTGCCAGATTTAAGGTCGTAGTCAGACTTTGCTCCTTTTGTGGATACTTGAAGACCATGTTGTCCGTTGTTCCAGCCTCCTATATTCCACCAAATATAGTTGTCGCGATCTGCAAGGTTTACTGCCACGAGGAATCCTTCAGCTCCGGATTTTTTCACTGCATCCAGTTCAAGCACATAATTGTTGGGGAGAACAGTGTTACAATATGCTATGCGGCCTTGTTCCGAACCGCTGTTCTGGCAAAGTTGGCCGTTGCTTATGCTCCAGTTGGAAGAGGGGAGATCCCAATTGTCGGAATTATTTGAGAAGTCTTCATCAATCAATATATTCCCATCGATATCGGTTACTCGGATATTGTCGTAGGCTACCGTAGTTGACCACGAAGAGACTCCAATTTTGTTCTCACCTCCATTGACAGTATTTCCGTATTCCGACCATTTTACATTCTGTTTCCCAAGATATTGAGGCATAAGTTGCTGCACATAGTAAGAGGGAGTGCCAAAGCTTGCTTCATGGTTGAAGCGTATCATGTCAGGAAGCCATCCGCCTTCTCGCTCTTCATGATAGAATATTGGAGCGTAGGAAGCCATGACGCAAATGTCGGAATTATTTTCGAGTCCCTGCATGTATACTGCTTCTCCAAGAGCGGCACCGAGATGACCATTTTTGCCATATCCGTCTGTGACTGCGTATTCTCCTACATATACCTTCGGACCACTTCTGTCATAAGAATCATATTTGTTGTAGCGTGATTCAAACCATTTTGGAGAGCGGTAGTAATGTTCATCTACCATTTCAACTGGGAATGAATTGCGCCATGATGGATCATCCGTCCCCCAAGCCTCGACATTTCCTATTAGTGTCACCTCTGGATACTTGGCCTTGATTGCATCGTAAAAAGCCTTGTAGCGTTCTGGATAATGGTCACTGCGGTCATCATCGAAATTATAGTTTTCGTTGCCAATTTCGAGCAGACGCATATTAAATGGTTCTGGATGCCCGTTTTCTGCACGCTTTGCTCCCCAATAGGTATTGATGTCGCCGTTGCAATATTCCAAAGCATCGAGAGCCTCCTGTATATATTCATCGATGTCTGTGTAGTCTTTAATCCAACCATGGCCTATACCGATATTGACTACAAATAGAGGTTCCGCTCCGAGGTCTTCGGTAAGCTGAAGGAATTCGTGAAATCCCAATCCATCAGTAGATTGATAGCCCCAGTTGGCATTAAAATGTCCAGGTCGTTCCTCTATCGGGCCAATTGTCTTCTTCCATTCAAAACGGCGTTGACCTTCGAGGGTGCCATCTCCTTCGATGTAGCAACCTCCTGGGAAACGTACAAATTTCGGTTTGAGGCCTTCCAGCATTTGGGCAAGGTCGATCCTGCAACCATTTTCCCTATCCATGTATGTCTTAGGAAATAGGCTCACCATGCCTACTGTCACGGCTCCGGCATTGCTGAAAGTAAGATTGAACTTGCAGTTTCCGGAATACTGTGCAGTTTCTGCGGCTGCAACAGGAATAGTGATTTTCTGCCATTTATCATTAAGATTCACTTCTGCATATCCTGAAGCAACTGAATTTGAATCTTCACAAAGAGAAGCTGTAACCGTGCCCTCATATCTATTATCGCTTTTGAGCCATACGGTGAGTTTAAATGTATCTCCGCCACGGCAAGGTATGCCCCAATATCCAGCGTTGGAAATTCCTTCATTAGCTCCATTTAGTTTGATGTTGAGAGCAGCATGACGGTTTTCGTTCATCAAGCCAGTCCGCGTGATAGATATGGAAGCGTTTCCTATAGCCGACCAATAATCCGGTGTCGAGGCATCCTCAAAACATCTGTTACGGATAAGTTCAGCATATAGTCCGCCGTCTCCAGCATTATTAATTTCTTCGTAGAAAATACCATACTGCAATGGACTGATCATTGGCCCACGTTTTGCAGCATCGAAATTTAGGGTCACTTGAGCTGAGGCTCCAAATACCACTGAAGCGGCAAGAAATGCCGCATAAAGCGATGTCGATAATTTGCGTCGCATATCTTTGGTATATTGTTAGGTTATAAATGTTAGGATTCTTTTTGCAAAGTTAATAAAGATTTGATAACCATACAAAAAAAAATTGGTATTTTATGTGCGGTCTTTGAAGTAGTTGTAGACGGATTGCACTTTTTGCACGAAATTGACAGTCTCTTTCCCTCGGAAATATCCGTTTTTTACTACAGGATCTCTGTAATAGGCTGGTTTTGACTTCATAATCGCTGCTGTTTCTACATTGTCGTCCCATTTTTCAGAGTTAAGTCCATATTTCTGTGCAAGTGCAATGGCGTCAAGAATATGCCCAGGACCCGAATTGTAGGAAGCGAGTATGAAATTCTCCCTTTCTGCGGGATCCTTTACCTTCTTGGCAAACATTGCATCAAGCTCTGAGAGCGTCTTTACAGCCACATCTACACACTTAGATGGATTCATCATTTCATCCGGACTGTAACCTTGTGATCTGGCGGTTCGAGGCATTACCTGCATAATACCCAAAGCTCCGGCCCAACTTTTGACATCAGCCTTGAAGTGTGATTCCACATAGGCTATGGCAGCAATAAGTCGCCAGTCTATGCCGGATTTTTCCCCTGCAGCCTTGAAAATGTTGTCGTAAGGAGAAATCTGGCCATTAGCAAAAGTCATGGTGCGGATATCCTCAAAACCATCAGGTAGTGATTCGAAGAATTCCAACTTTGAAAGCCGATAATATTTACTGTATATTTCTGAGATATTATTCTTCTCGTCAGCAAACCAGCGGTCAAGAACTTTTGCAACGCCTTGGGAATTGAGATCTACAGCCCAACGAGAATATTGATCAAGACTTACCTTTACCGAGATGTCAAGCCCGGGATAGTAGGAGAGGGCAGCCTCAGCTACATCCGAATCCACTACAGTCATTGGAATCTCACCTTTCCATACCATGCTTAGCAAATCATCGTCGCTAATAGTGTCTTTGGAGAGCGGTTTTATCAGAATGCCACCACCTATCTCCTCGTTGAGATTTTGCATTCTATAGAAATATTTAGAGTCTTCCTGGACATCGACTTCGCGACCGATAAGATCTGTCACGTCTTTTACTATGGAATCATTTGGAGAATCAGTTTTCTGTACAAGTACTTGGCTACTGACATTGCGGGGCCCACATAAAAGAGCTCGGTCTTGAAATTCTGCAGTGACAGGAACTGGACTTGCAATAATATCTATTTTACCTTCATCAAGCCAATCTATCATTTCTGATATGGTTCCTCCCACAACTACTTTGAATTCCAGCCCATAAAATTTGGTGAAACGAGACATAAGTTCGTAGTCATATCCCATTGGAGTACCTCTATAATCGAAGTATGTTGTAGGAGAGTTGAGCATTCCGACACGAAGTGTATCTGGAAGCTCTATATGCATCCCATCAAGGTCAATCTCATGCACCTTCTTTTTCCGACATCCTGACAATGTCAGGAATAATATGGCTAAAGATATTATTACTATATTATTTTTGATAAATCTCATCGTTATTAGTAATTTTTTACATTGTAAGAAATTCAAATCATAATGGAGCATTAAAAAATGAATGAAACTTTATCAAATAGCCAACATATCTTCGATGAGTGCAAGATCGCTTTTGACTTCACCTTGAAGTAGATATTCATTTTTTCTGGCATTGAATTGCTCATAGAGATTCCGGGCCTTCGCTTCATCTTTATCGAGATAAAGAGCCATCGCTACAAGAATACGCTCTTTAGATGACATCATCTTCCGGTATGTGTTGATGTATTTTCGGAGGTCTTTATCAAGAAGTTTTTCAGCTTTTTCTACATTTCCGGTGCGAAGATGGAGGAAGGCGAGTTCACAGGCAATTTCCTTCACATAAAGAGGCATAATCTCATCTTTGTGGGCATAAAGTGCTTCCATTTCTGTCAAGGCTTCTTCATATTCCATACGGTCAATGAGTCTTGAGGCATACATCAACGGTATAGAAACTTCAAGTGCATTCTTGTAGTTGATATTTTGAGGATTAAAGAAAAGATCTTCCGGCATATCTTTGGGACGCACTCCATTCTGGATAAGTGCATTTGCACGAAGTTGATTGACGATTCCCTGTTTGCTTAAAAGATTATTCTTCAGAAGCTTCATATTGTATCCGTCATTTCCAACTCCATTTGCTTTCATTGGTATGCCATTAAGAAGAATCATAATGACATCGGTACATACAAAAATGCCGAGAGCTTCTGCAACGAATGGATTAAGATCCAAGAAGAAAAAGGGGAGAACTATCAAGAGAAGGATAATATTTGCCAAGACTCCTCCGAAGTTGTACCATCCGGTCGGAATCTGCTCAATTGGAAGGTCGGGAGGAGTAAGAAGACATTGACCTCCAGTGCCTGCGACTGCAAATTTCTTTATTCGGATCTTGCCATCTTCTTTTATGAAGGTGTAGTTGAAAATGCGGAAGCTTACAAATTTATATCCACACAACAGACCACAAATAAGATGGCCAAGTTCATGAATCGGTACTATGATAGCGAGTGAAACTATGAGCGATGCAATCGCCACGAGAAAAACAGCTACCCCTTCTGAAATGTCGATCGTATAATATTTTTGTAAATATTCTGTCCACGTGGTATCAGTAAACAAGACCACGATAAGGCCTCCTATCACTAATCCTATGAGTCCGCCAAGGAGGAGTCCTCCTATCATTTTTAAAATTGTCTTCATATAAGAAAATAGTTATTCA
>DAAK01000182.1 GCA_001701075.1 Bacteroidales bacterium GP3 | reverse complement strand
TGCTCGGAACCGTCGGTAGGATTCACCCAATAGAGCTGGCCTTCATGATATTGGTCGTTGATACCTCTGTTATTCTCCAAAAATCTGTAGTCAAGAGCCAATTTAGCACGGAAGCTGAGACCCTTGGTCAACATATCAAGTTTCTGGACGAGTGCAAGGTCACTGTTGATACGGGTATTAGTAGAAGTCTTATCGCCACCGGTTGCAAGGATTCTAACGGAGTTTGGCACATCAGCGTCGCGTGGAGCATACCAGCCCCACATTCCATTAGAATATATAGGACGCATTGCATCCGGAGCTGACTTATATGCAGAACCCCAGTAAGAATTGCCATCACCATTATAGTCCCAAGGAGTCTTCTGCGTAGCGTTAGATCCGAAAAGATTAACTGTCAACTCAGTGGTCTTAGTGAGAGTGAAGTCAAGATTGGAACGGACGTTGATACGGTTGTAACCGAAACCGGTGGAGTAACCACGATGGTTGTCATACTGCTTGAAAAGGTCGCCTTCATGAGTGAAATCGGCAGCAGCAAAATATTTCACAAGCTTAGTGCCACCGGATACTGAAACTGAAGCATTATAAGAAAGGGCGCTCTTCTTGAATAGGGCATCTTCCCAGTCGGTGTTTGGATAGCGGTCCCACTCTTCTGTGTTTGCCGGATGACGGTATTTGTCGATGATTGCCACCGGTGTGTAGTTACCCCAGCCTGCAGCGTTGAGAGCTGCCTCACGTTCTATAGAATTGTTCATCAGATAGAATGTGTCGTATGCATCGAATTTCTTGGGGAGTTTTGAAGCGACCTTCGTTGTCATATTGGCCTTTACGGAAACCACGGCATTTCCTTCCTTACCACGCTTGGTGGTGATGAGGATCACGCCATTTGCACCCTTAACGCCATATACGGCAGTAGCGGAAGCATCCTTAAGCACTGAAATGCTTTCAATAGAAGAAATATCTACTGAAGACATATCGCGCTCAATACCATCGACAAGAACGAGAGGATCGCTGCCGTTCCAAGTAGAAGATGAGCGGATGATGATCTGAGGATCCTCCTCGCCCGGCATACCTGAAGAAGCCATCGTGATCACGCCGGGGAGGTTACCCGTGAGGGCAGCGCCGACACTTGAGACACCGCCAGCGCGTTCGAGCACCTTTCCGGAAGTTTGTGTGATGGCACCTACTACTGAGGCTTTCTTCTGTTGGCCATAACCAACCACCACGAGTTCGTCGAGAGTGGAGTCAGCACTTGTCATTACCACATTGACGACCTTGCGTGAATTGACCTTCACTGTCTGGGTCTCCATACCCACATAAGTGAATCGCAATTCGTTTTTCTTCGGATTCGGCACATCAATGGAGAAATTGCCGTCGAGGTCAGTAACTGTACCACCAGGCACCCCGACAACCATCACGGTTACGCCAATCAGCGGCTCTCCGGTGTCGTCTGTTACATTTCCCTTCACTGTGTCGGCCCTGGCCGCCAGTGCGGATGTCATGATGAAGATCAGCAACAAAGCAATGCTATGAAGCAGTCTGTGTTCATTTTTCATCGCTAATTTTTTTTAGTATTAATGGATGTTTATTGAGATGTCGGTTTGTCGGTTTAGCATTTTCCCAAAAGGGGACTAAACCGAGTGCAAAATTATTAAGGACGGACACAAATGTATTTATAAAATGAGTCAAATGCTTTCCGATTGGTGTCGCATACCACTTGTAGACATGCCAAAAATTTTCAGTTATGTCGCACGATGTTTGAGTATCAGAAGATTAAGATATGCCGTTTTTGTCGGAGTCGGATACTTCCCTATCATAACCATCTTTTCCAATATTCCGGTAATCAGAAGGTGTCATTCCGGTATATCGCTTGAAGAGGGTGGAGAAATGTGACTGAGCATTGAATCCCAATGAGTAAGCCACCTGAGCTATGTCGACGTCGCCATGTGAAAGCATTTCGCAAGCCTTACGCAATTTTACATTCCTTATATAGTCGCTGGGAGCGACCCCTATAATGTCTTTCATCCTTCTGTGAAGTTGTGAACGGCTGAGGCCTACATATTCGCTTAATCCGTCGACATTCATTGTAGGTTCGGATAGATTTTCGTTGATATAGTTGTTGATTTTATGCAAGAGTTCCTCATCGACGCCTTTCACTTTCGGCATGATAATTTTATCGACAGTGTCTTGAGAACCAGAGAATTTTCCTTTGAGCTTGCTTCTTGTGGAGAGAATGCCAGAGATCATCCCTTCAAGTTCATCAATAGTGAAGGGTTTTGCAAGATATCCATCTGCTCCGCTTTTCCAACCTTTGACACGCTCGTCGTTTCCAGCAGCAGAGCTGAAAAGTATCACAGGTATATGGTGGGTAGCCATATTAGACTTTATTCTTCGAAGCAAATCAATTCCATCGATACCCTCCATTCTCACATCTGTCACTATCAGGTCGGGAAGCTTTTCAGAGAGCTCCTTTAGGGCGGTTTCGGCATCTGGCAAAGCCACTACCTTATAAGATGCGCTGAGGCAAACTTTTATATATTCCCTCAGTTCCTCGTCGTCATCGACCACCATAATCCTTAACCTTTGTCCAGACTTTACAGGTTTTATAGAGCTGGCGGTTCCGGAGACTACATCTGGAAGCGGCCTATGTACACTTTCAATGGCTTTGTCTCCGGGGTTGGCAGGGGTGAAAGGAAGGGTGACTGAAAAGATGCTACCCTTTATGCCATCTTC
>DAAK01000093.1:6287-6463 GCA_001701075.1 Bacteroidales bacterium GP3 | reverse complement strand
ATGGTCAGAATGGCGTTTTTGATGATTCTGATAAAGCACATATAAACAGCATCTGACAGCTGCGTTTCAACTAAACAATTATACCTTTATATTGTAAGGTGGTGGAAGTTACCATCGCCTCGGCCATCCATTGGCATATTTGTCCGTGTTCTTCGGTCGTGTACATCAAGTACACT
>DAAK01000093.1:5084-6238 GCA_001701075.1 Bacteroidales bacterium GP3 | reverse complement strand
ATATATTATGGGACAGGCTCTAAATTCAGGCGCTTACGGAGCGGGGAAATAAACAGGATGGCGAATTACTCGGTAAAGGTTAAAACTTTGCCGAAAATGGTGATTTGTGATTGATTCAGAAGATCGTAATCAATGGCGGGTGCGGTCCCTTCGATGAGGCTGTTGCGGCAAATCATGAGGATTTTGCCTATATTGTTCTGACCCACGAATTTACCGATGTGGCGGGTGTCTTTTATGACAAGCTTCTCAATCATGGCTTGTGCCTTCTTCTTGCTCTTGATGCGAGAGCCAAAAAGCAGTGTATAAACCTCTCGGGCTACGGCCTTTGCTTGCCTTTGATTAGGATTGGCGGCGCCCCAAATCTCGGCAGAGCCTTGATTGTCGGTAGTTGTGTCTTCGACGAGGATTGCGCCGTCGGGAACAGAGAGAAGGAGCTTTCGGAAGGCTTCATTGCCTTTACACTTTTGCCATACGACCCATTGCATCCACTGCAGTCTGAATGTCGGAAAATCCTCACGGACAGCCTTTTTGTGCTTGGCTTTGATAAAACGTTTGGCTGCGTAGCCTGATTTGGCTTCGAGGAGTTCCTGCTGTATCTGAGGGTCGACAAACTCCCCTGCAAGATAGAGCTGCTCGGATGTGGGCCACACGCGACCTGCCGCCTCGAAAGGGAAACCGCCTGCCATGTTGCTGAGGCGGAGCTCGATGCCTTCGACCACGTCTGAGATCTTGTGCCAACTCCAAATGTTCTGAGTTTCACAGTTGTAGGTCTCGGTTTGACCGAGGATGAGAGAGGTTGAGAAGTTGTCGGATGATTTTTCCATGTTGCTGTTTTTGAGATTATTGAATTTGTAAAAAACACTTCAATCGCATCGCCCTAAGGGGCTTACACCTTACCTTTCAGCTCGGCAGGTTGTCAAGGTAATCTGAATTAGATTCCTACTCTTAATGCGGAATGATTGTATAATCGAGTTTCGATTACGAGGACAAAATTAGAAAAAAGATTCCACGTTTCCAAACATCTGGCCCACAATATTCTAAGCCTTAACCTTATTCTACGTTTTGTATCAAGGTATGATACTTTTTCAACAATAATATGTGATACGGCGTACGTACAAAAGGGGTTGTATCAAAATTGACTATTAAGATTTTTG
>DAAK01000093.1:0-5076 GCA_001701075.1 Bacteroidales bacterium GP3 | reverse complement strand
CGCTTGACCATCGTTAACCGCGGTGCGTAAGTTTATGACTTCCAGCTTTACATGTATAATTCGTGACAGTCTTTATTCATTAAACTGAGATAACGCAGAGTCGGCATATTCCAAGCCTTCCGAATCATCTGTCTGAACGAAAATATCCCGGGCCGACAAGTACTCACATCGCGATTCATCACTGGAGTCTGCCAAAAGATATACATCACCTAAATATAAGTGGCAGAAGGCAGAAATGCGATTGATTGGACCATACTCTTCATCAGCCATAATCAGAAAGGTCTGTGCCGTCTCAAATACCTCTTCATATCTGTCCGTTTCCATGTAGACCTCCATCAGTTGAGAAAAAGATGCCAGAAATTCCGGATGTCCTATGTCCGATGAGTTCCTGTAGGCGTCGAGCGATTTCTTCAACCACTGTGCAGCCTGATTAAAATCTTCTCTTATCCTCCATTCAATTCCTATGTTTTGACATATCAGGCCATGCTGAGGTGAGGTTTCTGATATGTCATTCAATATCTCGTAAGCCTTCATGAAGGATTCTAAAGCTCTGTCATGGTCAGGATCCTGTCTGTCTCGGTATATCACCCCGAGATTATTATATGCCATTGCGACTTGGTATCCGGGCGTCTCCAAATTTAATTCGTATATTTGAAGTGCCTTATTGAAATAAGCCTCGGCTTCATCATATCTTTCCATTTGATTAAAGACCAAACCAAGATTATTCATTACCATTGCGCCCTCGAGGGTCTGCACTATCATATTTTTCTTAATTTTTTCAAGTGCTTCATACAACATATCATGAGCCTCCTCCAACCGGCCTAAATAAAATAAAGTAAGGCCTGCGTTATTGAAATATTTCCATGGCACTTCCTCGTCGGCCTCTTCTTCCATTTCAATAGCCTTGAGAAAGAAGTCCAGAGCCTCTTCCCGATTCCCCGTCGCGCAATTTAAATTGCCCAAAATAAAAAAATGGTTCGACCAAATGCCATCGCTTGAAGATGTATATATTGAAAAAGCCTTATTGAGACAATCCCTCGCCTTTTCCCAATTCCCCAAATCAATATAAGTCTGAGCGATTGAGTCATATATGCTACCTACGTAGGAATTATCCGTGCCATTCTTCTTATTGTCAGAAAGAAGATAGGCTATTTGCTTTTCCTTTAATTTAATCGAAAGTTCAAAGTCAGAAAATTGTGTTTCGATAGCGAGAGCCAAAAACTCCAATTGCTCATCCACGTCCCAGTCTGGTAAATTCTGAAACTCAAGGTCGAGATATTCATCGAGGGAGTAGTCGGTCTGTTCCATAATAGCATTCCAGTACATGGCAAAAAGTCTATCACTGTGTAAACATAACTCGACATTTACCGGATTTATTAATAGAGCGTGTAGTTTTTCAATATTATCGGTGCAGAAATACAGATATGCCATTTCTTCAATATCCGTATTATCTTTTTCAAGATGAGTCAGAATACGAGTCTCATACTTCACCATATTGAGGCAATCATCATCTTCTAATTTGAAATAATAAATTATTGTGGTCTGAAAGTCTGTATTGATAATCCTATACTTGCCATTATAGAAGACAAGTATCCGCTGCAGTCCTGCGTAAATCATCGCCCAGTCGAGCTGGTCGAGATTGAGGATTTCAATGATTGCAGAGTCCGAAAGCCCATCTTTTGTGCAAACAACAAGACAGAGCACATCCTTTATAACCTGATTACCGTAATAATCCTGGGCATGAGCGATGATTTTGGTATAAAAACCAATCTTATCCTTTGACTCGGCGTAGTAAGACACATCAGACCCAATCGTCTCATATACACCGTAGGTCAGCAGTTCATCGAGCAACAAACGTAAGACGCTTGGATTATAGAATAATGGATTTGTCGCAATCATCTTGGCAAGCGCAGAATCAAGAGTCTTTCCTACATTGGCAAGATACCTATTCAATATTTCTAAGGTTAAATCTTCGTTGAGTGGGAGCAAACATATCTCCTCATATCCGCATGCCTCGCAAAGCCGTTGATATGTAACATCACCTTTGATGGTAGAGAACAGTGCCTTATGAGAGGGTGGAAGTTCAGGAAACCACATCATCATTTTTGTCATGGCATCATTTTGAATATGATTAAGGCCATCGACAACAAGAAGCCATCTATCACCATGAAGAGCGGCGGCTTTGAGCGCTCCCTCAAGTTCTATAATATAGTCTTCATATTCGCTCGTCTCCTTTACCGGCGTTGGTTCCAATCCGTACTCATTTTCCAAGCGTGTGAGGAAATGTCGCTGGATCTCGGTAAAAGCACCTTCGGCGAGACCATTTCCAATAAAGTGATATATCACCTTGTATTCTCCAAAGTCATTAGCGCTGAGCCAATGGGCGATGAGAGCACTTTTACCACTGCCAGGTTCACCACTCACTACAAGATATTGAGAATCAGACTTAAGCCACTGATTCAAAGAAGAAATATAATTACTATAAGGGATATAACCGTCTCTTAGAGTCTTCGAGATGTTGTCATGCTTTTTTTGATACTGTTTCCACTCGGGTACATCTGAAAGGATAGGGAAGTTACGGTCAAGGAGCTGTATCATTTCGGCGCGCGTCTGTGTAGTCAGCTCCTCTATAGAATAGTAAAACAAATGATTCACTTTTCCGGATATCAACTTCTGATAAAGCTCATGGTGCCTCTCATTCTCCGGTTTAAAATCGCCTTTTATAAGGAATAGTGAATCGCGGTTAGAGGTAGCATCCAGCGAGCCATATCTCATTTCTATCTCTGTGATGCTTAGGCCCTGTTTGCAGTATTCCTCAACAATGGGCATTTTCTTGCGAAGTTCGGGATTTATTGCGAGTTCCTCCATCGAGGGAATCCACCCATAACGGTCGCCGATAAGTCCAATGAAAAACGGACGCGAATTATCGATTTCCTGTAGACAAGTGGATATTACCCGACCTGTGCGTCGTTGATCATCTGTGACTCCCCATCTGAGGTCGACGAGCTTTATATCAATCCCACGGCGTTGCCCTTCAACAGCCATTTCTCTGAAAAGCTTGACAAGTGCGTCGCGCTCTTCCTGCATATCAGAGAAAGTGGAGGAAAGGAAGATTCTCAATTGTTGGTCTGGAATATTCATATTGTATTTATGTTAGCGTCCGCTACAAAACAAAGCAAGCCTTTAAAATAAGTTCTGGTTAGCTCTGACAAAATGAGACTGGCAGCATCGTATAAAAATTCAGGATTCTATTGCCTCTTCCATCAACGAGGCGATCGTATCATAGCAAAAGACTTGACGGTGNNTGCCGCCGCAACGGTGGCCGAAGTCGTCGAAGGTGTAAAGCCGCTTGACTTTACCTTGCAATTTTTTGAGGTGGCTGTCTCCGAGCAGTTCATCACAAGTGGAGAGTATCGCAGCGAGGTGAGGTCGCTTAGCTTCAATCAGCGATGGGATTTGAGCTTCAAGCTCTGCAAACTGCTTGAGTTCCTTGTCAGTAATGGTCGTCTCGGTGGCACCGTCAAGTCTTTTGCTATGATATGCGAAGGTCTTGTTCAAGAAGTGCTCGGCGATACTTTCAACGGGCGTTAACAGTGGATTGATAAGCACGAGCGGTGTCTCGCCACTTTCGCACGCGAGGGTATAAAGTCCGCCCATCGACGAGCCTATAATGATGGCCGGTCGGCTCTCTTTTATCAGGTCGTTAATGACTTTCAGCGAGTGCTGAGGGTCGGCGTTGACCTCAGGAGTGAGAATGTTAAATCTGTGACCTTTCATGGCTTTTAGCTTCTGCCCGGTAGAGCTGTTCGCGCCTGACAGGTAGCCGTGAATGTAAATAGCTGTCGGTTTTCCCATAATATTTCGTGTTTGGTTATGCAAAGTTACAATCCAAACGCGTCATTCTCCAAATCGAATAAGAAAGTTTACATAAAAAGTCATTTATTGATAGCTTTCGAGAGCCAAAGAATGATTATCTTTGCAGCATGGGAACGAAAATAAAGTACTCGCCGACTAAAACAGTGCAGGAGATAGCCGCCGAATCAGGAGTCTCTGAGGCGGCTGTGCGCCGGTATATCCGCAATCGCGGTATTGACCGGAAATATGAGCAACAGTTACTAATGTTTACAAACGTTCAGAAATATCTTAAACGACACAAAGATGCTTCAATTCGCGCGATAGCTTCCGACCTCGATATTAGTATAAACACTGCTCGTAAATATTCAAAACCTGAGAATAAGCCGCAAAAGACTCTCAACGGCAAGATTTCCACAATCGGGAAGCAAGAAAACGCAGCCACATTGCTCACCGTAAGCGAAAAAGAGGATGTGATACTACGATCCATACTGCATCTCTATCTTGAAGATGCCGCGACCTTTGATTGCGACCTGACTTTTGGTGACGGCGATTTTTATAAGTACCTGCCGCGGCCTCATTTCTGCTTCGACAAGTATCCGCAATTCCCTAATGTCAAAGATTTGGATTTGGTGACTGACTCTCTGCCGTTGTATAATTCCGTAGTGGTTGATCTACCGCACTATATCGACCGAAAAGGAGAAGAAAGCCCCGACAGATTTGCCACTCTGGATGCTGCCTATCACCATCATCAGAAAATGATTGCGATTGCATATAACATTCTGAAGCCCAAGGGTATCCTTGTGTATAAGACGACGGATTTTGTTGTGAACGGGCGGCAGGAATGGATTTCTGATTATGCCATTCGTCAGGCCATGCTTCAAGGCTTTGAACTCATCGACAAGTTTATTTACATCGTACCGCGACGCATGATGCGCCGCCATAGCAACCAAGGTTTCGCGACTAAAAACCATGCATTCTTTTTCGTATTCCGGAAGCGCCCGGAAGGCGTCCCAAAATGACTCTTTCTGAGCCGCCTGTCGCGGGCGTGGCGCCTTCGGCCCTTTAACACATTGGAGAAAGTCATTAATGCAATGCCATCAGCAGGCGTCTTAATATATAGTATTTCAACGGGTTAACGCGCGCCGACGGCCATAGATTCCGCCCCGAAAATTATTTCAAAACGTTTATTGTTTTTTTAATCCAAAGAAATTTACTAATTTT
>DAAK01000227.1 GCA_001701075.1 Bacteroidales bacterium GP3 | reverse complement strand
TTAATATTTAAGCGGTAGAAAAATAATTTGGAGGAGATAATAAAAATCATTAAATTTGTAAAAAATTAAATCCAATAATATGAAAAATAACTACATCAGAAGGATTGGCGTCTTGGTCGCTGCCTTCATTATTACTTCAGGCTCGCTCATCTCGGCTCAATCTAAGAAAAGTGTCTCCATTCTTGGTGACTCGTACTCCACTTTCGAAAACTTCATTGAACCCAAAACCAATGAAATGTGGTATTTTGTCAAAGCAAATCCCGATCTTACGGATGTGACCGATGTGAAGCAAACCTGGTGGCATCAGCTTATAAAAGATGGCGGACTCAAGCTTGAACAGAATAATTCCTATTCAGGCTCTACCATCTGCACCACCGGATATCGCGGAGAAGACTACACAGAAAGGGCTTTTATCAACCGTATGGACAATCTTGGGTGCCCTGATATACTGCTCATATTCGGAGCTACAAACGATTCCTGGGCAAATTCTCCAATAGGTGAGTTCGTATGGAGTGACTGGAATCAGGAACAATTGAAATCATTCCGTCCGGCTCTAACATATATGCTTTCACACATAGTAGACCGTTATCCGAATACGGAACTCCTTTACATCATAAACGATGGCTTGAAACCTGAGATAACCACCTCGATTGTAGAGGCCTGTGACCATTACGGAGTTCCCTATGTCGAGCTCCATGACATAGACAAGACTGCGGGTCATCCCAATATCCACGGCATGAAGCAAATTGCCGAGCAAGTTTCATCCGCCCTTAAATAAAAGAATAAGATAAATAAAAAAAGGAGAATTCATAAATTGGATTCTCCTTTTTTTATTTGATGATGGATGATGTCAATCTATTTCTCGGAGGAGCATGCCTGGATAGAAGTCGCCACCACTTACCTTTTTGAAGGTGGTGCTTCCAAGATTAGCCCCATAGGCACCTTCTTCGGCTGCCATAAAACGATTGTCCCAAATCATATTTCCAATAGGTTTGACGATTCCCACTCTTTTGTAGGTAGTCTTTCCATCCTTAATCTGTCTTTCCAACACTTCAAATTTGGAGTCGGAAGAAATACCTTCTTTTAAGCCAATTTGAGCTGTAATGGTTGGATTTACCGATAAAATAGGTGATTTTGTACGGAATTGCTCATATTTCTTCTGAAGATCGGCCACATTCTCATCGATAGCTCGAGTACATGCCTTTCTTATCATCAGTTCAGGCTGGTCTTCATTGATACCTAAGAATGAAGTAGTGCCTCCTTTCGACACTACGTCTCCGACATACTCCACGTGATACTTTTCTCTTTCCTTATCGAATAGAGTTGGATCAGTCGACATTCCTTCCTGACTATAATGATTTGAATAGAAGAGGGCAGCTGTAGGCTCATCCCATATTAATCGGTAAAGACGTGTATGAATTTTAACTCTAAAACCCTTAAGGGAAGATACGACTGCATTGCCAAGATTGCCAATATCATGGGAAGTACTTTCATCTACACCGGCATACATTGCTCCAGCCGTAAGTAAAGCTCCTGCAATGCCTCCCCACATGCTTGAACGCTTCCCCTTGTCAATATAAGTTATATCATTGACCATCAAATAAGTGTGACCAATCAAGTCTTCCCCTGCATCTTCAAGAGCTGCCTTCCCTAAAACACTCTTCGAGGCCAACTCATAGTCCATTGCAGATGCATCGTAAAGTCCTCGACTTTTTATCAAATCAAGATTACACTCTCCGTTAAACTTATTTCGATTGAACCAACGGGCCACTAATCTTGAGGCCAACTGATTATTTTCAACAAATTGGGTGATGTCTGATGTAGATGGTTTTGTCCCATCTACATAGGCTACTCTTACCGACAGGTTATGATCGTTGAATTTGTCATCAATTGGAATCTCAAGAAACTGTTCTTCTATTTCCTTTGCATATTTATCCTCCACATGCTTTATCATAATGCTGCAAAGAGAGCTTCGCCTTGACCTAAGACTATCTGTCTGCGAAACAGCTGCTTCTGATGAAAGCCCGCATATAGAAAGGATTGCAACTAATAGTATTTTATATGTTTTCATTTTCAATGGATTTAGTAGTCCCACAATTCTTCTTCTACAACGGAATTGAAATCAACAGAGACCGGATTATTATGGAGCTTAAAAATATAAGTAGTATATGGCGTCCATGCCGATCTGCCGGAGTCTTCATATTCCTTGCCTGCTTTTTTTGCATCCACTTCAGTAAAGGAACATGGCACTACCTCTACACCTTCTGTGTCTATCCACCCCCAACTTGCATCAGAGCTTCCTTTCTTAACCATTGCAAGGCCATCAAGAAGGCTTCCAAAACCATATGCATCATCATACAAAGCAGGAATCAAGACTTTTCCCTCCTTTATATCGAAACATTCAAAATTGCCGTTATCGCGCTTTGCCCATATCAGGTGCTGATCAGGTTTGAATTTTAGTTTTAAGTCGGAATAATCAAATGGGAGGACAATGTCATTACTAAGACTGATCATGCCCCATTTTCCATTCGATTTTACCATTGCATTTCCTCCATTGAAAGAGAAACCGTCTTCATATGTAGGTTCTATAACCCATTCTCCTTTGTTGTTCTTATAACCGACAAGAGAAGATGACATTTCTTTTACAAGACTGCGTCCTTCAAGACATGGATATACGGCATAATTGACAGCGGGCAACAATTCGCGTCCGTCTGCAGTAATCATTCCATAATTGTCAGTTTCTTGCCTTACTACATGCACTCCATTATTAATCGGGTAAATCTTGGTGTATCCAGACGATACCTTTTGTCCATTGGTATCATATATAAAGTATAATCCACCATCAATACCAATGCAATAACCATCATTAAAGCCCCAGCTGCCTTCTATATTTTTATTAAGCAGCATTTTGCCGCTATAGACATTATAAAAATTGGCGGTACCCTTTTTGGGAAAGACAATGGATATTCCATTTTCAGGCCAATTGGCAAAATAATATTTACCAACAGGAATAATCATTTCGCCTTGTGGCGAGAATACTCCATTATAATTGCCATCTGCCTTATCCGACGCATAATATGCTTGCACATCGTCGGGCAAGACGGAACTGGGTGAATACGTAATCAGCAATTTTCGCCAGAATGTATAGTTTTTACCTTCTATCAGATTCTTCTCTATATTAGTCATATTTTCGAGATCTGTCTGAGAATAAATCTTCTTCCAGGGCACAAACGTTCCAATTGTAGTATATGATTTTTCAAACAAGGGAGTGCCATCCGGTCTATATATATTGAATTTTCCACCGGTAATTTTACCTTTCTCAAGCTTGCCGCCTTCGTTTACCCATACCATTCCATTGGTATTAAAACCGCCAACAAATTTGAATTTACATGGGATCACAAGCTTGCCTGCCTTGTCGATAAAACCATGGCTATCACCTTTCATGACCTCGGCAAGACCGAGTTGATTATAATCAGTGATCATATCATACTCTGGCTTGACTACAAACTTGCCTGTCTCATCAATGACTCCATATTTTTTCCCGTCTTGAACAAGTGCGACTCCATCCTTAAAATCACCTGCCGCATTAAACTTATACTTCACTACGAGATTTCCATTCGAATCTTCATATCCCCACTTACCTTTTGAATTACTTATCGGGGTAAGTTGGGCATTGACAGTAAAAGATACCGACATGAAGAATGTCAATGTCAGCACGTTTGTCAATATTTTTTTAATCGAGATCATCTTATCCATGTTATGTTAGTTGTCCTTGGTTGCTGTCCTTTACCCCAAGCAACACCGATTTCCTTTGCGGATTGTATCTCCATTTTCTTGATGTCTACAGCATCTTGATATTTCTTACGCTGTTCAAACTGTTTATCATTCTTGACAACTGCGCTCATTTCCTTTACAAGCCTTTCAGCTTCTGGATAGACGGATGATCCTACAGGAATTTGCACGAGAAGCGGCAATGCCTTGGCGGCTCCTTCTGCATTCGGCTCGGCTGTCCAATAGGCTCTTGCCTGCTCATAAAGTTTTCTGCCATGTACGTCGATATACGTCTGATAATATTCCAGACCATCATCCACAGCTTTTCCATATGCCTTACAACATTCGGGAATGGAAAATGCATAATACATTGCCTCCTCGTAGTTTTGTACTGAAGCAGCTTTCCTTGCCTTAGCTAAAATCTGTGAAGAATTGGCATCATAATATGAAATGACCTTATTTGAGGCTTGATCAATCAGTCTCTTTAGTTTAGGATTGTTTTCATTCACATTGCGCATAGCATTGATAAGTGCCCTTTGCTTTGAATTTCCTACGCCACGGAGATCTAAAGTGCAGCTTCCAAATAAACTTTCGGATTCGGCATCTCCGACATAGATAGTCAGCTCACTATGTACAGTATACTGCTTTGGTGGTCCCGGCAATACCTCATCCATCATATGAGAAAATTTTCCGGAAATAAAGAATCTTGTATCTGATATGCCAGTGACAGCCCCATCTGAAGTCATTATGCTGCTTAGGCGATTGGCAAGATGATCCAATGCTCCGGAAGGAACATCATCTGTCTGATCCATCGTCATGACTGTCAGAGGGACCTTACAATTATCCGCATATGCAGGATTTATAGCAACGATTATCGCAACTACAAAAAGCCCGACTAAATTTATATAACGCTTCATACTGGATTTATTTTTCACCAAGGATCAGGTTTGCCTGTCCAAGGCCTTTGGTTACTATTTTTCCTGTGATGTTATAAGGTGCTTTTGAAAGATATTTTCTAAGACCTGTCACAAACTGACGAGCATCCATCGGCGACCCATTCTCTCGATAAAGAGGGATTCTAACTTGCTCAAACATCAAGGATGTCTCGCCTGCGTCCGACAGATTATAACGATGCTTTACCGAGTTATCATTCATCCAAGTATCGATTATGTCGGTAAGTTCTTCTCCATCAAATTCCGACTCCATACTCAAACCGCTTCCATTGTCGAAAGATTGAACCCTTACCACTATCTCTCGGCCATTTTCCATCATATCGTCAAAATGATTTTGAAGCTGAGCAATGAAGTTATCCATTTTTCCTATCACGGCTTCTTCAATAAGGACTGGAGTAGATGCGCTGAAAGATTCAGCTCCAGTGCCTTGGGCTGCAGCAACCTGCTTGTTGCTATAGGCATCTATTCCACGCAATGTATATGTGACAGATTTCTTGGGGCCGTTTGAATTAATTTTCCAAACCACCTCTACCAAGATGTCTGCCTTAGCCCTGCGTGTCAGTTTTTCAAGTGATGTTTCAGCCAACATGGCGCCACTTGTTGAACTGACAGTTTGTTCATCCTCTACATTTGCTCGGTTGATATTCTTGATTTCAGATGCCATATCCTTTAGAGGAAAGCCTTGATCTGCCATAAGTTCCCCTATTTTTGTGATGACATTGATCAAATCAGAGTTTTCTTGAAGAGCTTTTTCGTAATCCACTATCTTCTGAGTACGGCCCTGATTAGACTCACTTGAATAATAACCATTTTCAATACACCACACATCGGCTGGAAGCACCATAATGGTGGGCTTTTTTGCTTGTCCGAGAGCTATGTTTGCAACACACAATAAGACCAGTGTGAGATATAATTTTATTACTTTCATCTTTAATGTTTATTTATGGAGAACATTATCTTCTATCAACCGGGATTCCAATTCTGTCACATTTACTCGAACAGTAGTCTCCCAATTTTCGATTTCAGTGCCTTTTGATACTTTTCGTGAGCCACGTTTTTCATCTATCTTTACATATTTATTCCAGGCTCCTCCGTCTCTGAAGAAGGCATTAAAATATTGCTCATACTTTTCTTCGGCGTTAGCAACAGAAAGCAAAGGGCGTGTCTTGCAACCTCCATTGCCAGCAGTGATTCCCTTGAATATTACATCTCGTAGTGCATTCTTTTTAGCCATTTCAAGAGCATCTGACTTATTTTTACCCTTTCCCCAGACGCGAAGAGTCTCAAACTCACCATCTTGTCCGAGACATTGAGTCGCGAATTTATAATTGGCATAGGTAGAATCTATCTGTTGGGGAGTGTTACATCCTGTCAATAGAGACATTGACACGCTTATGCCTGCTAATAGGCTTATTACTGCTTTTAATTTCATAATGTTATGTATTAAATTATTTAAAATTCATATCCCAAATTCAACATCAGAAAGGATGTTGCACTGTGTTTAATCTCTGCGTCTTTTATTTGTCTAACTCCTTGCAAGGTGTAGGCGAGGCCAAGCAAAAATGCTGAGCGTTTTTCTCCTATACGCACTCCGACTGTAGGATTAGCTAAAAATCCATCAGGGAAAGAGCCTCCAAGATTAAATGACCAATATGGCACTATAGTACGGTAGTCGGATGGAATAAAGTTGCCTCTTACATTGACAAACAACGCTAATCCCACTTTCCCTGATGCATTTCGCATCAGGCCGTCGAAGCCATCATTGTCATGATTGTCGAAATAAAAACGAGGTCCTATACCAACACCTGCTCTCAGATAATCAGAAAACCGATATCCTCCTGTCAGATTGACTGCGGCAAGCCCCAATCCCTTTCCGCTTCCGGTCAAAGAATAGCCACCCTGTGCTTCAGTGGCAAAGAAAAAGCCTTTATTAAATGTAGAATAATCCTTGTGATGAGTTCCAAGCCCTTTCTCTTGTGGCATCACAACATCATCCCCATTTCCGACACTCCAACATTGCAAAGTGACAATCGAAAATAATATAATCAACCAAGCCCTTGTTTTCATCATGTATCTTAGTTAGTTCTATATTAAGCCTTGAATCCTTAGAATCCGGAATTCAACGATCTCAAAACCCCTGCATCCTGAAGATCTTTCTTCAGAAGATCCTTCTGAACCTCTACTATTTCGGTGATCACATATTCCTTTCCGGATTTGGTCACTTGGCGTGTGGATTGCACTGGATTTGCATATTGTGCGGCACGCGATGATGAGAAGAAGGAATCAAAAAATTCCTTATGCTCAGCTTCCGCTGAAGCAGAACGGGCAAGTGGCTTCTCTGTGTGATGATTATCCCCTGAAAATCCTTGGAAAAGCACACCATGTACTGCACATTTTGAAATGTCCCGGTCCGGGAGATTCTTGTTCTTTGTGGTAACTGTCACCTTCACCATATAAGAGCCTTGACCGGCAGTGCGCCCGGCACCTTCGATAGTATAGTTGCGAAGGGGGGATTCGTCTTCTTTGTCCTTTGCGGACATCTCGAATGCTCCAAACAAGAAAAAAACTGTGAGCAAGAGAGAAATCTTACTTAGAATCTTCATATTTTTAGGTATTTTATGTTATTTTCTGATGAGTATATTTGTTAGAAGTACGTTTACCGTCGACGCAACTACGGAAAGTGCTTATTCAACTCATGCGGCAAGGCTGAGCTTTTTAGTGGTATATGTCGCAAATTTACAAATTAATTTCTACATAAGCAACAATAATTTAAAAAAATATCTCCAAAAAATTGATTATTGCGTGTTGATACATGTTTATTCTGATTCATAAGCATATCAACACTATTTATTTCTCGGCGAACTCCTCGCAATGTGAGGCTCCTCATATTAGGTGACTTTGAAAAACAAAATAGCCATTAAA
>DAAK01000079.1:41850-74461 GCA_001701075.1 Bacteroidales bacterium GP3 | reverse complement strand
TTGAAGACAGACTTATCGACCGATTCAAATGGGGCGTGACTGAGGAACTTCCGAAGCCGGATTATGCCTTGCGCCGGAATATCCTGAAGTTTAAGGCCCAGAAAAACGGTCTTGCCTTGTCGGACGATATCATCGACTGCATCGCAAGTGGAGCCACAGGAAGTGTCAGGGAACTTGAAGGCATAGTGATGGGTCTGCTGACGCGCTCTATTACGCTCAACTGCCCAGTGACGCTTGAGCTCACAAAAGATGTGATGCGCCATACGATCAAGTCGGCTCCCACTACGAAACCGATTAATTTCGATATGATTGTGGATGCCACAGCAGAATACTTTAAACTTAATCCAGACGTGATATTCACAAAGAGCCGTGTCAGGGACATAGCAGATGCACGCCAGGTGATCATGTATCTCTGTCATGATCTTACGGGATTGTCTTCATCTGCAATAGGCGCGAAGCTCAACAGGCGTCATGCCACGGTGCTTCACGGCATAACAGCGGTTCAAGATAGAATCACCTATGCAAAGGATGTTCAGGAAGCCGTCACGGCGATAAGGGCTGAAATCAACAGAATGGCAAAATTATAAAATAACAAATTATAAAATAAAAGGAATCCACATCGGATTCCTTTATTTTTTATGCAAAATTTACCCCCATAACCTTATATCCCCATAACCCTATAACCCTCATCTTTCGCAAGCGAAAGATGAATTTATTATTCCAAGGAGTAGGCAATTGATTCAAGCAGGAGAATAAGGTCGGTACGCGATGCTCCAAGAGACATTAGAGTGTCGCTATCGGCAAGTATCTGGCTTTTCCAAAGTCTTTTTTCATCGTTTGGTCGCACTGTCAGCCGGTATAGCCTTGAAGCCTCAGCCATTTCTTTTCTAAGAAATGCTATATGCCCCATCAGGCGGTAGTCATCTTCCGACAGACTGATGTTTGGAATCATCCTTAACTGTGCGTCAGCCTTTTCAAGATCTCCGGCTCTAAAAGCACAACGTGCTATTCTGCGAATTACATCCGGATCATCCGGCAGCTCATAGTCAACACGGTAAAGTTCCTTAAGGGCATCATCCCATTTCCCGGCATCTGCGTAAGTGTCGGCTATTAGCATGGAAAGGCTTCTGTCAAATTCCCCATTTTCAGGCCGTGCTTGTTCGAGATACTCCAAGGCATTGCGGAAGTCGCCAGACTTGCGATAGCATATTCCAAGACGTCGTGATATCCAGCGGCTCTCGGGATTGAACAATTGGGCTTTCATATAAGCCTCAATTGCTTCCTTATAATCTTCCTGTGTCTTTTCCAAAGAGAACCCAATCTTCTCCCAAACGTGGGGTGCTCCTCCATGTGCAGCCACTTTATAGAGCAAAGGGAGTGCTTCGGCATAGTAGCCGCGTTTGAAATAAAACTCTGCTATCAGCTGCTCATCATCTTCCGATTCCATTATGCCTGCCACCATAGGGATAGATGTGAAGTCGAGGGCATCGGCAAATGGATCGAAAAACTCACCTCTCTTTGGATATAATTTGTGGAATCTATAAAGATCACGCAGAAATCCTGTGAGATAAGTCTCAAATTCAGTTCCGGCCTTGAGAGCCTTCATGTCTTCAATCTGCTCCTTCATCTGCTGGGTCTGGGCTTGCATCTGAGAGAGCACCATGTTTCTCTGCATTTCCGGCATAGACGCAAGAGAGAAGGCAAATGAGTATTTGTCGGAGTCACACATCAGGCCACTCATCTCAAGCATAGAGGCTATGCCTTCTTCATCCTGAGATTTGAGCGATCGCAGCATCGGATGCTGGACAGTGAAGGGAAGAAACCAGTTGCGCACCTTCCGGAAAAACGGGAAATTCTTGAGGTTGGAGAATGCCGCCATCATCACATCAGCACCTTCCATCTGCATTTCTGTGAGTTCTCTAAGTTTATCCTCGAGTCCGGATTTGCTGAGAATCTCCTCCCATTCGGGATTTGCCTCAAGATCATAGAAAGAGGCTTCTTCGGAGGTTTTCTTCAGACGCTTGATGATGTCCGGACCGAATTGCATCAGGCCGGGAATGACCTCGCGTTGCATTTTCCGCGACACACGGTCAGTGTCGCGAGTGCGTATGATAGTCTTCACAATAGTGCGTATCTTTTCCGGGATTCCGTCAAGGTCGGGAAGGGACTCCAGAGCCTCTTTCACACGGCGGTCGTCGGAAACTTCACCGGGCCAACGGCTGAGCGCTAAGATCAGCGAGGAAAGAGCCCTTGATGAAATGCGAGGATCTGCCTCCCTTGAGAGGGAAATCAGCATCAGCAGGGCATTCTGATTATAGTATCTCATAAGCGAAAGCCCAGCCGCTGAGATGCAGAGAGCAGCAGTCGTGAATGGCAATGAAGATTTCACGGCATCCTCAATGGCATTATAATCCTCTTTTTTGAGAGAGTCGGCAGTCCAGATGATATTGAATATCTTTTCTTCTTCCTCTTCAATCTGCGACATCACCGAATCGGGATAGGTGCCAGCAGTGAGAGAGAGGTCGGAAATGGCTTTCAACTCCACTACCTTTTTTAATGACTTCTGAAGATCGGCAGGACGCAGGCGACACATCCTGAGAGTAGAGAAAAATATCTCAGGAGAATCAGACGATGCCGCTTCTTTTTCAATCTGCTGCCCAATCTCAATGAGTTCATGCCTAATATCGGCAAGCATAGCCTCTCTGCCAGGATCTGCAAGTCCGCGGGCATGGAAGTCAAGCATATATCGGTAGGTGCTTTCTGATTGGGAAATCTTATTGAGCGCTCCGGCTACGGGAATCTCAGTCAGACGCCGCCTTATCAGAGTGAAACAGTCTTTATAGCGACCTGCATCCAATAGCATTTTGATTTGAACAGGGAGAGAATATTTAGTCTTTTCTTTCATTTTCTGTAATAATATTTGATGAAAACACGTAAATTGCACATGCTTCCTATAACTAAAAACAAATAAAATGCCAAAAATCGTTGTTGACTCCATATTTTTTATTAATTTTGCATTGTAAATGTAAACTTTCTTAAACATATATTTAATAAATTAGGAAAGCTGACGAAATTTTATAAAATACAATTTATTAAAAGATATGGTAATACAGAGATGGCAGACAGTCATGCTGCTGATTGCTGGGGTAATGATGGGGATTTTCTCGTTCTGTTCACTCGGACAGATTCAGACTGAAGCATACACATTCAATGTGACTGCTCTTGGCATTTTCAGGGAGGGTATAGCTACTGCTCCTGATGAGGCCACCGGCATAGGCACGATATTCCTTTTCATCGTGTCGCTATTGGCATGTATACTTCCGCTGATCGACATTTTCTGCTTCAAGAATTTAAATCTGCAGAAGAAAGTGGCGCTTATCTCGGCCCTCTTCAGTGTAGCAGCTGGAGTGATCATAGCGTTTGCCGCACCCGGATTTGCATCCGATTTCCAGTCGAATGTCAGCTGGAGCGTCTTCATTTGTGCACCAGTGTTGGCCCTAATAGCAGATATCCTTGCTTATCGTCTGATTTCAGGCGACCATAAGAAACTCAGGGCAGCAGACAGGTTGCGGTAAAGACTAAATATAAAATATAAAATCAAAACCTTTAATTAGGATAATATATTTGCATTGTCATGGCAAAAGAACTAAAGAATTTTACAAAAAGATCAGACAATTATTCACAGTGGTATAACGAACTCGTTGTAAAGGCCGATCTCGCAGAGCAGTCTGCAGTGAGAGGTTGCATGGTCATCAAACCCTATGGCTACGCCATTTGGGAGAAGATGCAGCGTACGCTCGACGATATGTTTAAGGCAACGGGACATCAGAATGCATATTTCCCTCTTCTTATCCCCAAGTCATTTCTTTGCCGCGAGGCTGAGCATGTAGAGGGATTCGCTAAGGAATGTGCTGTTGTGACCCATTATCGCCTGAAGAATGACCCTGATGGCAACGGTGTTGTAGTAGACCCGGAGGCTAAGCTCGAAGAGGAACTTATCATTCGTCCTACTTCAGAGACCATCATATGGAATACATATAAGAACTGGATTCATTCATATCGTGATCTCCCAATCCTTATCAACCAGTGGGCCAACGTGATGCGTTGGGAAATGAGGACAAGAATGTTCCTTCGTACTGCTGAATTCCTTTGGCAAGAGGGTCACACAGCCCATGCCACAAGAGAAGAGGCTGAGGCTGAGGCAAGAAAGATGCTTGAAGTATATGCTGATTTTGCCGAAAACTATATGGCTGTCCCCGTCATCAAGGGTGTAAAATCTCCTAATGAGAGGTTTGCCGGTGCAGTCGACACATTCACTATCGAGGCGATGATGCAAGATGGTAAGGCCCTTCAGTCTGGCACAAGCCATTTCCTCGGTCAAAACTTTGCCAAAGCATTTGATGTGACATATATCAACAAGGATAATAAGCCGGAATATGTATGGGCTACCTCATGGGGAGTCTCAACCCGACTGATGGGTGCGCTTATCATGACTCATTCTGACGACAATGGCCTTGTGCTTCCTCCTCATCTCGCACCTATTCAGGTTGTGATTGTGCCAATCTATAAGGATGCTGAGAGCCTTGCTAAGATTTCAGAGAGAGTTGATTCTATAGTGAAGAATCTACGCGCTAAAGGAATAAGTGTCAAATATGACGATGCCGACAACAAGCGTCCCGGCTTTAAATTTGCCGACTATGAAGTAAAGGGTGTCCCCGTGCGCCTCGCCATCGGTGCCCGCGATCTTGAGAACGGTACAGTGGAAGTCATGCGCCGTGACACACTGGAAAAAGAGACCTTGCCTCTTGAAGGAATCGAAGACACAGTGGCAAGCCTGCTCGAAGACATTCAGAAGAACCTCCTTGAAAAGGCCCGTAAGTATCGTGATGAGATGACTACCACCGCCGATACCTATGAAGAATTTAAGGAAAAGATAGAAAAAGGAGGGTTCATACTTGCTCACTGGGATGGCACTCCTGAGACAGAGGAGTTGATAAAGGATGAGACCAAGGCTACCATCCGCTGTATTCCTTTCGAAGGAGACACTACTCCAGGTGTATGTATGGTGACTGGTAAACCCTCAGCACGTCGTGTGATTTTCGCGCGTTCTTATTAATTTAAAATTTTCAGCTCCGTAAGATATGAAGAAAAAGGTTCTTGCGCTGATGGCTATAGTGGGTATGGCAGCGGCTGCTTCGGCAGCAGCTCCGCTCAAAGTAGAGGATTATTGCGACATAAAGGTTTGTGCGCCTGCCGGAATAGGGGAGATGCGTCCATTGGCCGATGGAAAAACCTATAGCATGGTCAGCAAAGATAGGAAGACTATTGATATATACAGTTATGAGACCGGAAAGAAGACCGGTACGCTCTTCGACCTGAATGCAGTGAAGGGAGATCTTAAGATTGACTCTTTCAACGGTTATAAGGTGTCGGACAACGGGCGTAAGATCCTTCTTTGGAATGACGTCAAAGGAATCTGGCGCTATAGTTTCACTGCAGAATACTATGTCTACGACACAATGCGTCATACCATGCAGCGAGTGTCGACCAAAGGGGCTCAGAGAGGTGCTACTATGTCGCATGATGGTCTGCGTATCGCCTATGTAAGGGATAATAACATCTTCATATCTAATCTTGATTATCAGACGGATATTGCTGTCACAACCGATGGAGAAGTGAATAAAATCACTAATGGCGCTCCTGATTGGGTATACGAGGAAGAATTTGGCGTGCAGTGCTCACTGTGCTGGAGTGGCGACGACCAGATGCTTGCATTTGTGAAGTGGAACGAAACGGATGTGCCGGCATATAGCTTTGATGCATATCGTTCATACTGTGATAAAGATCCACTTGGCGATCCATATCCAGAGTCGTTCACATATAAGTATCCACTCCCCGGATATCCAAACTCGATAGTCTCCGTACATACCTACGACTTGAATACAAGAGTGATAAAGGAAATGGACCTTCAGCTTAAGAAGGACGACTATGTTCCCAATATCCAATTTGATGGGAAAGGGGAGAGGCTGATGGTGATGAAGCTCAACAGAGACCAGAATGATCTGCGGATTTTCAGTGTCAATCCTGCTTCAACGGTCGCAACACAGGTCTATTCAGAGCAAAGTAAGGCATGGATAGACAATGACGTGTATAATATGGTCAGATATGGCAACGACTCTTTCGTGATTGCTTCCGATAGAAGTGGCTGGACACATCTATATGAGTATAGCTACAACGGCCGGCTGCTGCGCCAGATCACTAATGGAGATTTCAATGTGACCAATTATTACGGAAAATCTGCAGCAGGTTCTCATTTCGTGCAAACCACAAAACTTGGTGCCGTCAACCGTAATGTGGCCATGGTAGATGCAAAAGGGGTCATGAAACTTCTTCATGATGGTCCAGGTTGGGAATCATGCTCTTTCAGCAAAGACTTCTCATATTATGTCAGAAACTGGAGTGATGTGAATACTCCTCCCCAATATACTGTGTGGAGCACCACTGGAAAAAAAGTCAGCGAGCTTGAGATGAATGCTGCTTATGCTGCTAAATATGCGGATGCACCGAAATTCGAGCTCACCAAGGTGAAGAATGCCATTGGCCAGGATATGGATGCAATGATAATGAAGCCGGCAGATTTCAACGCATCAAAGAAATATCCACTTCTTATGTATCAATATAATGGCCCAGGCTCTCAGGAGGTGACCAACAAATGGCATCTTGACGGACTCAACTTTATAGCCCAATCCGGATATGTAGTAGCTGCCGTGGATGGTCGAGGCACTGGTGGAAGAAGCACAGAATGGTGTCAAAGTGTCTATATGCATCTTGGAAAATATGAGACTGAAGACCAGATAGCAGGAGCGAATGAGATAGCTAAATTGCCATATGTCGATGCTTCACGCATGTCGCTTTTCGGATGGAGCTACGGAGGCTATATGACACTTATGGAAATGAGTGCAGAAAACTCGCCGTTCAAATGCGGTGTCGCAATGGCTGCTGTGACCGACTGGCATTGGTATGATTCCATCTATACAGAGCGATTCATGCGCACTCCGGGTCAGAACGAAGAAGGATATGCAGAAGCCTCAGCTATCGGAAGAAGCCATAGACTTAAAGGACGCCTGCTTATAATGAGCGGCTCGAGCGATGACAATGTGCATTTCTACAACACATTGAAATATACCTCAAAACTGAGCTTTGAAGGACATCTGTTTGATATGATGGTATTCACTGGAATGGATCATTCCCTGCGCACTTGCAATGCGCGTACACAGCTCTATCGCAGGGTAGTGGATTTCTTGGATACTAACCTGAAATAATATCGGAAAAACTGACTGACATCAAAATGGAAGACCTGAGGAAAATCAACAGTATGCAGCTCTACTACCTATGGCGAAATCTCGCCATATCGCTACTGTGTATAGCAGCAGCAATGGGAGGAGTGCATATGTTGCCTTATTATATGGCACCTGCCTTGTCGCTTTTTCTCTGTGCCGTGCTTTACGGGATGATCTGGAACAATAATATTTCTGACAATGCAGGATGTATGGTGGTAGTGGAAACAATCCTCTATAGTATGATTGGCTACACTTTCACAAGCATAATCCTTGTCTTGATACAGATTTTGGGACTATATGATTTTCCAAATGAAATGATCTTTTTCAATGATCCATTTCTCCCATCGCTTATCCTGGTTCCGATGACATTCGTCGTCTCCTTGTTTGCTATAGTTTTCAAGAAGAAAATGCCTACCTACAAGCGTTTTAAAATGCAATATGGAGGTGCAAAAGAGCGAGGATACTTCGGGTTGATGTCAAACAGGGAGACAGATATCCAACTTAAGAATATTGTCTGTGTCTTTGCAGTGCTGACAGTAATCGTATGGTATTATTATCTGAAAGAATATGTAAATATCAACCAGAACGGACGGGATTGGTATGTATTCCTTTGGATAGTCGTGATCACCATTATGCTCGATGAAGTCTACTTCATGATGAGATACTACAATCTTTATCTCGACCTTCAGGAGCATAATGAAATCATTACCCCTGAAGAACTCAGGGACGTAACTGCGCATACTTATCTCCGCTTCTATGTCATATGCGGCGAATATATCTACATCAACCGCAATGCATTTGATCGGCTTAATCAGAAAGATGGAGTGTTTGATACGCCTTTCATTACAAGACGCACGGTCAATGGTATTCCTACTTCAGAAGTTAGGAACATCGTAGAGCGTATGACAGGAAAGAGGGGTGGCGAACTCAGGTTTTTCTTCGGACGTCATCTTGCCGGTATAGAAAAGTACTCGCTTTTAAGGTATTTTTATTTCCTCGACGGAGATATCACTGACTATCCGGACCTGGCAGAAAAAGGAGAATGGATTCATTTCAATACGGTCAAGAAAATCTATAATCAGGAGCCGTTAAAAATTGCAACAACTGCTCTTAACGACCTTTCCCGCCTCTCCACTATAATTCTCACTGAGCGAACTTATGATGAGGATGGTTTCAGAAAAAATAAGATAAAGTCGTATAAAGGAAATCTTACGCTTACCGATGTAAGGAAATCAAAGCTTGATTTGCAAGACGACAAATGGATTCATATTGCAGAATTCAATAGCGATACCAAATTTTTTAGGCTAAAGAAATTCTTGCGTGAAGCATCCGGAAAGAAAAGCAGTAGCACATATCATAAGCAGGAAGAGTGAATTCAGACCAAAAGATTGGAGAAAATCGAAGACCTGAGATTATTGCAGTGGTAGGTCCGACGGCATGTGGAAAAACACGCCGGGCTGTCGCCATTGCCTCTTCGTTTGATGGCGAGATCATAAGCGGCGACAGCCGTCAGGTCTACCGTGGCATGGATATCGGCACAGGTAAAGACCTTATTGAATATGGCAACGTAAAGTATCATCTTATCGACATTGCCAATGCCGGGGAGAAATATAATCTTCATCGGTTTCTTGCAGATTTCCGGAAGGCTAAGGATGATATCCTTTCCAGAGGAAAACTCCCTGTGCTTTGTGGAGGCACCGGGATGTATGTTGAGGCTGCTTTGTCAGGACTCGTGATGCCAGAAGTGGCAAGAAACGATTCACTCCGCGAGGCTCTGACTGGAAAAAGTCTGGAGGAACTGACAGAAATACTCAAGACTTATAAGACTCTCCATAATACTACTGACGTAGATACCCGCGACCGTGCACTTAGGGCAATAGAAATACAGCAGTATTACACCGATCATCCGGAGGAGGCTGAGGCAGCGGACAGAGCTTCCGCATGTCCACTTGATAGCCTTGTCGTAGGAATTGATATTCCGCGTGATGCGAGGCGAGAAAGGATAACTCGGCGTCTTGATGCAAGATTGGAAGAGGGGATGATAGATGAGATAAGAGATCTGATAGCAAGTGGCATAAATCCAGACGATCTAATCTATTATGGCCTTGAATATAAATTTGTCACTCTTCATGTCATAGGGCAGCTGAACCTTGAAGATATGCGACGACAACTTGAAATAGCTATCCATCAGTTTGCTAAGAGGCAGATGACTTGGTTTAGAGGGATGGAAAAAAGGGGTATCCCTATACGCTGGCTTCCTTATGATATGCCGGACGATGAATTCAACGATATGGTGAATACTTGGCTTCAAGAGTTCCGGATTATTCCTGATAGGACTGAAAATATTCCAATTAAAAGGTAAAAAATTACGTCATTTATATTGTAGGAATAGATTTTTATTGCTAAATTTGCAATGATGTTGTAGGAATGGCTATAATTTCACAATAAAACGTTGTATAAACATTAATTTACCAGCAATCAAGACACAAATATGATACTTGCAAGTCTTTTCGATGCCTCGCAGTTTTTCCAATGGTTTGTAGAGAACGCAAATTATCTTTTTGTGTTTCTATTCATGATGATAGAGAGTTCTTTCATACCATTCCCGAGTGAGGTGGTAGTGCCACCGGCAGCATATCTTGCTTGTACCAACACTGGTGTTGGAGGTGATATGAATATCTTCATTGTTGTCCTGGTTGCCACGTTGGGTGCTCTATGCGGAGCCTTCATCAATTATTTCCTTTCGCTTTGGGTAGGCAGGCCGATAGTGTATGCCTTTGCCGACAGCAAGTTTGGGCATGCGTGTCTCATCGACAGGGCTAAGGTGGATAAAGCTGAAGCATATTTTGACAAACATGGGGCAATATCTACTTTCATTGGACGCCTGATACCGGCAATCCGTCAGCTTATTTCAATACCTGCAGGCCTTTCGAGGATGAATATTGGAGTGTTTGCTCTCTTCACTACTCTTGGAGCTATGGTTTGGAATGCTATTTTGGCAGCCCTTGGATACTGGCTTTCTCTGCATGTGTCTCCCGACCAGTTGTTTGAAAAGGTAGAGCAATACAATAGCTATCTGACATATGCAGGGTATGCGCTCTTTGGAATATGCATCCTCTATATTCTATACAACGCTTTTAAAAAGAAAACCTACAATACAAACAAATGAAGATATCTCCATCGCTGCTTGCAGCCGATTTCCTCAATTTAGGAAAGGAAATAGAAAAGATCAATGCTTCTGAAGCAGATTTCCTTCATCTTGACGTGATGGATGGTGTGTTGGTGCCCAACATTTCGTTTGGATTTCCAGTGCTTCAGGGTGTAGCCAAGACATGTGAGAAGCCGCTCGACGTGCATATGATGACCGTGGAGCCTGAGAAATGGATTTCACATGTGAAGAAATTGGGAGCTGCCATAATGAACGTGCATCAGGAGGCTTGTCTTCATCTCTATAGCACAGTCCAGCATATCCATGAGGCAGGGATGATGGCAGGCGTGACTTTGAATCCAGCCACACCAGTATCAACTCTTGAAGATATTATCTCTGAGCTTGATTTGGTGCTTCTTATGTCGGTTGAACCCGGTTTTGGTGGTCAACCATTCATCAAGCATACACTGGAGAAGGTAAGGAAATTGCGTGAACTTCGCGACGGAAGCTGTTCTAAGGCCATGATCGAGGTAGACGGCGGTGTCAATGAAAAGACGGGAGCAGAGCTTGCAGCTGCGGGTGCCGATGTGCTTGTGGCAGGGAGCTATGTATTTGGCAATCCGGATATGAATGCTGCCATCAGAAGCCTGAAGGTGCTTTAAATCGGATATCCTTCAATCAACCTTAAATCAATAAGAAACATAAACAACCTTATATCATGAAAAAACTTTTAAATAGTCTTTTGCTAATACTTTTACTTGGCTCTTTATCAGCTTGTAAGAGTGATTTTGATCCGCTTGAAGACGGCAACCACCGCACCCATAGAGAGAAAGAAAAACCTATGATGAAGACAATCCGAATGTCGTTTGGTGGCGACTACATTAACGAATCAGAAGAATACCTCATGCGCGCAGACGATGGTAATACTTTTGTTGGTATAAATGTATTTTATACTAAGAAGAACGAAGAAAATGCAGTTGAGAAACCATATGCATATGGACTTTTTTCAAGTGCAAATGGAATTTCAATAGATCTTCTTACAGGATTTACTTATCGTTTTGAAGCAACTATTCTTATAGAAAGGGAAGATAAATTATATGAAAATGGAAATCCGATTAAATATGCAGAACCTTTTTTAGATAATAATGGTGATTCGGGTGGATATTTTACAAAAGATAATATGGGTAGTTTTATTTATCTATATTTGAAGAATACTGAGTCGCAGTTTTATTTTAAAATGTTAAACAAAGGAACCGCATATGTTGTCGCTGGAGATGAAGCTGCAATCCCAAAAGGAGATTTTCGATTTCCACGGGTAAAGAGGTTTTATGGTACTTTATCTGGTTTTGATCCCTCTATAACTACTGGGGTTGAAATCGGAATGAATTATAGAAGTTTTGGATTGAAATTAGTGTTGAAAAGTATTCCTGGCAGTTCAAGCGTGAGCGTACGGGATGTTACACCTGGCTCAATAAACCAAAACAATAATTTTAAAGATCCTAATCTTGAATGTGAGTATTATTTATGTTTCCCAAAAAATCTGAAACTGGATTTCAGTTCAGAGGAGTCAAAAACTTGGGAAGGTATTTATTCATTGAATGATTTGACCACGGATACTCAACAATTTAAGTTAGAATTCACTTGGAACAAAGGATCTGGACAAACAGAAACTTTCGAACATACTTTTACAGCCCAAGCTAAGAAGAAAAAGGTACTTGAAATATCAATAGACGGAGAAATTAATGAGACTAAATCCGGCAACATCTATTTCACCAATCTTGACGACAGCTTAACAGAAGAAACAGCTGAAAGTGTGAAGAATGTTACAACTAATAAATAAAGGCTTGTCTTTTGCGAGTGATTATTTTCTGCTACGTTTTTCAGGACGCGCGAAGAACTGATGGAAGATGCTGTCTGAAGTGATAACCCGATCCCGTGTCTCCACATCATGCAGAAGCCGATCCCGATCTTCTTTGGTAGATGAATCCTCTGGATGTGCCATATGACCTATCATCAGTAGTACAAGCACCATCGATATGAGAAGGACTAATACAAGTAATATTTTCAATATGGTAATCATAGTATCAACTCTATATTATAAGGTGTAAAAACAGTATTAATTAAGAACGTCATATACAAAAACAACGATGAGATCATTAACTATTTCTAACTAACCCTTAACAAAACTTTTATCCTTACATGAATCCTATTGAATAGCGTAAGTAATTGTTAATTTAAGTCAGCTTGCATAAGATAATGCTCTGCTTTGATAATAAAACATCTATATACCTCGTTGGGTTCATTTTAAGAAATTTTAAAAAAAATAAGCATTTTACTAAACTATTAAAACTCCCAAACGTTTTATCTATGAAACCGCGAGGGAGAACGGTGCTTAAAACGCCGATTGTCTGAACGATTTCCCCACCATCCAACTTCTGGATGGGTCAAAACCATTGAAAAACTTAAAAATGAACAAAAACACTAAAATTCCTAAAGTTATGAAAAGAACCCTTCTGATTCTTGCCGCTGCCCTTACTCTTAGCGGCAGCGCATTCGCTCAGTCGAAGACAGAAAAGAAAGCACTCGAGTCATTCATGGCTCAGAACTCATCTCTTACCCTTAATGGTAATAAATTCACCTCTATGGAGGGAGTAAAGGTTGAAAACGGTGCTGTTACCGAAATCGACCTCAAAGGAAAGAAACTCGTAGGTACTCTCGACCTCAGCAATTTCCCAGCTCTTACTAAAGTTGACGTATCTGACAACCAGCTTACAAGCCTTATCGTCGATAACTGCCCGGCTCTCGTTGAGCTCAACGCAGGTCGCAACCAGCTTAAGAACTTCTCTGCTCAGAATTGCCCACAGCTTCAGACTTTGAAACTCTATCGCAACCGTCTTTCTGAAATTGACCTCAGCGGTGTTCCTTTGCTGAAGACTTTCAATATCGCAAGCAACTTCCTCGTTTCTCTCGATGCTGCTAACTCAGCTAATCTTGAGACTCTGAATGTGATGAGCAACCGTCTTGAACAGCTCGTTGTCACTAACTGTACAGCTCTTAAGCATCTCTATGCAAGCTACAATGAACTTGAGCAGATTTCACTCTCTGGTCTGACTTCTCTTCAGAACCTCAACGTGAGCGACAACAAGATTTCTAAGCTCTACCTCCAGAATCTTCCTGTTCTCTTCACCCTGCTTGCAAGCGACAACCACATGACAAGCTTCGGCATCAGCGGATGTCCAATGCTCAGCGACCTCTGGCTCCCCTACAACTCATTGACTCAGTTCTCTGTTGAAAATTGCCAGAACCTCGCATTCGTTGACCTTCAGTACAACAACCTCTCTACTGTAATGCTCAGCAACTTCAGCCAGCTCCAGAGAGTAAACGTAGCTCAGAATCCTCAGCTTGTTACACTCGACGTTTCATTCGACTCTATCCTTCGTTTCGTAAACGTTTCTGGCGACCTTATGCTTACAGACTTCCGTACTGTTGCAAGCCCACAACTCCACCAGATCCTCGGCGCATGGAGCAACTACATCTAATTATCCATCATACCGAATCATAGAAAACAAATTTGAGCCGACATCCTTTTGGATGCCGGCTTTTTTTATGCTCCTTTTCTTTGGTATTTTTAGAATTTTATTGTACTTTTGCAATATATTGTATTAAGCAAGAAATCGAAATATGACGGATAACAACTATAGCACTACTGATATATTACAGGAACACTTGTTGATGGATGATGTGGTTGCGGGGCTTTGTCTATGTCCTGATCTACGCAATCCTGAGAATGAGAATAAAGATCTCATAGGGCTCTACAAGATGTGGGCGAGGATACCGGAACAGACACATTCATGCAACGTGGCAATTGCCACTCGCTATAATAGATTCTATGAAGATACTGATGCCCTCATCACTTTCGAACGAGATGTTCCCATAGGAATCAAGACGGCCGACTGCGTTCCGATACTTGTCTATGCACCCGACAAGCAAGGTATAGCAGCTATCCACGCAGGATGGAAAGGTACGCTCGGAGGGATTGTAGACAATGTGATGGATATTCTTGAGGAGAAGGGTGTAGATCCTGCTCAGCTGAAGGTGGCCTTTGGTCCATCGATAAGCAAGGAAGTATATGAGGTCAGTAAAGACCTCGCTGAGAGCTTCATAGATGCAGGCTTTGGCGATTATGTATCTCTCCATTATGGACAGGGAGAAAAGCCCCATATCGACCTGCAGGGCGTCAATATGGAGCGGTTCTTGCGCAGGGGTGTAAGACGCGAAAACATATCGCTTCATTCCGGTTGCTCATACAGCTCACGACTGGCTGACGGCTCTCCGAGGTATGCAAGTCATAGGAGAAGCGGAGGTGCTCCAGCAAGGATGCTCACCTGCATCATGCTTTTATCAGAAAAAGCAGAATCTTGAGCAGCATTCCATAAAAATAAAGACGCCTCGAAGAGGCGCTTTAGGATATTAGCAAAAGAAAGGCAGCCCTGTCATTAAGGCGGGGCTGCCAATTTTACTTTTAAATATCTATCAGTGAATGTCAATTAATTTGCGATGCTGTCATATCAAATACTTTATCTGAGTTAACATCCACCCAGTCGTTGACTTTCACGGTATACTTAATCGGGGAAAGAATCTGTCTGCCTGGAGTAGGCTCATCAGGATCCTCATGTCCCGCACCATATGTGAAATCAAGCGTATAAATATATTTTTTACCTTGTTCCCAAGTGGTGGCAAGTGGTATGGCAGCCCATCCGAATTCTTTGTTATAGTCATAGGAAGTCCGATTTTCGTCTAAGAATGGATACATTTGATAGCCATTGTCTTTTCTGGTGATCTGAACGCAGACACTCAAATAAGCATCGCGTGCCACATTATCAGGATCTGCAACAGGATCCCAACCATAAAGACGTTGCGGAATCAGCATTGCATTTCCAGAAGGGCCCATGATCGAGACCGGATCTGCTGTCAGTGTCACAGTATCGCAAGTTGACTCATATATTTCTGTATTATGCCAACTATCCATCTCCCATTTATTAGTATTGAAATCAAAAGTACCTGTAGTTTCCGGGCGACCGATTCTTACTCCAATCACCTTATAATCATACGTGTCGCTTTCAGATTTAGCGCGGACTTCGATTTGGGAGAGACGGTGGTCGAAAGTCAGTTCAACTCCATTGGTTTCATTAGCAGTTTTGTTACCTGTAGCTACGGCAGTAATGAAATCGACTTGATCTGCAATATTTGTAGGAACTGTGAAACTTGAAAGTTGAAGACCTGTCTGATCTTCAGTAGGAATAATATCGGCTCCGAGTTCATCCTGAGATGGAGAATAAGAATAAAATTTCATTTCCGTGTTTTTCCCAAGCCAGTCATATTTTTTTTCCGTTGGCAGAGGTGAAGAATGATGTGCTATCCTTGTCAAACTCTGCATCCTTGAAATAGATATCAGCTTCCGAAGGATTTGCAATCCTATTCTTTGCAATAAAAGTTGTGTCGGTCGTAAATGCCGTCACATATATCTTATTTAGGTTGGCATTGGTGGTCTCAGAAGCACGAGTGCCCATACCGGCACGGAATGATATAGCTTGGTTGCTCTCCTGACGAACACTCACAGGCTCGTCTTCAGAACATGATGCAAGAGCAATTGCGCCCATTGCTATGAGAAATAGTGGTGTCTTTTTCATAATATCGTGTGTTTTTCAAAATATAAATAAATAGGACAATGGATTAGAAAGATAGATTCTTTTTCTTATTGTCTTTTAATTTCTTTGTTCATTATTAAAACGAATATGATAGCATAAAGGTTTGATAAATATTAGTTTTTTTTGAATAATTACATCTTTAATCCTATGTTTACATCCTGCCATTCATTGACATCGGTAGTGAGTTCTGTATCTCCTTCTTTCGGAGGCTCCGGAAGGTCAAGACCTCTCACGATTATGTGCACATGTGTCGGATCTGGAGCCTTTGTCACCTGGTCGGTAACATCAAAGGAATGATACCATTTGCTTCCATCTGTGAGCACCATATACAGGGTGAGATAATGCTTGGCAATGGTAGTGGGGCATTCCCCAAATGTCAGGAATTCTCCATGCAGGTTTTCTTCTGCGGCATTTCCCTTGAGGTCAAACTTGAATGAGACGGTATTATCCGTTGCTGCTTGCTGTCCGTGATTATATCCTTCAGCCATTCCGGAGAGAGTGGCATCTACGGCTGAAGATTCAACATTATTCAGATTCTTGACATCATAGACATCTACTATATAATGGCATACGGCTTCCTGGGGATACATAGTAATTGTCTGCATTCCAGAATGTGGAATGATGGCAATATTGTTTGAGCGGCTTCCCCAGAGCATTCCTGGAGTGGAGGCTATTCGTTCATTTTCTGTCCCCTCGGGGCGTGGAACCGTAGTAGAATTATCTGCTCTCGAACCGATACTTTCTGCATCCTGCGTATAGATCTCAAGGGTCTCGATATTTTCATGATTACGCATGCGAGCCCAATCAGTAATGTCAGCATTAAGGCATATGGCATGTTTTGTTCCGAACGATGATTTGATAAGACCTCCGTTTTTGTCAGAGAAAATGAAACGCATGGGCTTATGACCATCCTCTTCGTAAAGATATAGGGCCATAGATTCCGGATTTGCGTCTGGTGCATTTCTCCAGTCGAACACTACTTGCAGCTCAGATGTCATGTCTTCTTCCATATATAGGTCTTTGTGTCGGCATGAAGTAAAGAAAAGAGCAGCAAAAGACAGCATGAATAAGATTTTTGATGATTTCATTTTCTGCCTCCTTTCATGCGGTTGTAATTATCACATCCAATCAGCCATACAAGTGATATCTCAGCCTTTGTCGGACCAAACCAATGGAGGCGATGGGTTGATTGCCAGATATAGAAACCGTATTTTGGTTCATATTTTAAGTATTTCCCTCCTAAATATCCAAGTGCAAGAGAGAAATCGATATTTAGTCTCCGGCTCACAGGGAGAGAGTAGCCGTATTCGATTCCGGATATGAAATTGCATCGGTCCCAGAGAGTCTTGTGGGGAAGACCTCCCATTATCCCACCCTTACCGAGCTCAAAGTCGTAGGTGATTACGCCTGCGAATATTCCAAGATGATGACCGGTGAGTGGCTTTTCGTGAGCCTTTTCTCCGAACCACCATCGGGCACCGATATCTCCTCCGTAAGCGCGCCAATAGTAATGGGTACGGTCGCGATCCCACCATCCATACATCCAGTCGGCCGTCACTGAAATATTTCTGCCTACATAAAATTCGGCTCCGATATTGGGAAGAAGAAGCGCATCATAGAGCATGTTGGTCTTGAGACTCATATAAAATGGTTTGCACTCTTTGACTTCTCCAAAGCTGTTATAGGGAAGCGGGAGTATTTCCTCTGTAATATCGGTAGTGATTACGGGCTCTTCAAGCTGAATATCTGGGATATTTATCGATGGATATAGCCGTTCATATTCCACTGTAAGTCTCGAGGCTCGAAGATCTGGAAAGAGATGAGTATATAGATATCTGTATGGAATTCCATTATGTAGAGCCTTTAGCATTGCCAGGGGATGTGCAGGAGGATTAGCACCGGAGATTTCGTCAAGCAAAATCAGGATATCACTTTTATAAGGGACATTAGAATCAGAATCAACTTCTGATTTCAGCCCTTTCCAGTCGCGTCCGACATAAGTAAATAGGGCAGTGGAGTCCTGAAGATATCCTCGGTTGCGGAATTCATTGAAAATGGCATTAGCTCGTTTTTCAGATAGATATTTATTGAATTCTACAGAGCCTTCAGGAGACGCAGCGCCTGTCACTTTCACACCCACTAATCTATGTGTAGGGCTTGATAAGGAATCAGATGAAAGTTTGGCGAAGATGCTGTCGAGTGCGGCTCCATTTCCGCTGAATGATCGGTCGATATGTGTTTTCGACACATGGAAATAAACCTTGACTGAATCCTTCTCTGTTTGAGGGAATACAGCCAATGTCCCCATTATAACAAATATAAGTGCCAATAAATGTGTTTTCATAGTAAGCTGGAATCGTGATGACACAGTGTCATCATGTGTGTTTGAAAGTATAACGATTCATATGTTGTAAGTGTTTAAAAATGTTTATAAAAAATATGCCGGATGACTCATGTTATCATCCGGCACATTTGATTTTTTAGTTTATAATTTCAGTGTTTCGATTGGGTGTTGAAGAAATCTACCATTTCCTTGAAAGTTTCTTCATTGAAGGTCACCGGGCCATGTTCGCCACCTTCTACAGGAATGAACTTGTAGAGTTTCCCGGCCTTCTTGAGCTCTTCTGAAAAATTAACGCCCTGGCAGTAAGGAACCACACTGTCTGCATTGCCGTGGACGACAAGCATTGGGACTGTATTTTCAGATATGTAAGTAATCGGGCTTATGAGAGCCACCATATCAGGACTGTCTGCAGGTGCCACACCCATAAGAACAGCTTCCGGAGAGTCAGCGCCCTTTACTGTCTCACAATTTTCCATCCTTGCCATGTCAACAGGACCGAACCAATCTACGACTGCATCCACAGAACTGCTTTGATCAAGATTTCCTCCAACGTTACCCTCTACATCTATTGTGATGTCGCCTGAAGTGCGGGTTTTCATATCGTTGGTCACACCGGCCATTGCTGAAAGGTGTCCTCCTGATGAGAAACCTGTGATACCGACAAAAGAAGTGTCAAGGCCATATTTGTCAGCATTTGCACGGAGGTGGCGGATAGCTCCCTTCACGTCGTTGATCTGAGCAGGATACTTGGCTTCCCCACTTGCACGGTGGTTGATAGTGGCAACTGCATATCCGGCGTCTGTCAGGGGCTTGCCAAGCGACATATAGGCTGCATTCTTGAAGTTGTTGCTAAACCATGCGCTTCCGTAGATCACAACGATAAGTGGATGTTTCTCTTTTCCATCTTTAGGAAGGTAAATGTCAAGTTTGTGTCCTTCAAGATCATCACCGGCATAATTGATGTCGGCAAAATCCGGTTTGGGCATTTCAGGCATCTGGAAGCCTGGAGGCTGGGCGAGAGCCATAATCGAGAGCATCATAGTGATGATCGAAAGAAAGGTCTTTTTCATAATTGTGTTGTTTATGGTATTATGTAAGTTTCCTGAAAAACAATCATCACTTTGACAAAAGAAGTTAAAAAGGGTTTAAATTAAATGGTGAAAAAAGTCTTGTTTGTATAAATTAGGATAAGTGACTATTTGATGGACATTCATTATAAGATGAATAGACGTGGCTNNAGCCTCCAGGCTTCCAGATGCCTGAGTCGAATATTCTGAGATAAAAAGGTAAGCAAGGCGATTGTTTGGGAAGATGATAGCTCTGTGAGTGGAGGAAATCATTCATCGTTTTGTCTCTTTTGATATTATTTTTTTGTGGACGCACCTGGTTATTATCTTTATGAAAAAGTCTAACCGAAATCAGGGCTGTAATCGCCACTACGATGATGCACCATGCGATCAAGGGGATGTTGAGTGCTGCCATAATCAAAGAGACTTAAGGGTTAATACTATTTTTGCTTTTATAATCCTTTGTTAGGATTTGTTTGCAATCTTAAAACGTGGGATGAGGCATAAAAGTTTTTCAAAATCAATTACGAATTGATTAAAGAATTGTGACAAACTCATAAAGCTCAACATTTGCTTGCAAAAGTTGAAAACTTGAAGAAAAACTTTTTTTGAAATTTTTACTAAAAAATTTTGCAGTTTGCTAAAAATTTCATAATTTTGCCAAAAATTAATCGTATGAGCAATTATTTTAACATACAGGTCTGGTGGCGCATCGGTAGTATCTTCCGATGGCAATCACTCATGTCCTGATATTTGCGACAAGAGATAGAAAAACTTGATAAATACTTTCAATGCCATTGGAATAATTCCGATGGCATTTTTTTATACAATCATTTACCCATGAACATTAAAGATCCATTCCTTCCAGTTGATGAAAACGGCTTTTATGGCCGTTTCGGAGGTGCTTTCATTCCGGAGATTCTTCACAGTAATATTGAGAATCTAAAGGAGGCGTATGCGAAATACGTGGATGATTCCGAATTCAATGAAGAGTTCGAGAATCTGCTTTCTGATTATGTTGGGCGTCCAACTCCTCTGTATCATGCCAAAAGGCTTTCAGAATATTATGGCACCAATATTTATCTGAAACGAGAAGATTTATGCCACACTGGAGCGCATAAAATCAACAATGCTATCGGCTCTGTGTTGCTTGCCAAAAGAATGGGGAAGACCCGTATTATTGCTGAGACCGGTGCCGGGCAGCATGGGGTTGCTGTGGCTACCGTATGCGCTCTTATGGGGCTTAAATGTGTCATTTATATGGGAGCTACCGACGTGAAACGTCAGCAACCTAATGTGGAGCGTATCAAAATGCTCGGTGCTGAGGTAGTACCTGTCACTTCTGGCAATATGACACTCAAAGATGCTACCAACGAGGCAATTCGCGATTGGTGTTGCAACCCATCTAATACTTTCTATGTGATAGGCAGTACTGTCGGACCGCATCCATATCCTATGATGGTGGCACATTTTCAGTCAGTGATAAGTAAGGAAATAAAGGAGCAAGTAAAACGTCTGACAGGTAAGGATCTTCCCGACTATGTTGTAGCTTGCATCGGTGGTGGCAGCAATGCAGCTGGAGCTTTCTATCATTTCTTGAATGAACCCAATGTCAAACTTATCGCGGCTGAAGCTGCCGGACTTGGAATAGATTCTGGAGAATCTGCCGCCACAATCCGTCTTGGTTCGGAAGGTATCATCCATGGTGCGAGAACTCTTGTGATGCAGACTGCCGACGGACAGATCGTAGAGCCTTATTCTATCTCTGCAGGGCTTGACTATCCGGGCGTCGGGCCTCTCCATGCATTTCTCGCTACGAGTGGGCGTGCAGATGTTGCCGCTGTCACTGACAAGGAAGCTTTGGATGCTGCTTTCAGACTCACGAGAATAGAAGGGATTATCCCTGCTCTCGAATCTGCCCATGCTCTCGCAGTTCTCGACCAGAGAAAATTCGGAAAAGATGATGTGGTCGTAATCAATGTTTCTGGTCGTGGCGACAAGGATATGCACACATATCTTTCCAATAATAAATAAGAACAATCTTCACAATATTAAATATGATTCTAAGACATAAAGCAACCGTTGTCCCTGCTGATCTTGAGACGCCTGTGGGCATATATCTGAAGATAAGGGATCTCTATCCTTCTTCGGCTCTTCTTGAGAGTTCCGACTATCACACTACACAAAACTCTGTGTCGCTTATCGGCGTTGACCCAATCGGATCATTTACCGTCAGCAACGGCACTATCACAGAGGTTTTTCCGAATGGTAAGACCAGAGTCTCAAATGGAGACGTCACAGACACTTTGCGCGATTACATTGCTTCATATTCAACTGAAAAACAAGAAGGTGTCTTCAATGGTCTGCTTGGTTTTACAGCATATGATGCAGTGAAATATTTCGAACCGACTGTTCCCATCCGTGAGAAACAACCTGGTTTTGAAAATATCCCAGACATGCAATATATTCTCTATCGATTTATTATCCAGATGAATCACTTCCGCAATCAAATGACGATTTTGGAAAATATTCCTGAAGGGGAGGTAAGCAAGACAGAAGAACTTCTTTCAATCATCCGCAACAACAACATTGCAGTCTATCCTTTTAAGGCTGCCGATGACATAGAATCTCCAGTGACCGATGAGGAATATGAGAAAATGGTGGAACGCGGAATCGCCCATGCGAAAAGGGGCGACGTTTTCCAAATTGTTCTTGCACGTCGCTTTTCGCAAGGTTTCACGGGAGATGAGTTCAATGTCTATCGCGCTTTGCGTTCTGTAAATCCATCTCCTTATCTGTTCTTCTTTGATTTTGGCAGTTTCAAGGTGTTCGGATCCTCTCCGGAAACTCATCTGCGAGTCACAGCCGACAGGGTTGCCTATATTGATCCAATTGCCGGAACTTTCCGCCGTACAGGTGACGACCGACGTGACCATGAACTTGCTGAAAAACTTCTTCTTGATCCTAAAGAGAACGCGGAGCATATCATGCTCGTGGATCTTGCCCGAAATGATCTGAGTCGCAGCGGAGGAAAAGTGAGTGTGGAATATCTGAAACAGATACAATTCTATTCTCATGTTATCCATATGGTAAGCCGAGTATCGGCTACGCTTCCTGAAGAGGCTGATGTCTACCGCTTGTTTGCTGCTACATTCCCAGCCGGAACTCTCAGTGGCGCTCCGAAGGTAAGGGCCATGCAACTGATTAATGATATTGAGCCTGTATGCAGGATGACATATGGCGGTTGTATCGGCACATTCGGTTTCGATGGATCCATCAACCAGGCTATTACAATCAGAAGTTTTCTTAGCGTCGGCAACCGATTGTATTCAGAAGCTGGAGCTGGGGTAGTAGCACGTTCCGTACCCTACAATGAACTCTGTGAAACCAATAATAAGCTCGGGGCTCTCGTGAAGGCAGTCTCAAAAGCGGAATCCTTAAAATAATACAGCTATGAAAATATTGATTCTTGACAACTACGACTCGTTCACTTATAATATAGTACATGCAGTCCGGGAACTCGGATTAAATCCCGATGTAGTGAGAAATGACAAGATTACTCTTCCTGAAGTTGAAAAATACGACAAGATTATTATTTCTCCCGGACCTGGCATTCCCTCAGAAGCTGGTATACTTCCGGCTCTTTTGAAAGAATATTCAGGCAAGAAACCAATTCTTGGAGTCTGTCTCGGACATCAGGCTATCGCAGAAAATTTTGGAGCGAAGCTTGAAAATCTTGAAGATGTTTTCCATGGTGTGCAGACCGACGCATTCAAGACGGCCGACGACTATATCCTTGACTCATTCCCTGACAAATTCCCGATAGGACGCTACCATTCCTGGATAGTATCGCAGGATGGTTTGCCGGAAGATCTTATTGTGACTTCGCGAGATAGCGACGGAAATATAATGTCGCTCCGACACCGCTATCTTGATGTCCATGGAGTCCAGTTCCATCCGGAATCTCTGCTTACTCCCGACGGCGTGAAAATTATTGAGGCTTTCCTTTCCCATTAACATTCTAAAGAACATGAACAGAATACTTTCAAACTTGTTTGAACACAAAAGCTTGAGTCGCACAGAAGCTCGCGACATCATGCTAAATATTGCAGATGGTAAATATAACGACAACCAGCTTTCGGCTTTCATGACCGTATTCCTGATGAGAAGCATCACTCCCGATGAATTGACTGGATTCCGCGATGCAATTCTTCAGAGAAGAGTCGCCGTGGATCTGGGAGAAGATAAGGCTATTGATATAGTAGGAACCGGAGGAGACGAGAAAAATACTTTTAATATTTCAACTGCCGCATGTTTTGTAGTGGCAGGAGCCGGCCGCAAGGTTGTGAAACACGGTAACTATGGTGCAAGTTCTGTATCCGGAGCATCTAATGTCCTTGAGCAACATGGTGTGAAATTCACTTCTGATCAGGATAAGCTGCGGAAATCAATGGAGGAAAGTGGTGTATGTTTCCTCCACGCCCCATTCTTCAGCCCTGCTTTGAAAAGTGTGGGTCCTGTCAGGCGTTCACTGAAGATGCGTACTTTCTTTAATATGCTCGGACCACTCGTGAATCCCACACTTCCCAAGAATCAGCTTCTCGGGGTATATAACCTGAAACTGATGCGTCTTTACCGCTATATAGCCCAGAACGAGAATATCAACTGCACGATTGTTCACTCTCTTGATGGATACGACGAAATCTCTTTGACTTCTCCTTTCAAGGTTGTGACAAACAACTCTGAACTCGTGATGCAAGCTGCAGATCTGGGTCTTACAGGAGCAACTCAACCTGACCTTTATGGAGGTGACACGGTGGAGGAAGCTGCAAAGGTTTTTGATGAAGTCCTGGCAGGCACAGCTTCGGAAGCCAAGAAAAACTGCGTCATTGCCAATGCTGCTTTCGCAATCAAGACTCTCGAACCGGAGTTGCCGATACATAAGGCAGTTGCGGATGCCTCCGAATCATTGAGAAGCGGAGCTGCTCTTGATAGATTTAAAAAATTCGTGGAATTAAACAGCTGAATAATATCCTGATTAGTCAATGGCAAATATTCTTGAAACCATAGCCTCAACTAAAAGGCAGGAAGTTGAGGCTCTCAAAAGGCTGATTCCTATTGAGGATTTAAGACAAAGAGCCTTCGACGTCACACGTCAGATTAATTCTTTAAAATATTCTATCTCCAGTAGGGACATAGCTATAATTGCCGAACATAAGAGGAGCTCTCCCTCCAAGGGGGAGATTAATCCTATGTCGGAAGTGAGAGGCGTGGCCGAGGCTTATGCTGCTAATGGCGCAGCTGCCATGTCGGTGCTGACAGATACTCCATATTTCGGTGGCAGTCTCGAAGATCTTGCTATTGCCCGTTCTGTTGCTCCAGAGCTTCCCCTTCTTAGAAAAGAGTTTATTGTGGATGAATATCAACTCCTTCAAGCAAGGATTTATGGGGCAGATGCTGTGCTGCTCATTGCATCAATGCTTGATGGGGAAATGCTTAGATATCTCAACGACTATGCCCATAAGCTGGGACTTGAGACTCTTGTTGAGCTCCATTCAGAAGAAGAATTGATAAAGCTTCCTCAAGATGCTGACTTGGTTGGAATCAACAATAGGGATCTCACTTCCTTCAAGACAGATATCTCCAATTGCACCAAATTGGTAGATATGCTGCCTCCCAATATGATTAAGGTTGCAGAAAGCGGGATTAAAGCTCCGGAAGATATAGCAAGACTGAAAAATGCGGGATTTGACGCTTTCCTTATAGGTGAGGCATTTATGTCTACTCAACAACCAGGGTTGACTTTAAAGCATTTTATCGATGAAGCAAGAAACCACTCAAAGAAACCATGAGCCCTAAATCAAAAATCAAGGTCAAAGTCTGTGGAATGAAGCATCCACAAAATATTCAGGAGGTGTCGGCTCTTGGCCCTGATTATCTCGGATTCATCTTCTATCCTCGTTCTGCTCGTCACTGTCAAGATGGCGGAAAGGAGATTCTCAAGCATATTGTGGGGAATGCTGTTCCTGTAATGGTTTCTGTAGATATGTCGGAAGAGGAACTTATACAGATTGTCGATGAATGGGGTTTCCGAGTAGTGCAACTTCACGGTAATGAGACTCCAGAACTGTGCCAAAGACTTCGTGAGAGAGGGCTGGAAGTGTGGAAGGCAATTTCCATAGGGGGTAATATTCATTATCCGGAGAATTCTTGTTTTGACAAGACTGCCCCTTATGAAGGGGTGGTGGATATGTTCTTGTTTGACACGGCCTCTAAAAGTTATGGAGGATCGGGGAAGAAATTCGACTGGCATCTTTTGGATGAGTATAAGGGTAGCACTCCTTTTATGCTCAGCGGCGGTATTTCTTCTGGAGATGAGGAGGAAATACTAAAACTAAACCATCCGATGCTCGCTGGGGTTGATTTGAACAGCAGATTTGAGATCAGCCCTGGACTTAAGAATATTAATCGTCTTTCAGCATTTATTTCTAATTTAAAAAGATAACACTTAATACAATATGAACAGACTTAGAAAACTTCTTGATAAAAAGACACATGATCTTCTTGCTGTCTATTTCACAGCAGGCTATCCCGAATTGGACTCAACAGTAAGCATAATCGACGCTNNGTATTTCCTCCTCATCTCCAGAAGAGAGGTGCCGATATCATTGAGATTGGCATACCATTTTCTGACCCCATGGCAGATGGGCCGGTGATTCAAGAGAGTGGATCAAAAGCTCTTGCCAATGGAATGTCTTTGAATCTTCTTCTTGAGCAGGCTGCTGAAGCACGAAGTCATAATGCGGATACTCCCTTTGTGGCAATGGGATATCTTAATCCTATCATGCAGATGGGCCCCGAGACTTTTTTCCGTCGTGCTAAGGAATCAGGCATTGACGCCGTGATTATCCCAGATCTTCCTTTTGCAGTATATATGGAGGAATATAAAGCATTGAGTGAGAAATATGGGATAGATGTGATAATGCTCATAACTCCGGAGACTTCCGAAGAAAGAATCCGTCTGATTGATGAAAACTGTGAAGGCTTTATCTATATGGTCTCTGCCGCATCGACTACAGGTGCTCGAGACAGTTTTGGCCCGACACAGATAGATTATTTCAAACGTATTGATTCCCTTGATCTCAAACATCCACGTCTGATTGGGTTCGGAATATCAAACAAGACTACATACGATGAGGCTTGTCGCTATAGTAGCGGAGCTATTATAGGATCACAGTTCATCAAATGTCTTAAAGCCGCTCCATCTCCAGACGCGGCAGTGGAGTCTCTTTTCGAAAGAATTGGACGTGATTAACCTGATGAATAATAAATACCCAATATTCATCTCAATCGCAACCGTGGTTTCCGCAACCATAGTTGCGATTTAACATTTACGACGAAAAGATAAGAAGATAATACGAAATCATACGGATATGGGAGAAATGGATAAATGACGTTCGATGATTTTTTGTTAATTTTGCAACAAATAAATCTAATTTCGAATGAAGAAAAAAACGCTTGTGTTTTCCACTTTGATTCTGGCAATGTCGCTTTGTTGTCAGTCTCAGTCTACGGCTACAACGATTGCCAATGGGTCGAGCCCAATCATAAAAGGAGATTTTAAGGATTTTGGTATTCAGAATCCGGATACCCTCCTTACACTTGACTGCAATGAATTTTTCACAGATCCTAAGACAAGCCTGTTTTATGCCGATTTCAGAAAGTCTTTCGACATGGCTTTCGATGCTCAGGTCAATACAAATCTCACAGAGCAGGTATTTGTCTGCAAGGAAGGAACTCGTTATAACCCATCAGCGGGTATCATGGTAGGTTTTGATCCAAGTACAGAACGTATTTTTGCGGAGATAACAGATTCAGACGGTGAGTTGCATCGAATATTTGCCGGAGAAAAAATTCAACCGGGACAATGGTTGAAAGTAAAGGTTAACGGTGTTGCCGATGATAATTTGGCAAACTCCAGATTGACTTTGTCAGTATCTGCTGATGAAGGTAAGAATTGGGATGAGATTTCTCTGGATTATTCAGGGCCTGTTTTGCCTTCGATGGCGAGCCGTTGGGTGATAGGAAGAGGCTATCCTGGTGGATATCCAAATTCTCTTCAAGTTAGAAAAGGTGCCATCCGAGATTTATCAATAAGTGGAACTGGACGTGAACGCCAAGCAGGCGAAAATCCAATTTTCACTGACCGTCTAACTGCCGATCCGGCTTGTACCGTGATAGGCGATCGTCTTTATGCTTTCGTAGGAGAGGATTGTGCCGCTCCCGGTGGCTGGTTCACTATGCCTCATTGGGTAGCTTATTCAACAAAAGATATGAAAAACTGGGAATGCCATGGGGTAGTGCTCAAAGCTGCAGACTTCCCCTATGCGAGTCCAAATGGAGCATGGGCCGGTCAGGTAATAGAAAGAAATGGTAAGTTTTACTATTATGTCACTCTTGATGATATGCGTAACGGTCGCCATGCGATAGACGTGGCTATAGCAGATAATCCCCTTGGACCTTATGTGCCAGCAAGACTCGACCGAGATCCTCTCATCACTGATGATATGACGCCGGATTCTCATCGCTGGAATGCAGATATCGACCCGACGGTCTTGATTGACGATGATGGTCAGGCTTGGATAGTCTGGGGAAACGGAGATTTCTATCTCGCACGTCTCAAAGAGAATATGATTGAACTGGATGGAGAGGTAATGCATATGGGAGTCAGGAATGTCTCTGAAGGACCGTGGCTTTTCAAACGCAATGGGATATATTATAATGTGTATGCTGCTGATGCACCTGGTGTTCAGCCTGAGCAACTTGCATACTCAATGGCTGAAAATATCACTGGTCCATGGAAATATGGAGGTCTTCTTACCGGACCTGCCAAGTTCGGTTTCACAATCCATCCTTCAGTCAATGAATTTAATGGCAAATGGTATCTTTTCTATCACGATGGATCATATATGCATGATGGTCAACCCGGCGGAGATTGCCGCAGACAAGTCTGTGTCGAGCCGCTTCATTTCGACTCAGAAGGAAAAATACTTCCGATTACTCTCACAGAATCTGGAGTTTCTAAAGAATAAACTAATTAAGACAAAACAATGACAACTAATAACATGAAAAGAATTAATCAGGTACTTCCGGCACTTATGCTTGCAGGATCATCATTGATGTGCCTTGCACAAAATCCAATTTCACAGACCGAGTTTACGGCTGATCCGGCACCTCTCGTAGTGGGCGACACGCTGTATCTCATCACAGGCCATGATGAGATGGAGGCTACCCCAAATCAGTTTGTAATGAAAGACTATCTCTGTTTCACTACGACAGATATGGTCAACTGGACCCATCATGCACCGATCTTCAATGCCAAGGAAATGTTTGGAGAGCATGAGAATGCAAATGCTTCCCAGATGGCATACCGCAACGGAAAGTTTTATTTCTATCCTTCTACGAGCGGAGTGCCCGTGCTTGTTTCAGACTCTCCGTATGGACCTTTCGTCAACCCTCTGGGTGGAAAGAATCAGCTGACCTATCCTGATGATACTAATTACAGTGGTCACGGCTGGGAAGATATTGATCCAACTGTTCTTATTGATGATGATGGACAGGCATATATGTATTGGGGAAACAACGCACTTTATGCTGTAAAGCTAAATGAGGATATGATAAGCTATGATGGCGATATCAAGGTATTTGAGATTAAGGATAAGGAAGCCTTTGGTCCTGACTATGAGGAAGCTCCATGGTTGGCAAAGCGCGGTGATAAATACTATCTTGCTTATGCATCGTTCTGTCCTGAAGCTACCGACTGGGCATGGGCAGACTCTCCACTTGGCCCTTGGAAATATGGCGGTCAGATCATGCGAGCATTTGAGCATGGGGGAATGGGCAACCATACCGGTATGTGCGAATACAAAGGACAATGGTATTTCTTCTATATGGATGAGGGTCTGCCGGAGTCACATAGCCGTCGTCGCACAGCAAGTGTAGTTCCTTTCAACTTCAACGAAGATGGTTCGATACCTTATATCCATCATGACAAGCGTGGTGTGCTGAAGAGCGTGAATCCCCTCAATCCTTATGTACTTCAGCAGGGTGAGACAATAGCGTGGGAAGAAGGGGTTGGTATTGGTTATGACAATATATATTGTGTATATGTCAACAACATTGATTCCGGCGACTGGATAAAGGTGCGCGAGGTAAACTTTGGAGAGGGTGCCAAATCATTCAAGGCTCGTGTCAGAAATGGAAAACCAGGAGCGAAGATGGAAGTGCGTCTTGATGCACCCAATGGAGAACTTCTTGGCATAGTGGATTGTGCTTCAGGCAAAGAGTGGAAGGATACAGGTTGCGATATCAAGAAGCGAGACGGCATCCATGACCTTTATTTTGTGTTTGCAGGTGATGGCAACGACCTGATGGAGTTTGACAGCTGGCAATTTGCCCAATAATTATATTCTTATGGAGAAGCAGGTGAGGGGTCTGGTCTTCAGCGATAGGGTTCCTCCGAGATGAGTGATGATCCGTCGGGAAAGGCTGAGACCTATTCCGCTTCCTGACGGACGCGTGGTAAAGAATGGCGTGAAGATGTGTTCCGCTGTTTCTTCTGGTATGAGTTCACCATCATTGGATATGCGGATTTCCACTGATTCGTCAGCTTTCTCATCAGCTTCGATAGCAATGTTATCGGGATTTGCTTCTATAGCATTTTTGAGGATATTGATTAGTACGCGACTCAACAAAGTCTCATCAGTATAGACCATAAGTTCAGGAGGAAAGCATGTAAGTGAAATACTTACGTGCTTTTCTTTTGCATAGCTTTCCGCTATCCTTATGCTTGATTCCAATATTGGTTTGACATAGAATGCCCTCATCCGAGGCTCAGGCAGTAAGCTGAATTCCCTGAAATTCTTTACAAACTGCATAAGGGAGCTGCTGCTTGATGAAATTGTATCCAAAGCTTCCGATATCTCCCTGTTTGAGGTCTTGCCACTCATATTCTCAGCGATAGATTGTATCGGGGTGAGTGAATTCATAATTTCGTGTGTGAGTACACGGGTCAGTTTCTCCCATGACTCCACTTCAACCGCCTGCATCTGCCTACTGAGGTCCGTGATGGTGAATAAAATAAAGCTCTTGTCGTTGACTGTCACATCGCTCTTCTTGATGGCCAGGTCTTCAAAGGCTTGTTGCGGTATCTGGCAAATATGAGTGAGAGCTTGGCGTTCGAGCAAGCGCAAGGCGGCCTCATTATGAAGACGGATATCACCATTTGCATCAGCCAAAGCCAAACCTATATCCGTAAGATTGATAATGCGGACTAAGAATGTTTCATTCTCTCTTGCCTTAAGGGTCAGACTCTCGAGATGTTCCACGATACTGTTAAGCATCTCGTTGGTGTCGCGTTCATCCTTGCTGACATTTTTTGTGGGGAATTTGTATGAGAAATCTTTGCTGAGAGTTGCTTGCATTATATAACGCATTCTCTTTTTGATGCGTGTTATATTGCTGAAAATCATATATCCACAGCAAATGGAGCAAATTGTCAGAAGCAACCATAAAATCTTTGCATAAGCAAAGCAATATCCTGCAGCGAAAGCCATCCCCAATGCCATTATGATCCAAGCCACTGGGGATATCTGCCATTTTCTCTTGCTGTCAGATGCCATATTTTCGCAGTTTATTATAAAGAGTTTGGAGCGTTATGCCAAGATGGCGTGCCACTTCCGACATATTTCCGTTGTATAGTTTTATAGCTGACGCGATGGCATTACGCTCCATAGATTCGAGAGTAGTGGATTCTTCTGCAGTCGAGATTGGAGAATCGTTGAGGTCAAAATCGTGAATACTTAGGGTATTGCCGTCAGATAAGATAATGGCTTTTTCTACGGTATGCTCTAATTGACGGATATTCCCAGGCCAAGACAGTGAGCAAAGTCTCTTCATTGCTTCCTCCGATACCCTTGCCTCTGGTTTTGAGTATAGGGATGCATATTTCTTTACAAACATATCGACAAGTGCCGGGATATCTTCCTGTCTATTGCGGAGAGCCGGAAGCTCAATGGTGACGGTATTTATACGATAGAAAAGGTCTTGCCGGAATTCACCTTCCGCCACCATTTTGGGAAGATTACGGTTGGTGGCGCAAATGAGTCGGATGTCTATATCGCGCGGAGTGTTTGTGCCTACACGGATTATCTTTCTCTGTTGCAGTGATGTCAGGAGTTTAGATTGTAGATGATAGGGGAGATTCCCGATTTCGTCCAAGAAGAGAGTGCCTCCATGTGCAGTCTCGAATTTTCCGGCTCGGTCTGTCTTCGCGTCAGTGAAAGCTCCCTTGGCATGTCCGTAGAGTTCACTCTCAAAGAGGGTCTCGATGACAGCCCCCATATCGACAATCTCTATTGGTCCGGTTGAACGAATTGAAAGTCGATGGATTTCTCTTGCAAGAAGATCCTTTCCTGTTCCGTTTTCTCCTGTAATGAGGATATTGGCATCTGTCGGTGCCACTCTTTCTACAAGTGTTCTGACGCGCTGCATCTCCTCTGATTCACCCCAAAGCATATTGGGATTGAAAGATTTTTGTTCTTTTTTCTTTCCGCTCCCTAATGCTTTTAGAAGGGTATCTGAGAGGTTTGAATTATCAAATGGTTTCACTATGAAGTCAGTCGCTCCTATCTTCATCCCTTCTACGGCAAGAGCAACGTCGGCGTATGCTGTGAAAAGGATAACTGCAGTGTTAGGGGCAAGACGTTTTATCTCCCTTAGCCAGAAAAGACCCTCGTTGCCGTTGTTGATAGTAGCCCTGAAATTCATGTCGAGAAGCACTACCTGTGGCTTATACATTTGTATGAGAGTAGGAATCGCCGAAGGTTTGGACTCTGTGATTACCTCATCCACTTTCGGTCGCATCAGCATCCTGACAGCAGCAAGCACATCCTTGTTATCATCAACTACGAGCAACGTTTTTTTCATACTGCAAAATTAATAAT
>DAAK01000079.1:0-41725 GCA_001701075.1 Bacteroidales bacterium GP3 | reverse complement strand
GTGAGGAGTTCCATCACTTCCTTGCCGTTGACAGAGTCAAGGTTTCCGGTCGGTTCATCTGCTAAGATAAGCTCCGGTCTTGTGACAACAGCGCGTGCAATGGCGGCGCGTTGTTGCTGACCTCCGGATAATTGCTGTGGGAAATGTTTTGCCCTGTGCTCGATATTCATGCGTTTGAGAGCCTCTTTCACTCTTTCTTTTCTTTCTTTTGCTCCGATCTTAAGATATTTTAAGGGGAGTTCTACATTTTCTTCGATGTTCAGTTCATCAATCAAATTGAAGTTCTGGAACACGAAACCGATCTTTCCTTTGCGGAATGCGGTGCGGTCTTTTTCCTTAAGATTAGATATCTCCTGATCGTTGAGGATATATTTGCCGTCTGTAGGATTGTCAAGAAGTCCAAGTATGTTGAGGAGTGTAGATTTTCCGCATCCTGAGGGACCCATGATGCCTACGAATTCTCCTTTTTGGATGTCGAGTGATATACCGCGGAGAGCTAATGTCTCCACTTCATCGGTACGGAATGTTTTGGTAAGATTTTCTATTTGTATCATGTTTGTTTAATCGTTTAATTGTTTATTTGTTATTTGAGTGAGTTTATTGGGTTGGTATTGGCGGCTTTGCTGCATTGGGTCACGACTGATACAAAGCAGATTATAATGGCGAGAAGAGCGGAGGCTGCGTAAATCCACCAATAGACGCTGATGCGGTAGCTGAACTGCGATAGCCAGTCGTTCATCACATAGTAGATGATTGGAATTGACAGAATAGCGGCGAGAAGCACATATAGCATGAAGGTGCGTACAAGTTTGGTCAGCACTTCCGCGCTCGTTCCTCCCATCACTTTATGGACAGCAATGTCGGCTGATCGTTGGCGAACATAGTATGTGCTCATCGCCATTAGTCCAAGCATTGATATCATGATGGCAATAAGGGCGAAGATGGTAAGGATAGTAGACAACTGCTTCTGATTTTCGAAATCATCCTCAATCTGTTGACTTATATAGGACTTTTCGAAAGTGGAGTCTGACGTTTCCGTGGAATATATTTTCTCCCACACTGCTTTAACTTGTTCGAGAGCCTCCTGCTCATCACCATTGATCTTTATCAGGACATGCCATGGAATAAAAATATCAAAAGGTTTGGTCACAACAACACGCAAAGGATGTTGGTCAGACAATACATTTCCAATTTTGAAATCTTCTATGATTCCAGCTATAGCTGGTCGCTCGTCGTAATAAGGATAATCTGTGGCATCTTCATTAAGGCCGAGTTCATTAATTGATTGCTGATTAAGATAGTGTTTTATGTCAGACGCAACATGATTATCTTTGATTAACTTCAATCCAAGCATATCGAAAAATACAGTGTCACAAATAAAAGTCTGGAATGAAATTGTGCGTCCTTCATAAGTCATAGTGTTGTTGTTTCCCCTGCTATGCGGAGTGCCGCATGAGAAACTAACCTTCTCCACGCATGGAAGTTTCAAGAGCTCATCCCTTAAAAGTTTGCCATCGGTTTCCTTATTTTCAGTATGAATAAAAGGTATGCTGATAATTCCTTTGGTATTATATCCAAGAGGAGCCTCTATAAGATGTCGGACCTGAAGATACATTGTGAGAGCACATGCAATCATCGTGATAGTAGCAATATTCTGTATCACTATAAAAATTTTCCCGAAAACCATATTGTATTTCCTCTTGAAAGCACCTTTAACCGCCTCAATTGGTTTCATTGAAGAGAGCATGATGGCAGGAATAATGCCTGAAGCAAAACTCATTATCAGGAGAACAACCAGAAGGAATGAAATGGTGGTTACGTTGAGGCATCCGATGATATCGAGAGGTGTTTTTAGCAATGCCGAAGCATATGGTTCCATCAGAAAGGCGAGTCCGATTCCCAATAGCATTGAGAAGCAGCAAAGGATGGTGCTTTCTCCAATAAGTCTCCACATTATCTGGTTTCTACTTTCACCGAGAAGTCGGCGTGTAGCCATCTCTTTTGCTCGCTTCCCTGCGAGTGCAACCGTCAGATTGATATAATTCATTATAGCAAACAACAGTATCACTAAACCTATTCCAAAAAGGAGCTTAATGAGTTTAGCATCACCGAAATTGACATGGCCGGAACCCATTTCAGAAAAATACACATCTTGGAAGGGGTACACTTCGAGATGGACATTTTCACCTGGAAGATTCAAAATCCAGTAAGCGTCTTTAATGGCTTCCTCATATTCCTTCTTGCTTTTGGTTAGGTCATGTCCTTCTTTTGCTAAAAGTATCACTTCCGAGCCTGTTGCATTTCCCATTCGTGAGTCAACCAAAGACCAGTTGACATATTTCAACATTGAAAAATTCAGGAGCATGTCTATGGGTTTATTGTCATAGGTCATGAAAGAGGTATTTTTCATTGGTTCCATCACACCAGCAACCACAAAGGGTTCTTCCTCCACATTAAACACAATGCTTTTGCCCATAGGGTCAACATCACCCCAAACCTTACGAGCGTATTCCGGAGTGACGACAATGTTTGACGGATTGTCGAGAACGGTCTTAGGGTCTCCCTGAATCAGTTTGAAGTCGAAGATATCATAGAAAGTTGAATCCACGAAATAACAGGATGTTTCTATCTGCTTATCATCATAAGTCAACCATCTGTTGTTTCTGAAAATGGCAGTGGAAGATTCTATTTCCGGGAATTTGTCTTTTAATAGGTATTGTAAATACCAATGAGTGCCCATTGTATTATCTCCATCAAAACTCAATCCGAGATAATACATGCGGTCGGCTTTGTAGTGCTGTTTGTCGACGTGGGTTTCCTGCCATGTATAGCAGCCTATAAGCACCACGAACATCATGCTTATCGCCAATCCGAATACGTCGATGGCGGCGTAGGCTTTGTTTCTGCTTAAAAATTTAAAATACGATTTCATATTGTTAATTTAAGTTTCGTTTCTCTCAACTTAATTTGGTTTAATCGTTTAATTGTTTAAGAAGTTTAGTCTAGATGATATCTTAATTAGTAATCAGACCATGCATTATATTTGCATAAGAACTAAACGATTAAACACTTAAACTTTTAAACATCAACTTTCGCTTGCGAAAGTTGAATTGATCATTGATCTTTATTAATTAATCTTTTATATTTAATACAGTGGCATCGCCGTAAGATTCATAGCCGTTGGTAATCACACGTTCTCCTGGTTCGAGACCCTCGAGGACTTCGTAGTATTCAGGGTTCTGGCGACCGAGACGGATGTTGCGTCTATAGGCTTTTTTGCCGGAAGAGTCAACTACGAATATCCATTTCCCACCCGTTGTAGAATAGAATGTTCCTTTCGGAATTACCACGGCATCCACGGGTTGTCCGAGTTGTAAACTTAGGTAGCAGGTCTGGCCGCTTCTAATCTTTTCGGGTACTTTGTCTGTGAATACGAATTCAACTTTGAATTTACCATCCTTCACTTCCGGAAAGACCTTGCGTAGCCGCAGGTTCATATCTTTGTCGTTGCGTGCTGAAGTTGCGGTCAGATCTTTATGTACTCGGTCGAGATAATGTTCATCAATCTGTCCAGTAACTTTGTAATTGGTAAGATCGTTGATCTGGCCTATCTTTTGACCCGCTGAGATGCTTTGTCCGAGTTCCACGTCAAGGAGCCCGAGTTCACCGTCGATAGGACTCACAACATTCATGCTCTCTTTACGGCGACGAATCAACTGGATGTTCTGCTGCATATTGGAGAGATTGTCTTCCATTTGATCCACCTGTGCCAACCGATAGATGCTATCTTGGTTGAGCCGTTGATTGATAAGGCTTTGACGTTTCATAGCAAGTTCATAGTCTTCCTTTGCCTGAATATAGTCTTCTTTTGCAATCAGTTTGTCGTCATAGAGTTTTTTCTTTTGCTGATAGGCGCGATATTTTCTCTGCACTTCCAGGTCAAGTTGGGCTTGCTCTGTCCGGTTGTTTAGCCTATCTTGCTCCATAGATATCTGTGTATTGCGCAAGATATTCTGTTTTTCAGCAAGTTCTGCCTCTGCATTCAAGATCTGAAGATCAAGATTGCTGTTGCTCATGCGTATTATCACATCCCCTTTATGTACCTGAGAACCTTCCTCAACCACCTTCTCCATCACTATCCCCCCTTCTTCAGGACTAATCTGGACAGTACTGATAGGTTCAACCCTACCATCAACCCTAACATAATCATCAAATTTCTGTAATTTTACATCTGCCATATTTAGACCGGTCCTTTCTACTTTATATGTCGAGGCAATATCGCTGGTGGCGAGCCATATGATTAGTGCCACGGCAACCAATCCGCAACCGATATATACCCAATATTTTGACTTTATACCCTTGATACCCTTGGGTCTTTCTATTTTTACATCCATAATTTGTTTCCTTTATAATATTCTACGAGTTTATCTTTCAATAAGTATAGCATATGCTTCTGGAGAAGTTCCACTCTTGAGGAGAAATATGTGTTTGCTGAAAGTTGGAGGTCTATGAGAGAGAGGAGACCTTCCTCATATTTGCGTTTATTGAGTCGATATGCTTCCGCGTCAGCATCTACCTTGGCTTTCAGTGAAAGTATTTCCATAGCGTAACCGTCGCGGTCCATAACAGCTGAGGCAATCTCATCGTGCAGTTTTCTTTGCTGCTCATTGAGTTGCTCTTTTGCTTGCTCATAAGCAAATTTGGCTCGTTTTTTCCCGGAAACAGCACTGAGTCCGTTGAAAATAGGAATTGAGAGGGTAGCGGCAATATATTCTCCTCGGTTGTTACGGAATTGTTCGCCAAACATTGGAGTTGAATAGTCACCACTCAGATTTTTGAAGTAAGATGTCGATATACCGGCATTCAGGCTCAAGACTGGCATCAGATAACCTTTGGCAATGTCGTAGGCGTATTTGCTTGAGACAGCCTGCATCTGAGCATTTATTGCCTTTGGATTTGTGTTGAGAGCCACTGCGTAGATACTTTCGGCATTTTCCTCAGGGCTTATAGTCGGCGTTGGAGTGTATGTCGTGTCTATGTCGAGTGGTTGGGCAGTGGGGTAGTTCATTGCAGATTTAAGTGAGAGCATAGCCTGAGCATAGAGGTTTTGCTGATGCACCAAGGAATATTTATCGTTGGCAACAGTAGCTTCCGCTTCCACCACTTCAGGAACTCCCTTCAGTCCCAACTCTTCCTGACTTTTGGTAAGCATCAACATCCCTTCGCTTTGGTGGAGTTTGTCTTCCGCAATCTTAATGGAATTATGATAGTAGACGGCATCCGCGTAGGCCATCATGGCGGCTATTGCGCTATCATCGCGTTTCATCTCAACAGAGTTGAGCATCCGTTTTCTTTCGTTCCGAGCTTGACGATAGCGGTTTAAGGTCTGCCCACCATCAAAGAGAGTCAATGAGGCATAGAGACCATAACCATTGTTGAAGGTTGTGATGTCGTTATAGGTATTGGTTTCCGGATCGATGTTTCGTCCCCAGCTGAACTGTGAACCGACCTGTGCAGACACGGAAGGGAAGAAATCAGCAAGAGCCTCGTTTCGGGTCGCAGTTGCAGAAGATACATCCCAGCGGGCTTGAACCACAGACGAGGCATGATCGGCAGCGTAAGCCATACACTTCTCCATGCTCCAAGGTTCTTGGGCGTAACCCGTTAGGGAAAGTACGATAGATAATGATGTAAATATTTTTTTCATAACGCTGATAATACATTCAATCAGCGTGCCAAAAACATAAATGTTTAAGAGTTAAGGGTTGAGAGTTAAGAGTTATGGTAAGGGTGTCAAAAAATCATACACCACCCCGTCAAAATTTCATACATTTTCTCTCTATCTCACCAAAGCCGCCCTTCCATATACACATTCTCAATAATCAGACTTAGCGTTTGCTTCGGGAATCGTTAGGAGTAAGAATCGTTAGGAGTAAATAGTTAGGACGAGAGAGCGGGAGCCGCCGTAGTCGCGGAATTCGCAGAGGAAGATGCCTTGCCATGTGCCGAGATTTAGTCGGCCATTTGTGATTGGGATGGTAAGGGACACGTCGGTCAGGGTGGCTTTTGCATGAGCCGGCATGTCATCGAGGCCTTCCATTGTATGATAATAATAGGGCTGGTTTTCAGGCACTATATGGTCGAGTATCTTGTCGAGGTCATGACGGACATCTGGATCAGCGTTTTCGTTTATAGTCAGACCGCAGGATGTGTGTTTCACAAATATGTTGAGAAGACCAACCTCTGGAAGAGGAGAGGGGAGATTACGGAGTATTTCGCCCGTTATCAGGTGGCAACCTCTTGGAAATGGTTTAAGTCGGAATTCTGATTGAATTATCATAAAAGGATTGGGGATTATAGGAAGTGTTTTTCTTTGAGGAGGGAGAGGAAGGCGGCGGTGACTTCCTTATTGACGGATTGGGGATAGCGGATGTCGGTGAAGACCTGGGCGAGAGAGTCTTTGCCATTTTCTTCTACGAATTGCTTGTTTGGAGCGAAGTCATCCTTTGCCTTGAAAAGCTCCATTATCTCTTCCTTCGAGTCGTGACGATAAGTCTCGTTATGTCTTATAGCCTCGAGGGGTAGACGCTCGCATTGCTCTTCGTCGTTGTCTGCAGGATAACCAAGCGAGAGGGATGCTACGGGCACTACGAGATTGGGCAAATCAAGCATTTCTGATATCTGCTTTGCATTATAATTGACAGTGCCGAGATAGCACGAGCCGAGACCTTCCATTTCTGCTATGGTAACAATTTGCTGCGCATATATGACGGCATCAGTGAGTGCCATTATGAAGGAATGGAAATTGTCGTAGCCCGGTTTTGCGCCGCTTGCTTCGCACCATTCGGTAAAGCGATTGAAATCCGCACAAATAGTAAGGATTACGTCTGCGCCAGTGGACGCCGGTTGATTGAAATGCTCTTTGGCAAGAAGTTCAAGTCTCTCGGGATCTCTTGTCACAATGACGCTATAGAGCTGCATATTGCCGCATGTAGGCGCACGCATGGCACGCTCAAGTATGCTATCTAAAAGATCCTCAGGGATATGCTGCTTCTTGTAGGATCTTACGGTTTTTCTATTTGCAAAATAATCTTTTTCCATATTTTCAAGAGCTCAACTTAGGTGGTTAAGGTTAGAAATATCTTCAGATATTCTCTGATATGCAAAATTACAAAATAAGCTTGTCATAGACAAATGAAGCTAATGAAATTCTTCAATAGGAGATACAAAAAAAATGCCCATGTCCTTCGCAGGAAACGGGCATTCCGGATTTCATGGTAGTAGAAATTAAGGTTAGTTCTTAAATAATAGCGGTGCGAAATAATATATGTTTTCGCGCCATACTGGCCAATTGTGACTGCCATATATCTAACTGTTTTGCAAAGTTAGGAAATATTGGAGATTGACTATTGTATTTTTAGGTATGATTCATGTAAAAATAGATAATTGCGGTAGTAATTATCGGTTTTTTTGAAAAAATATTAAATTCTCATTGCTGATTGAAAGATTTTGCATATATTTGTGAGTCGGTTTTGAAGGACTAATCTTGTTAGCAAAAGAGCCATGAAGAGCATAAATGATAAAACACGTGATTCAGTAGAATCGGAATTGCAGGAGCGACGGTGCATGATCTGGCGTAAAAGCGTCGGATGCATACTTGCTATTTTGTTTTTTATCTTTATCGTGCCGGAAAGAACGTCAGGAGGTGAAAACCGGTATAATGAGTTCTTTAGTGTCAAGGGCAACAATAACATACCCATGTCAGGTATCTCTTCCCTGACTCTTGATGATGACGGTTTCGTATGGGGAGCTTCAAGAATGGGAATCTTACGGGCAACTCCATCCAACGTCACCAAGTATGATTTGCCTGTATCCACATCTGATATAATGCAGATGAAACTTGCATATAATAAAGGAGTCTTGGTAGCAGCCACGCAAAACGGACAGATTTTCCGCTACAACAGGATTAAAGACCGCTTTGAACTCTCCCAATCTTTGTCAGAAATACTTGGAAATAAGGAATGGATATCGAATATCGTGGTAGATGATGACGGAGTGCTTTGGATAAGCACGAGTGTCGGTATATTTATTTTAGAAGATGGGAAACTCAAGCGCTTTTCCCCAGACCTGACAGGTTATTCCTACTTGCTGATGTGTGAAGGGAAAAAGATGTTTGCAATAGCAGATAATCATGTTTACACTATATCAGACAAAGAATTAAAAAGATTGTCAGGGACATTTGATCAATATGTCCCAACCGCTGCCTATGACAAATATCACAATCGAATACTTATGGGCACATATCAAGGAGAATTATGGGAATATAACCTTAACGAGAATAGACTTTCGCATTTAGATGGTAAGATTATTCCGGGTCTCATAATCCGTTCGATTTTAGTGCCTGATTCCGACAACATTTTATTGGGGATGGAAGGAGGAGGAATAATAGTGCTTGATGCAGTTGGCAACAAAGTCTTGGAAGTGATAAAAGAAGACCTGGATTATCCGGCATCTTTGAAAGGGAACAGTGTCTTTGCAATGTCGACCGACCAGCAGGGACGACTATGGGTTGCCACTACAAGTGGCGGCCTTCAATATTCTGACATCAATGGTGACAAATCGGAACGCATCCAACACCGATATAATGCTTCATCGTCGCTCAATAACAATGAAATCAATTATTTACTTACGGATAAGGATGGTAATCTTTGGGTGGCGACCAATGACGGCATAAGCCGCAGGGATGCAGCGACAGGCACCTGGAGTGTGCTTTATGGACAGCGTCAGTTGTCGGTGCTATCTTTAACGCAGGACCACGAGGGGAGAATCTATGCCTCTACTTATGGCAACGGAATCTATGTCATCGATCCCAAGACATGTCGGGAACTCGATCATTTCACTGAGAAAGAGTCGGATATCTTTGGAAAGGGCGCTTATGTGTTCTCATGTTTTATTGATAGCGACGGCGACATATGGTTTGGCGGAGTAAAAGGGGAAATCGTTTGCTATTCACCCGAAAGAAAACAATTCAAAAAATATGAATCACATCCTGTCTTCTGCTTTTCAGAGCAGGAGTCAGGAAAAATCCTGACGGGTGGGGGAGATGGTCTGATTCTCATTGACAAACGAACAGGAAAAACCGAAACACTGTTGGCTGATAATGTAGTGCAACAGATTCTTGTAGATGGTAAGGTGTGGTGGGTATGCACTTCTGGAAATGGAGTGATTCGAATGGACAGGGAGTCTGGAAAAAACAGTTGCCTGACAGTGAATGATGGACTTCACAGTAATTTTACACGGAGTGTCATAAAAAAAGACAACAAGCTATGGATAGGGACAGCACTCGGCATGAGTTGCTATGACATCAAAAATCATAAGATGCTTCGTTTGCCGGGAAAGGATATATTCACAGGCGATGCATTCCGGGAAAACTCATCGAGCATTCTATCAGATGGAAAACTTGCTTTTGGGACAAACAATGGAATAGTTTCATTTTATCCCGAAAAGATACTGTCGTCAAAAAGCCAGGGAAAAATATATTTTTCCGATATAAGGGTTTCAGGCCGATCCATCAGGTCAGACTTTGACTTGGATTTAACTGTCCCGATTGACAGTATTGAGGAATTGACCCTGAATTATCCGCGTGATTCATTTACTTTATCTATGATACCACTTGGAAATGTGGGCTCAAATGTCATGTATTCATGGAAATTAGAGAACTTCGATAAGGAATGGACAGAATTGTCGGCGATACCATTTATCAATTATATAAATCTGGACGCGGGAAAATACTATCTTAAAGTCAGGATGTATGACGGAGGAATAGTATCGGAACGCGAGCTTACGATAAAAGTCAATCCTCCATTCTGGCAGACATTGTGGTTTAAGCTGCTACTGACATTTGGAATAATCTTCTTAGTCATCTTCTGCTTGCGCCATTATATAATAAGCATGAGGCGTAAGCACGCATTTGAAAAACTCCTTTTATCTCTACAAATAGCTGAGGATATGAGGCATCCCCTTGGAATAGAAATGGATCACACGGCACAGATTGAAAAGGACGATGAGCAAGCTATTGAAGATGTCTCAGAAGAGATTATCGATCTTTCTAATAGCAAAGCTTCAGAAAGCGAGCCAAAAGACGAAGCGCCTTCAAAACCTAATATATTGGATGATGAGTTTCTTGCCGAGGCCATGGAATGTGTGAAAGCCAATATGTCGAACGAATCATTTGGTAAAGGGGATTTTGCAGAAGCAATGAGAATAAGCCAGTCTCTTCTATATAAAAAGATCAAGGCATTGACGAATTTGTCGGTAGTGGAATTCATACGCTCCATTCGTCTTAATCACGCGATGACGCTTCTTGGAAGCGGAAGATATAACGTGACTGAGGTGAGTGAGATGTGCGGTTTTTCATCATCTGCCTATTTCAGCAGAGTCTTTAAGGAATGTTTTGGAAAGAATCCTTCAGATCTTATTTCTAAGTCATCTTTGCATTGTTGACCTGAAATTATAAGCATGGAATTAAAAAATGAATTTATTTCATTTGTTTTCGTATGCAGAATGTGAACTTTGATAGAATTGTCTAAAATTACAAATAGAATATCTAAAAATGCATAGTCGGGAGTTTAAATAAATATAATTTTGTAAAAAGTTAACACAATTTTAAACACCTAACTAATGCTTATGAAAACAAGATTTCTGATTTTACTGTCGTTCTTGTATATTGGCGTGATTGCTGCCATGGCACAGTTCGAAGTAAAAGGTACAGTCATCGACGTGAGTGATGGAGAACCACTCATTGGTGCCTCGATTTTAGAAAGTGGCACTCAGAACGGAACCACATCCGATCTGGATGGTAATTTCAAACTAAATGTGAAAAGCGGCAATGCCACTATAGTGGTGTCGTATGTAGGTTACGCTTCACAGAAAGTATCCTTGAAAGGACGCAATCAAGTTGTGGTCAAATTGGATCAGGAAGACAATAGCCTTGACGAAGTAGTAGTAGTCGGCTATGGTGTGCAGAAGAAAAGTGACCTTACAGGTTCCGTTTCTTCAGTTTCTGCCAACGACATCAAGGGTCTAGCCACCACAGATGCCGGAGCCGCCCTTCAAGGTAAGGCAGCCGGTGTGCAGATTCTCAACACATCAGGTGCTCCTGGAGAAGGAGCAAAGATCCGTATCCGCGGCTACTCTTCTAACTCAGGAAACCTTGGCCCGCTCTTGATAGTGGATGGACTAAAAGTAGACAACATACAATATCTTGATCCCTCTATGATCGAATCTATGGAGGTGCTGAAAGATGCAGCATCTGCTGCTATCTATGGTGCAGAGGCAGGCAATGGCGTAGTCCTCATCACAACTAAAAGCGGAGCTATTAAAAATGGTCAGCCTCGAGTGATCTATTCATTCAAAGCTATCAACCAACGTCTCGGCAAGACACCTGAAATATTTGGAGCACAAGACTTCATTGAATATAAGGAACGCTCGGGCTACGACATGAAGACCCTTTGCATGGATGCGGGTTATATCAGCAAGACAGCCGGCGACAACTGGAAAAGCCAAGTGAATGAAACCGACTGGATCGATGCAGTGTTTGCTCCAAGCTGGGCAACTCAGCATTCAGTCGTTTTCCAAAATGGAGGAGAGAAAGGTAATTTCTTCACATCAATCAACTATGTAAACAACGACGGTATCGTAAGAGGTAAGAAAGATACATATGATCGTCTTACAGCCCAGTTGAATGCAGACTATAAGCTCTACGATTGGATTAAGGTCGGAACCAACACCAATATCGAAAGATGGCATACACGCTCCATCACTCATCAGAGTGCATACGGCTCCATGCTTACTCCGGCACTTCTGCTTGACCCACTTACTCCTGTCTATTTCAATAGCGTCGATGAATTCCCGACCGGAATGGCAGATCGCTATAACACTAATCCCGACCAGATTTGGGTAGCCCCAAATGGCAAATATTACGGCACATCCAAACTGCAGGTAGACGACAACGGTAACCCGCTTCTCCAGCGTGACCGCAACAACAACCGCAGTTCAGGGTTCTCAGTACGTGGAACCGGATATCTTGACATCACCCCAGTAAAATGGCTTGTGTTCACATCACGATTCTCTTATCGTATAGCACAGAGCAATAGCCACAACTATTCAAAACCATATTATATGAATGGTCAGGCTAAGGCAGACGACTATGAGATCTCAGCCAATGCCAACAACAGCTACTATTATCAGTGGGAAAACTTCTTCAACTACAACAAGACTTTCGGCAAGCACGCTACAAGCGCGATGATCGGTATGTCTTACACCCAGTGGAAGTCAGACAACGTTTCAGCTTCTGCCAAGGGTAATGGAGGAAACAAGATATTAAATGGCGATGCTTCTAACTTTGAATATCTCAACTTTGTAAACTCTGCTGAGACTACCACCAAGAGCATCGGCAACATCGAGAATCTTGCAACCAGTCTATCTTACTTCGGCCGCGTAATGTATGTATACGACAATCGCTATAGCGTACAGTTTAATTTCCGTGCCGATGCATTTGACACATCCAAGCTTCCGAAAGACAAACGCTGGGGTAAGTTCCCCTCTGTTTCTGCAGGTTGGACAATCAGCAACGAATCTTTCGTACGCGACCATCTCAATCCAGCCGCTCTCTCATTCCTGAAGTTGCGTGCTTCTTGGGGACGTAACGGTAACATCAACGTCCTTAACAACTATCCATATACTTCTCCAATCGCCTACAATCAGGCATGGTATCAGTATGGAGATGATCCAGCACAGCACTATGGCTCATATCCTAATGGTATGGCTAACCCGGACTTGAGATGGGAAACTTCCGAACAGCTCGACTTTGGTCTTGACGCACGTTTCCTCGACGGCCGACTCACTGTAGGTCTCGACTACTACAACAAAAACACAAAGGACCTTCTTGTATCGATTACTCCTATACCTGAGGTATATGCCAACGGATCAACTACAATCAACGCCGGCAAGGTCAATAACCGCGGTTTTGAAGCAGAGCTCGGATGGAGAGACAATATCGGAGAATTCACTTATGGAATAAACGCAAACTTCTCAACACTCCGTAACCGCGTGACTTATCTATATGATGATATCACACGTATCGAGGGTTCTAACGGTGGTGTCGACGGCACTAACAATATGGTACGCTCAGCTTTCGAACAGGGATACTCACTCTGGTATTTCCGTGCATTCGACTACGCAGGAGTTGAGAGAGAAACCGGTGCTCCACTTTTCCGCAATGCAGATGGAGAACTCGTACACTCTTCCGAACTTGTAGATGGCGATATGACATACCTTGGTTCACCGATTCCAAAGTTCACTTACGGTATCACAATCAACCTTGCTTATAAGGGATTTGACTTCACCGCATTCGGAACAGGAGTAGCAGGCAACAAGATATTCAATATCCTTTACCGTGCAGACACACCGATGAGAAACTCCTTGAAATACTACATGGACAATGCATGGACACCTGAAAATAAGGATGCCAAGATGCCGGATGTGAAGACAGTGGCACAAGACAGATACTTCTGGAGCTCAAGTGCTTCAATGTTTAACGGCTCTTATTTCAAGATCAAGCAGCTGCAACTCGGCTATACAGTGCCTAAGAAGCTCACTCAGAAGGCATTCATCAAGGATCTGCGTGTATTCTTCTCACTCGATGACTTCTTCACATTCTCCAATTATCCTGGCATGGATCCAGAGACTGCTACAACCGGCAAGACCGACGGTATGGGTTATGACATCGCATCTTATCCTACCATGAAGAAGATCACATTCGGTGCTACAATCGGATTCTGATTTGTCGATTGTGACAAAACTAATTTTTCAATCATAGAAAAGAATTTTCATCATGAAAAAAATATTATTATTCCTCTCTGTCGTTTGCGCGGCATCTATTCTCTCAGGTTGTGAGAATAGGCTTGATATCGAGCAGAAAGGTGTGATCTCCGCTGATGATTTTTATAAAACGGACGCTGATGCTGAGAATGCCCTTAACAACCTATACCAGTGCTTCTGCCTCCATATAGCCGGCAATGAAGGCATATATGTGGCTATGCCGGTTCTTTTCAACGAGGCTGGCGATGATATGCTTGCAGCCGGAAATATGTATGGCGACAACGACTTCGGAGCTCAAATCAACGAGTTCCGCTATGACAGCCAGAACGATGTGATCAAAAACACATATTCCGGACTCTATGCAGTGGTCTACGACAGCAACCTTATTCTTGACAAGATTGCAGATGACACACAAGTCAAGAAGCGTGTCCGCGCTGAAGCACGTGCGCTTCGCGCATGGGCGCATCTAATGCTTGCCATCGGTTGGAACTGTCCTCCGCTTGTCGACCATATCCTTCCTGGGGATGCTAAACCGAATAACTATGAAGGTGGACATGACGGACTTCTCGAATGGGTGGCACAAGAAGCAGAAGCTGCAGTAGCTGATCTTGACGAGCGTGTGAATCCAAATGATAAGGTTGGAGCATCCAAAGTGACTAAAGGTTTTGCCCTTACCGTTGCTGGCAAGGCACATCTCTTCCGCGGCGATTATGCTCAGGCCAAGGCTGATCTGAAGCAAGTGATCAACTCAGGAAAATATGAGCTTGTCCCTGCCGATCGCTGGCCAAATCTCTTCCACGCTTCAGGCGACCTTTGCGAGGAAATGATTTTCCAGGCAAACTGTCTTGACAATGCCAATGTAGGTGACTGGGCCAATAAGATCCAGCGCACTTCATGGATGTGGATACAATTCTGGAACTGGCGTACCGACAAACTTGCTTCAAAACCGTCATTTATCGGACCTGACGGATGGGGTGGACATTCTATCCGCAAGGATTTTGCTGAGAAGATGCTTGCCAATGATGGCGACTCTCCACGTCGTAAAGCCACATTCATGACAGGAGATGAATTCCTCTATGAAATGGACTGGAATGGAGAAGGAGTAGGCACAGTGCCTGATTCCCGTGCGGAACGCGAAACCTCACCTCTGATCGGTATAAAGGCATCAGATGGTCTGTATGGCTTTGACGGATATTTTGCTCATAAGATTGTAGCGTGGCCCGAAGACAATGAAAAAGGCTGGTATGGATTTAAAAACCTTACTATATTCCGCTATGCTGAAGTTCTCTTGATGTATGCTGAGGCTTGCGCTATGACCAACGATAATGATGGACTGAAATATCTTAATGACATTCAGAAACGTGCCGGATCTGCACATATTTCCACGACTCTCAACATGACTGAAGTGAAGAACGAAAAAATGTTTGAGATGTGGATTGAGGGTGTCCGTTTCCCGGATATGGTACGTTGGGGAGAAACCGATGGCGTAGTCAACAATGGCAAGGACATACCTTCTACATATGACGCATATTTCACAAAGGGAGAAGCTAAGCATCGTCTCTATGTAGAGAAATCCAATCCCAATGTAGGTCAGACAGGATTTGTCAAAGGTAAACACGAATATTTTGCATATCCATATGATGTAGTATCCAGAAACCCGAACTTGATACAAAATCCAAGCGGACTTTAAGCAGGATTTAGTCTGTCTTCTTAATGGGGGAGCCGTTGCAGATAACGGCTCTCCCATGATTTTTTGATTTTTAGTATGATTATTTGGATTTTTTTTCGATTTGTCTTAAATTTGCATTTCAATATATCTGAAAAGAAGATGCAAAGTAAATTTAAATATTGTTTCTTATCAGGAATCACCCGCGAATGTGAATTTAAGTGGAAGATTCTTCTGATTTTTATATTTATCTTCGGTTCTTTAATGAATCCTTCATTTGGCGAAGCACAGATTCTAAAGAAAGCCGGAGAATTCTTATTGCCATCAAGCCATCAGTCGGATTCCCTTAAACAAGATGGTGCTTCATTGCCTAAAGAAGAATTAAAATCAGATTCAGTCAGGGTTATCGAGCTTATGCTTGAACTCGAGGAGATGAAACTGAATGAGATTTTGCTCAAGTCAAAACTGGATGAAAACAATCAGAGTCATATGCAAGACTCTTTGAAAAAAGCTCACCGGATTCACCAGATCGACTCCCTGCGAGCTGTAACACCCGGAGTGCCGGTAGTAGTAGAAAAAGACACCTTATTCAAGATATATGCAGCTCGTGGTGGACATTCTGCTGTAGACAGGGCTGAGACAGCAAGCCAGGTCATAAGCAAGATAGGGAAGGAGCGCAGGCTTCGGCGAGACTCTGTGTATCTTCTTGACAATGATAGCTATATCGACATAATGTATGGGGATAAAGTCATCATCAGCGTGACTGAAAATGATGCTCTTTGGCATTCCACCACGCCAAACGTACTTGCCAAGACTTGGATGCCTATAATTGCCGACAAAATAGAGATATTGAAAGCTGAGAATAGTTTTGGGCAGATATTGAAAAGAGCTGCACTCTTTGTGCTCGTGATCTTCTTTCAATATCTGATGCTTAAGCTGATAAACTTCCTTTTCAGAAAACTCAGAAGACAGATAATATGGCTGAAAGTGCATAAGCTAAAACCACTTGTATTTCGGGAATATGAGCTTTTGAATACAAATTATCTATGCAGGATACTATTGGTATTATGCCGAATATTGCGGTATGTAGTGCTCATATTTTTCTTTATAATCACGATTCCTATCCTTTTCTCCATTTTTCCACAGACAGAAAGTCTGGCAATGGAGATATTCTATTATATTATTGACCCAATCAAGATGGTGGTCAAGGCAATAATAGAATATATTCCTAATCTTTTCATCATAGCCATCATATGGTATTGTGTAAGATACATTGTCAAGGGATTGAGGTATATTTCAGAAGAGATAAATAGCGAGAAACTGAAGATAACCGGATTTTATCCCGACTGGGCAGAGCCTACCTTCAATATCATCCGCTTCTTGCTATATGCATTTATGATAGCAATGATCTATCCATATCTGCCAGGTTCGGAGTCGGGAGTATTCCAAGGGATATCCGTGTTTGTGGGCCTTATCGTTTCGTTGGGATCAAGTTCGATAATCTCCAATTTCATAGCAGGATTTGTCATCACCTATATGCGTCCATTTAAAGCAGGCGATTTCATCAAGGTCAATGACACGGTGGGAAATGTAGTGGAGAAGTCACCTTTCATAACCCGCATACGCACAATCAAGAATGAGATCGTGACGATTCCCAATTCATTCATCACTACATCCAATACAGTCAATTATTCATCGTCTGCCCGCCAGTATGGACTTATCATACACACAATGCTGACAATGGGCTACGATGTGCCATGGCGTAAGGTTCACCAATTGCTTATTGATGCGGCAATCAAGACGGATGGAGTGCTTGAGCATCCTGCACCGTTCGTACTTGAAACAGAACTGAACGATAACTATATGTGTTATCAGATCAATGCATATATAAAGGATGCCGATGACATGCCCTACATTATGTCGGATCTCCTTCAGAACATCCAAGACGCATTCAATGAGGCTGGCATAGAACTTTTTGCCCCGCATCATTTCACTACCAAATCCAGTTGTGAGGTTGCACCGGTCAGAGTTGATGTCTCAACGCTTAGATAGGGACATTTGCAACGATAATTTGCAGAGAAAATTAGTGCTTCCGAAGATAAATCTTCGGAAGTTTTTTACTTATTTGCAATTTTCACGAAAAATGACTAATTTTGCATCTTAAAAGAAAAATGACAAACAAGGCGAGTCGAAACGATTCTCCGAAAGAAAAAAGATACTTTAACGATTATGCCTACTTCAAAGGAAATCAGAGAATCTTTCAAAAGATTTTTTGAAAGCAAAGGACACCACATCGTGCCTTCCGCTCCTATGGTCATCAAGGATGACCCAACCCTAATGTTCACCAATGCCGGTATGAACCAGTTTAAGGATATTATCCTTGGCAACCGTCCGGCAAAATACACCCGTGTGGCTGACTCACAGAAATGTCTCCGTGTCAGTGGCAAGCACAATGACCTTGAGGAGGTCGGCCATGACACATACCACCATACGATGTTTGAGATGCTCGGCAACTGGTCGTTTGGTGATTACTTCAAGAAAGAAGCCATCGATTGGGCTTGGGAATATCTTGTGGATGTTCTCAAACTCGATCCTAACCGTCTGTACGCAACTGTATTCGAAGGTTATGCTCCTGAAGGCCTCGAACGCGACAATGAAGCAGCTTCATATTGGGAAGCACATCTTCCCAAAAGCCATATCATCAACGGCAACCGTCATGATAATTTCTGGGAAATGGGCGATACAGGTCCCTGCGGTCCCTGCTCTGAAATCCATATCGACCTTCGCAGCGACGAAGAAAGGGCAGAGGTGGATGGCGCTTCACTTGTCAACAAGGACAATCCTCAGGTGATCGAAATATGGAACCTTGTCTTCATGCAGTATGAACGCAAGGCTGACGGACATCTCGAACCGCTCCCGGCAAAGGTTATCGACACCGGCATGGGCTTTGAACGCCTATGTATGGCTCTACAGGGCAAGAAGTCGAACTATGACACCGACGTATTCACTCCTTATATCGCCAAAATAAGCGAAATCTCAGGTAAGGAATACGGAAAAGATAAGATGGTGGATGTCGCCATGCGCGTATGCTCTGACCACTGCCGTACTATAGCTTTCTCTATCGCTGACTCACAGCTCCCCAGCAATGCGAAGGCTGGCTATGTGATACGCCGTATCCTCCGCCGTGCAGTCCGCTATGCCTACACATTCCTCGATCAGAAGAATGCATTTATCTATCAACTTGTAGATGTTATGGTGGATCAGATGGGTGAGGCCTATCCAGAGCTTGTAGCTCAAAAAGACCTTATAAAGAAGGTAATCAAGGAAGAGGAAGAATCTTTCCTCCGCACACTCGACAAGGGTATCGGTCTTCTCGACAATCTTGTGGCTGCCGCTAAGAAAGAGGGCAAGACAGAAATCAGTGGAAAGGATGCGTTCACACTGTATGACACATATGGATTCCCCCTTGACCTCACTGAACTTATCCTTCGCGAACAGGGTATGACACTCGACCAAAAGGGCTACGAGGAAGAGATGAACCGCCAGAAAGAACGCGCCCGCAATGCTGCTGCTATTGAGACTGGCGACTGGGTTGTGCTTAAGGACGGCGAACAGAAATTCGTAGGCTATGATGTCACAGAAAACGAATGCCGCATCCTTCGCTATCGTAAAGTGAAGCAGAAAGGAAAGGAGTTTTTCCAGATTATACTTGATGAGACACCTTTCTATGGCGAGATGGGTGGCCAGGTAGGAGATAAGGGAAAACTCATCGATTCCAACGGTGAGGAAATCGAAATCTTCGATACCAAGCGTGAAAACAACATAAGTGTACATCTTACATATAAGTTGCCGGAAAATCCTGCAGATACTTTCAGAGCTGTCATTGACTCAGAAGCAAGGGCTGCCACTTCCGCCAACCACTCAGCAACCCACCTACTGCATGAGGCACTTCGTGAAGTGCTCGGTACACACGTTGAGCAGAAAGGTTCTTATGTTTCTCCCGATTCGTTGCGTTTCGACTTCTCACATTTCCAGAAAGTGACTCCGGAAGAGATCCGTAAGGTAGAGCATATCGTCAATGCAAAAATCCGCAAGGCAATTCCTCTTGATGAGCATAGAGAGATGCCAATTGCTGAAGCTAAGGCACTTGGCGCTATGGCACTCTTTGGAGAGAAGTATGGCGATAAGGTCCGTGTTGTCAAATTTGGTGATTCCGTTGAGCTCTGCGGTGGTACTCACGTTGCCAATACCGGCAACATAGGTATGGTGCGCATCGTATCTGAAAGCAGCATTGCTGCGGGAATCCGCCGTATTGAAGCTTTAAGTGGTGCTGGAGTAGAGAATATGCTCGATGATCTTCAAGACTTCTCTGCCGGACTTGCAGAACTTCTTGGAACCAACGGAAATGTTCGTGCTTCAGTAGAAAAGACTCTGAAAGAGAACACCGAACTCCGCAAGCAAGTTGAGGAGGTTATGGCTGAAAGAATAGAAAATTTGACTTCTGAAATTCTTGAAAAAGCCAAGGATATCAATGGCGTTAAGGTTGTTGAATTTGGTGGCTTAAGAATGCCTGAAGTCGTAAAGAATGTTGCCTTTAACGTAAGGAAAAAGAGCCCGGAACACACTGTATTTATCGGAGCAACAATGTCGCCGGAAAAGAAGCCGCTTCTGACTGTGATGCTTTCAGACGATATGGTGAAAAATGGTGCAAATGCCGGCCAGATAGTGCGCGAAGCTGCCAAACTCATCAAGGGCGGCGGTGGTGGTCAACCATTCTTCGCTCAAGCAGGCGGAAAAGATGTCGATGGCCTATCTGCAGCCCACGACAAAATCATCGAGCTCCTTGCCCTTTAAATTCATCTATGAATAAAGGGGCAGAAGGCTATGACTATTTGGAAGATACATCCGAAAGGGGAGGACTCTATATCCACATAGCCTATTGCCGAAGGAAATGCATCTATTGTGATTTCTTCAGCGCAGGTGAGAGAATCGCCGACTGGCACAGATATGTAGATGCTCTCTGCTCCGAATTCAAAGAAAGAATAAAAGAAATGGCGTGCCCACTCCGTACAGCTTACATCGGAGGGGGCACGCCTTCCCTTATGCCTGCGGATGAGTTTTCAAGACTTTCTGATTTCCTTCAGCCTTATATCAACAATATAGAGGAATTCACCATAGAAGTGAATCCTGACGATGTAGATGAGAAAAAACTTGAGATCTGGAAAAATGCCGGAGTCAATCGGTTGAGCATGGGTATCCAGAGCTTTGATGACAGGGTCCTTACCGACTTGGGGCGTCGGCACGATGCCACAACAGCACGAAGGGCATACGAACTCGCACGGCGATATTTCGACAACATATCGATTGATCTTATGTTCGGCTTACCCGGACAAACGATCGAGATGTGGAGACACGATCTCAAAGAGGCAATTGACATGAGGCCTGAACATATTTCGGCTTACTCTTTGATGTATGAAGAAGGGACAGCATTGACTGTTATGCGTGACAGCGGGCGTTTGGAAGAAGCTTCTGACGAGACTTCTGAAAAGATGTTTCTTATTCTTATCGATGAATTGAAAAAAGCCGGTTATGATCATTACGAGACAAGCAATTTTGCTTTGCCAGGCTATCGAAGCATGCATAATTCATCATATTGGATTCAGAAGCCTTATCTCGGTTTAGGACCGTCAGCTCATAGCTATGACGGGAAGAGAACCAGAAAGGCGAACAGAGCCGATATCCGAGGATATATTGACTATTGGAATCCCCGAAATATTGATAAGAAACCGAACGACACGTTTTACGATACGGAGCTACTTTCTGACGAAGAATTGATAGAGGAGTATGTCATGACCCGAATGCGTACGCGTGGAGGTATTCCTCTTGAAGATTTCAAGAAGAGATTTGGAGAAATGGCTTACAGTAAGATAATCGACAAATGTAAAGCACTCCAAGACGACGGACTTTTGATTTCAAACTCAGATAGAATATCACTTAATGAATCAGCTATCCTTATTTCTGATTCGATCATTCTTGATATGCTTAATGATTGACCAAGATATCATGAATTGTCTATGAAACGCTTATGGGTGTCACAACTAAAATAGTCGGATTATTGCTGTATTTGAAAGCATACAGGAATCTTTCTGAACCAGGAATCAAAGAATATTTTTGTGAAATTTGAGAAGCTGAAAGCGGGTGATTTCTTGCTACAACGTTAATCTTAGTCCCTTTAAGAGCCTTCAGAGCCTTTTTGTCAGGTTCTGAAGTAATTTCCATGACCCTGCCAGGAAAATCGCTGTAATAGGCATCTGAGAAGAAAATATGGCTGTTTGGATCAGCTTTGGATAATTCAGGAAATTTGGCAATGAGAGTAGACCATGCACCAGTTTTCATGACTCCTGCATTGGGTTCGTAAAGATAACGGTAATCCGATGCTTTCTTACGCTCGCATAGAGGGGCTTTTGATAAAGAATCAGTAGCATTAAAGTCAGTAAAGAAACGCGATTTTTCTCCATCTCTGTCAATATCCACTACGGTCGCTCCAGAAAATGATGAATCTTTTCTAATATCGATAAGCACTTCCTTGCATTCCCCTTTGAAACAGACTATATAAATGTGATTTAGATATGAGACAGTATTGCGAATCAAAGTAAGATCCAATAGGGGAGAGCACTTTACAAGCAAACGAGGAGCTATCTTTAGAATATCGGGCATCGCAGCAAGAATATCAGGCTGACAATCTGATAGCGCATGCACTCTATTTCCAGAATCGTTTCTTCGGGCTGGATCAACAAAAACTACATCAAAATGCTGGTCAGAGTGTTGGATATAATTGATGGAATCTGAATTGACAATTGTTAATTTATCGCTAATATTCAATATATTAGCATTATGTCGTAAGGCTTTGCATTTGATATCGTCGATCTCGCAAGCAGTTACATTGACTCCATTCATAGCAAACGACATATCATCAATTCCAAGACCGGCTGTGAGGTCTAAAAGTGTAGTGGAATTTGAGACTAATGATGCGTGAAACTTAGCCACATCTTCATTGGATGCTTGTTCTGCAGAAAGCAGGGTAGGAAAGATGAAGTCCGAGTGAGAAAGGAATTCTGGGATCTTCATTCTCGCTTTTCTTCTTGCCTCAATCTGGAGAAGAGCAAACTCTATGTCAAAACCAAGACCAGCGCCTTTCTTTCCAGAATATTTAAGGCGTAACGAATTCACATCATCTTTTTCATGAATGCGAACAAACTCCATCATCTGTTCTGATGTTTCCATATCATTATAACGTAGCTCAAGGATAAATGGTATATGAGGTTGAAATAACTCTTCAACACTCTATTTAACATAATACGGATTATATGTATATTATACAGTAATTATTCAAAGCTCATTCTGGACTCATTCTATGCAAAATTTCTTGAATATTTGTATATATATAATATATTAATAGTATTTTTGGCATTCTACCCCAATTTTCATTTATCAGCATCCTTTTCTCAGAGTTTTACAAATTAGGTTAAAGTATTTGGAGGATATAGAATTAAGTTGGATTCCCGGATACAGTTAAGGCCTTGAGAATTTAATATCCAAGAAAATATTAACCATCCGATGGATGGATCCTTAAATTTCACATGGATTTTCGATAACATTTTTCCTATATAATATCAGAAACATGCTATCGAGGCTTCGCTAAAAGATTTGGCAAGATCGTTAGCTGCTTGACGGCTTATTTTGATGGAATGAAGGTTTCGAAAGTGGAATCATCGTAATATACGGTGATTTGGGCCACTCTTCGCGGATTTTTTTGCATTTTTTCTATTTGCAGTTGCAACTCCAATATTTTCTTATTGTCTTCAAGTTGTTGATATATACTATGATTAGGCTTATTTTGATGCTGATTTAAGGCCGTGACATTCGAATATTCAAAATTTTCCGGGTCATTCTTGGGCGATTCTGGAGATTTTGAAGGATCTGATGCAGTTTTTTCTTTCGACTTAGCCTCTGTTTCGTTATCTTTATCTTGACTTGACAACATCGGGCCCTCACCAAACATTAGCCACATAACAGAAAGGTCTGGATACGCAGCGTGAATCTTTCTGATGAGAGTGTCACTGATCTTTTGATTCCTTCCAGATAGTAGCTGAGAAAATGATGGACGGGGAATTTCGCACATATCCGCGAATTGAGTGGACTGTACATGAATACTGTCCATGAAGAGTTTTAGACGAGTTGCGAAATTTTCCTCCATAATCTATATATTTGCAATTATTTTATACGTTGCAAAGTTACAAAAAAAAATGCAAATTTCAAATTTTAAATTGAATTTTTTAAATTTAAATTTCAAAATTGCAAATTGCAATTTTATATCAATGCAGTTTTGTTTTGCAAATTTAATTTTTCAAATTGACTTTAGGGTTTCTTTCTAAATTATTGTATTATAATATAACAAATACCTTGATTATGCGAATCTTCAATGGCGTGAAGCCACCATAACAAGAAACTACGCCATTTCGAATAAAGCGTACTAATATTTAAAGATAATTAGTTGCTAATCAGTGCATATTTTAATACATTAATAAATGTTAATTGAATTTTAGTCTCATTTGCAAATAGTCGGATTTGTAAATTTGCAATTGAGCCGTACGAATAAACACACATCAAAATTTGATAAATTAAATTTGCGACATCAAAATATACTCAACTGTGATTATATTGCAAATTGCAAATATTCATTTGAAAACAATAATTGCAAATTTCAAACTAATCGTATCGAAAAGCTTAAAGGAGTTCTCTTTTTGACCAGTGCTCCCCTCTCCTATTTTGTATCGATGATTTCTTATTGAGGAAAAAATGAACAATAATTGAGAAATCTGATCGTAACAATTGCAAAATATCTATTTGTGTTTGTAAATTCTTGAAAACTAAAACTTCTGAAATGCTTGATTATTAGCATTTCAGGATAGACTTTGCAATTTTTAAGGCTCTGAGATTCCGCTATTCGGCTATATTCAATCCAACATTAGGGATATTTTGAAAATTTGATTCTCAATATTTTTGTAATTCTCATTTTCTGCAATACATTTTACCATTGCATATGATTCAGCCTTTCCTTGTTTCATCAATTCCCTTCCAGTGTATGGAAGATTTAATTCCACATCATAATCTGGATGGATTTTCTTAATTGTATCTCTGATCTTTTCGGGAAGCTTTACTTGCGGAAGTTCGCTTAAGATATCTTCATTGTCATCCTTAATATAGATTCCGACAATACCCCACTGCTTTTTTTCCTCATCAAGATTAGTCGGAAAGACTACACATATGACTTTTGCGAGAATCGGATATTCTGGATCAAACGTGCTCTCGGTGATAAAAAATGAATTCTCGTTTTCTGCTATTATCGCGACCATATCTTTCTTCGAATGTAGAATTGACACACATCGATTGTCCAGCTTTTCCCGGTCGCAACACCATTGGGCAAGATCACAGATGAATTCCATATTACCTCGTTCGAAAAGTTCGGCAAATGTATAAATATGCAAAGACGCAGGAGCATCCGATTTTTCATTTTTCATCATCTCGCATCTTCTGTAAGACGCATTCACATATCCCTTTTTTTGATAATATTCTCTAAGATGAGAATCCGCAGGAATCAGAAACGTCATAAGAAAGCCTCTTTCCTTGGCTGAAATCTCAACCCTATTCATGAGCTCACCCATTATTCCACGTTTCCGGTAGTCAGGACGCGTTGCCAATCCACAAAGATATAGACCTCTAAATTTGCCCATCTGTCCATTATCTTGGGGTGATTGGAAGTCATATTCCACTCCTAATAATGCCGCTATGAGCTTTTCTCCATCATAGACAGTAAAAGCATTTTCTGGCTTAAAATACGTGTCAAAAACAAGCTTAATATAGCGCGAGGAGTCATGGAAGGTAGACTTCCACAACTCCATCATATCTCTTTTTATCTTATCTGAAGCGAAATTCTGTATCATAATAGCAAAAATGCTCCAAGATCAGATTCTTTTTCTACCAGACATTCTGATGGGAGTCCTCTTACAAACCGGCCAATGCCCTCCAAAGAATTCAGACTTAAGGTGATAAGCCATGGAAAATCCTTGTTTCCTGTCATAGTCAATACAGATTCTGCACCTGGATACTCTTCTTGCAAGAGCAAAGCACCATAGTGAGTAAGCCGAACCTTGACGTCATAAACCGGTTTTGAAGGATCAAATACAAATCCAAATATATCAGGGCGTAAATCTCTTTTCGAGCTGCTGCTTTGAGTGCAGTTCTTATCAAGTATCTTGGCATCTTTCCACCTCAAGGTCTTGAAAAGCCGCACATCCCGGGAAGCGACGTCATAAGCTAATATACATTTGGATTCGGGGAAAACCTGAAAGACCTCTACTTCATGATCTTTTATGCCGCTTCTCGACGTATAATCCTTAAGAAGAACACGTTTTTTAGAGTTTCTTGCCTCATAGATAGCAGCCATGCCGATTCCTTCCTTATCTCCGGCAAGATGATATTTCTTTAGCAATGTCTGATCCCTTACCGTATTGCTCATTGGAACCGTAGCTCCGCTCGTACGGATATACGACTCCTGAATCTCTTCAGGTCTATGACAATCCGGATGAAAATGAACCATATCACCACGATAACTATCGACATGAATTCGAAGAATTTCCAGCCCTTCATTGTTCATCTCAATGGTATAGGTGATATTTGCGGTAGTCACACTCTTCTTCTGAGCTCTCGATTTATATGCTATAAAAGAATTGTCAATGATATTCTTGAGATAAGTGCGATAACGGTCGGAATTAGGTTCTGGAATTCTTCTATCCTCATAAAGCAGATCATAATCGTGTGATATTCCGGATGCAATACCATTATCCCTTACTCCGAGCAAAAGTTCTCCTCCAGTAGTTGAGTTAAGGAAGCCGCAAATAGTCTTCAGAATAGCCCATTTTTGAGTTTCAGGTTCATACTCTGCATTCCCCTTAAGCTTATTTTTCGGAGGGCATACGGCCGATGTCTTGAATTCCAGAGTGTCGCTCTCAACTCCATAATAGGTAGTAAGATCCGGACTCCTATATTGGTCATCTACGTCAAGAGTACGCGCTAATTCAAGCTTAATTCGGGAGATTTCCCTGTCGTCGATCTTTCCAATAAGTCGATTAGACGCATCTATCAGACCATCTACAGTATCTTCCACATTTTCATCAGTGGTGATTCTCTCGGCAGAATGATCTATCTCAGGCTCCTTATAATTTCTTATCATCGAAATGATGCGCTCATGTTTCTCCACTTCAGGAATACCGTCGAGAATCGGTCCGTGGGAGAGTGATATCGACATTGGAGAGGCTCCTGCTGCAAATCTCGCCACAGATATCTGATACTCAAGTTCGTGACGTATATATGCACTGATAGTATAGTCGCCGGAGGCTATCGAAAGCATAAGTGCAGTTTGCAGACAAAGGAGTCTTGGCATCGTATCAGAAAGCAAACGCTGATGGCTCATCAGAATATTACTAATTTCCATCACACCACTGCTGTCTATTTGATTGATACGGGAATCTGCAGAAGCCAATGGGATACTTTCATCACAGAATTTGATGAATTGGCTAAATATATAAATGAAACACTCATGCTGGTAAGACTCAATGTCGACAATCGGCTCATCCAACCCATATATTTCTATATCATCTACTATAGTGCCATTGATGAGTACGGTGCCTGGAATCACCTTGGATGAGTTGATTCTTACTGTCAATGGAATTTTGTGTTCCATCGCCTCAAGCATCTCTTCTTTTGTTATCTTCCCCATTACATTCACCAAGAACCCATCTTCTGTAAGCCATTGGGTTCCTGCGGAATAGTCTCCGATATATACCCCAGGCAAAGATTCGCCCCTCATCTGATTTGCATATTCAAGATAAAACTGATTGAAACCACCCTTCAATTCAAAGCAGAATTCATTGTTTTCCGGTGTATACTCCACATATAGTCGCCTTCCGGCACTGAAAAAGGAGAGTACTTGAAAAATATCAGCATATCTTAATGATTCCTGAAGATTTATATTAATCTTTCCAGAAATTTTCTCATATTCCTTGTTGATAGTTTCTGCCTCGACTTTTACGCCGTAGCTTGATTTAATCTTGACCGGGATAATAGCTCCGGCAGCATATTTGCGTTTGGGTTCTGCCGTACTTGTCTTTACTCCTCCTTGAGCCCTTGTGATAAAAGTCATCCCCTCTGCTATGTCATCCACAGAATCAGGGCTCTTCATATGGTCACTTTTCGGCAGCAGAAGCTTTATGCTTTTGCCTATAGAAACATATTCCGAGAGATTACCCTTTAAGAAATCTGTCTTATTGACGGGAGCTGCCAAAACTGCATCATCCGTAAATACTACTGTACCCTTGCCTTCATAGAGAGCTTCCTTTCCTCCACTGACATCAAACTTAGTGTGACTTAGATTATGAAGCACTCTAATCGCACTGAATGTCTCGGTATTTTCTATATCATTCCACGTCAATCCAAGATTGGTGATAGGAGATTTCCGTATACAGTTTGTGGTCACATAAATCAGATCATCAGCAATGTCTGTGTGTGGCATCTTTTGAGCCACAACAAGAAGATTCAGTAAACGCCTGATTAGCAAATGCTGGTCCTCACCTATTTTTTGTGACGCAATTATTGCTGCTACAATTATTCTATAGGCAAGGACATCAGAAACTACCATATCCGACCCTGAAAGCTTAAATTCCGGAGTAGAAATAAAGGTTCTTGATAAGGAATATTCTGCAAGTTCATCAGCAAGGTCTACAAGGTAGCGACATGTATTAAGAAACTCTCCATTTCCTGAATCTTTTTCCCCATTATACTGATATCGACGTATATAATAAAGAAGTTTTTCAAAATTTTCAATAATGTACTCTTTTCTAATTTCAAGCCAAAAATCAGGCTGAGTAATTTTAAATGATGACATAATATTGGGACTTTATAAATTAACTTTCGAAAGCATTGCCTTCATAACATTATAACACTTTTACCTATAATCATTATCACCTTAGAAAGAAACTTTCGCAAGCATAAGTTGAAAAAATGAGAGAGGAAGAGCAGAAATCATTGTCTATTTTAATCGGAGGAATGAGTGGCCAAACCTTAGGGCTGCCGCTTTTTCAAGTTCTTCCCTAAACTCTGGAGCAGCTATTGATATCAGTAGTTTTGCACGCTGGGCAAGGTCTTTTCCCCGTAGGTCAACAGCTCCATACTCTGTCACAACATAATTGGTCTGGAACCGAGTCGTGACCACGCCCGCCCCCTCAGTCAGAACCGGTTTAATTTTATTCAAACCCTTATTAGTCTTAGAGAGCATAGCTAAGAATGACAAGCCGCCATCTGATAATTGAGAACCATATACGAAGTCATGCTGTCCTCCAATTCCAGAGAATATCTTAGTGCCTATGGAGTCAGCACATATCTGCCCAGTAAGGTCGATTTCAAGGCAAGAATTGATACTGACCACTTTGGGGTTCTGAGCTATAACATAAGGATTGTTTGTCCAAGCCACATCCTTGAATATGATATCCTCATTGCCATCCATATAGTCATAAAGTTTTCTTGAACCCAAAGCAAGAGAAGCGACCGACTTGCCAGGCATCACTTTCTTCAGACTATTGTCTATTATTCCCTTTTCTAACAAGGGAAGTACGCCATCGGTCATAGCCTCCGTATGAAGACCGAGATGCTGATGGTCATAAAGAGCACGGATTACAGCATTTGGAATACCACCGACTCCAATCTGAAGCGTGGCCCCATCAGGTATTAATTCTGCAATATGATTGCCGATTTTTATTTCGTCGTCAGTTGGAATGGCAGTCGGCACTTCTACCAATGGATCATCTACCATGACAGCAGCTGAAAGCTTGTCAATGTGGATCACTGGATCACCATAGCTGAAAGGCATATGAGGATTTATCTGAGCTATAATCCGGTCGGCACATTCTACTGCAGCAGTAGCAAGATCAGCCGAAACTCCGAAACTGACATAGCCTTCCTCATTTGGCATAGAGCAATTTAGAAGGGCAACATCTACTCTACATGTGCCATCGCGCATCAATGCAGGAACTTCTCCCAAAAAACGCGGAATAGTGCTTCCATATCCCTCCTGAATCCATCGACGAACACCGTTTGAAACGAAGAAACTCTCCACATTGAATGCATCTATATATTCTTTATTGCAATATGGAGCCTCGCCTTTACATACCGCAAAAGCAGAGTAGAGAGTCACATCCCGAAGTTCTTTTCCTCGGTCGGCTAAAGCACGGCAAAGCACTTCCGGTGTGGAAGTGCTACCTTGGATAAATACATGATCTCCATTTTCAATAAGTTTCACTGCTTCTTCAGCAGTCATATAGCGGGGGTTAATGTTCATTCCTAAAAGTCTTTAACCGTTGATCTAATATATTGAAATCCTCATCTTTTGAAAGTGTTGACACGCAAATTCTCACCCCATCTTGCTCAGAACCGGTAGATGAAAGCGTGATTGCAGAAATGCCATATCTCAGCAGTTCTTCCTGAAGAGTCTTCCCATCCATATTTCCATAACCAACAGTGAAGAAAAATCCATCTGAAATAGGTCTGTCGCCATCCTTATCATAGACGATATGGAAACCATTGTCAGTAAAACATTTCTTCATGATTTTAGCCCGTCTTCCATATTCAGAAGTCTCATCCACGAAATTAAGTTTTCCATCGCATGCCGCATTCATCATGGCAGCCAGTGCATGTTGGGCAGAATGGGCTGTTCCGGAACTTGCGGTGTAAAGCACTCCAAAGACATAAGCGTCTCCGAATGCTGGCATTTCATAAAATTGGGTGAAGAATTCATACTGACGCTCATAGACATACTTGCTCATGGCAGCTATCGCAATGCGTTGGCCAGCATAGCTGAAAATCTTGGAGCCGGATACTATCATAATGAAATTGTCGGTATATTTACCTATGGTCGGGATATAGGGGGCTTCAAATGGATGACTGAAATCAGTACGGAAATCCATGCCAAGATAAGCGAGGTCTTCTATGACAATTACGTCATATTTTGTAGCCATTCGGCCTACTATCTCAAGTTCCTCTTGTGTCAGATTGATCCATGATGGATTGTTGGGATTGGAGTAAATCATAGCAGTGATATTACCCTTCGACAATATCTCCTCCAATTTGGCTTCTAAGGCTTTCCCTCTGTACTCATAGATATCAAACTGTTCCATGCCTATACCAAGAACCTTTGCCTGATGTCTCTGCGCCGGAAATCCAGGATTAAAGAAAAGTATTGTGTCGCGTCCCGGAAGCCGTTGGCTCAAAAGTAGCTCAAGGGTGAAGCAAGCTTGCATAGAGCCAACTGTCGGGATTATCGTCTTCTCCGGAATATCAACATCCATAAAGGCTTTTATGAACCGAGAACCGGCCTTTTTTAATTCCGGGATACCGTTGATGGCAGGATATGTGTTGGCAATCCCCTCTTTCAATGCTGCTATTTCTGCCTCCACTCCTATATATGAAGCAGGCAATCCAGGATTACCAAGTTCAAGATGCATGAATTTTTCATTTGCTTCCTTCTCAAGTGCGGATGATAAGGCCACGATCTGCCTTATAGTGGCAGTAGAGATATCTAAAATTCCAAGTTCGGAAGCTGTTTTTTTCAATATTTCATGTGTTATCGGAAACATAACTCAGCATTTTAATTTTTACTTTGCTATGAAGGAATCAGCCTTTTCGCGTCCAGCACGGAAAGCCTTCAGATTTGATTCCACAATTGCTTCTCCCTTTGAAGAGAAGACACTTCTGATGGCATCTTCAATTTTATCGGATGTGATTTCGATGAAGTGGGAAGCTGCTCCAAGAAGTACCATATTGCTTGATCTTGGAGATGCCTTTTCCTTTGCCATCTCTTCCATATCAAAAGCTATGACATTTCCAGCCCTTTCAAGTTCCTTTTCAATTTCCTTAATGTCAGGATAATTTGGTATGTTGACAAATGGCGCAGTTGATGTCACAATCCAGCCTTCAGGAGAAAGAGAAGGAAGATATCTTAATGCCTCCATTGGTTCAAGACTCACTATTAGATCAGCTTTCCCATTAGGTATCAAATCGGAATGTATTGGGGCGGATGAAATTCGTAACGTTGATTGCACATCTCCACCTCTTTGGCTCATTCCGTGCACTTCTGCTTGCTTGATATTAAGACCCTCCTTAAGGGCGGCAACTCCAAGAATAGTTGCTACACTTAGTATTCCCTGACCGCCAACTCCGGCAAGTACTATATCTGTTTTCATGATAACTGATTTTTAATACTTAATCAAACGATCAAACATTTAAACGATTAAACAATTAAGTCTTCGGACCTCTATGAGCACCATGGCGCCTTGCTGTCTGAATACATTCGCGGCGCGAGACTACAACCGAAAGTCCCTTATGGTCGATCGCTTCCTTAAATAGCTTCACCATCTCATCGTGATTCTTCGGAAGAGAATCTATCGTATGCAGATGTTCCTGTTTCACTCCAAGGCCAAGACAAATCTCCTCAATCTTCCCTGTGCCTTGTGAATCCTGGCCTCCTGTCATGCCTGTAGTGAGATTGTCGGATATAATAACGAGGATATTACTGTCTTCATTTACTGCGTCAAGCAGACCTGACAATCCTGAATGAGTGAAAGTGGAATCACCAATCACAGCTACTGATGGATGAACTCCAGCTTCAGATGCGCCCTTTGCCATAGTTATAGAAGCTCCCATATCAAGCACAGTATGGAGAGCCTTGAAAGGAGCAAGATATCCTAATGTGTAGCATCCTATATCGCCAAACACTCTGGCATCATCATACTTAGAAAGAACGTCGTTGAGTGCCTGGTATACATCTCTATGTCCACAACCCTTACACAAGGATGGTGGGCGAGCAACAGTGATATCGCAATTTTCCCTAATTTCTCCAGCCTTGATTGCGTTAAGTTCAGGCTTAATCTTAATCAGACATTCCATCACTCTGTCAGGATTCAATTCTCCTGTGCGGACCAAAGAGCCATCAAGCTTGCCATAAATCTTGACTCCTGAATCCATAATGCCACGCAAATTATTCTCGATAAATGGTTGGCCTTCCTCAATCACCACCAACTCGTTACATTCTTTGGCAAGTCCGCTGAGCATGGTTTTCGGTAGAGGATATTGCGAAATCTTGACAGTCGGGAAGGGACATCCTTCAGGAAAAAGTTCGTTGAGATAATTAGAAGCTATGCCGCTCACAACAATACCAAGACTATGATCCTTTCCTGGCGTATAGACATTGTAAGGAGAAATTTCTGAGTTCATCTCAAGCTTGTCGTATACTTTGATGAGATCTTTATATCGAACTCTTGAGTTTCCTGGCATCAGCACCCATCTCCTGCCATCTTCGGGAAAATGAATGCTGTTTTCAGCTTCAGCTTGAGTCTCAACTTCTACGGTGGCTCTCGAATGGCTCAGTCTTGTCACGAATCTTATTATGACTGGAATTTCAAATTTTTCGGAAAGATTGAATCCGTATTTTGCCATGTCATAAGCCTCTTGCTGATTCGAAGGTTCAAGCACCGGAATAAAAGCAAATTCTCCGTAGAAACGTGTGTCTTGTTCGTTTTGTGAGGAATGCATTGAAGGGTCGTCGGCAACTGCCACAAGCATTCCTCCGTTGGCACCAGTCATCCCGGAATTCACGAATGCATCTGCAGAAGCGTTAAGACCTACATGTTTCATTGTGACAATGGATCGTTTTCCAGCATAAGACATGCCCAATGCCTCTTCATAAGCGGTCTTTTCATTTGAAGACCAATGGGAATGTATACATCTTTCCTTAGCTACAGGATTGGCTTGTATAAACTCCATGATTTCTGTAGAAGGGGTACCCGGATAGCCGTAAGCACCACTGAGTCCTGCATTGATTGCGCCCAATGCAAAGGCCTCATCACCCAATAGAAGTTTGTTCATTTTCATGTATTAGGTAAATTTGATATGTGAATAGGTTAACAGTCGCAAATGGTCATTTTGACAGATATAGTCGACTACAATACATAGTATGTAGCTTTCCATGTTGCAAATTTACAAAAATTATTCCATATTATCAAGCTTTATGCCCTATAACATATAAATAACGCCAAATACACCAAAAGAAAGGATATAGAGTAGATTCTCTTCAAGAGTGGCTGATAAAAAAGACGGTGGCAAATTATTAATTGCCACCGTCTTATAATTGTTTATATGCTTTAAATCAATAAGTGTAAGCTTGCAGTTCTTCTGGCTGGAAGTTGGAGATAAAGTCAGCATGCTTAGTGCATTCTGCCTGGCCGTACTTCACATACACTTCAAGTGACTTATCGAAAGCTTCATTTCTTTCAGCTTCTTCAAGAAGCAGGCAACCCATGACAGTGTGTCCTGCCATCTCAACAAGGCGACGAGCCATGAAATCAGTGTATTGCTGATCCTTAACTTCAAGTACGCTCTTCACAGCTGCTTCATACTGCTCACTCATTTCGTCGAGAAGTTTCTTTGCTCCTGCATGTTTCTCAGAAACTTCAGCATTCAAAGCTTCCTTGATGAAGTTGAGATAAGTACCAGTGGTCACGTGGCGAATTGCAGCAACCACCTGAAGCTGAGTAGTTCCTTCGTAGATGCTTGTGATACGTGCATCACGATATAGACGCTCACACTTATAGTCTTTCATGAAACCGCTACCGCCATGGATCTGGATACAATCATATGTATTCTGATTGCAGAACTCAGAGCCCATTCCTTTTGCAAGTGGAGTGAACGCATCAGCAAGCTTGCTGTAAGCCTTTGCTTCGAGCTTCTCTTCCTTTGTAAGAGGACGCTCTTTAGCAATATCATCATAAATCTTGTAGACATCAACAAAGCGGGCACAAGCATAAAGAAGTGCACGGCTTGCATCAAGCTTAGCCTTCATGACACTAAGAATCTCTGCTACTGCAGGGAATTCGATGATTGCTTTGCCAAACTGCTTGCGGTCTTTTGCATAGTCAAGAGCCTCGCGATATGCAGCTTCAGAGATACCTACACTCTGGGCAGCAATACCAAGACGAGCACCATTCATAAGAGCCATCACATACTTGATAAGACCAAGCTTGCGGCTGCCACAAAGTTCAGCTGGAGCATCCTTATAAACAAGCTCACAAGTTGGGCTTCCCTTGATACCCATCTTATTTTCAATACGGCGTACGTTTACTCCTCCGTTCCTCTTGTCGTAGATGAACATTGAAAGACCACGGCCATCTTTTGTGCCTTCTTCCGAACGGGCAAGCACCAAGTGAATATCTGAATCACCGTTGGTGATAAAACGCTTCACACCATTCAAAACCCAGCTGCCATCTTCTTTCTGAGTAGCCTTGAGCATAACGCTCTGAAGGTCAGAACCGGCATCAGGCTCAGTGAGGTCCATACTCATAGTCTCGCCCTCACATACCCTCTTAATGTAGCGTTCTTTCTGATCCTCATCAGCAAATTCATAGATAGTCTCTGCACAGTCCTGAAGTCCCCAGAGGTTTTCAAAGCCTGCATCTGCACGGCTTACGATGTCAGCAGCCATGATGTAGGGGGTGATAGGGAAATTGAGACCACCGAGGCGACGAGGCATCGACATACCCATCAAGCCTGCCTTACGGCAAGCTTCGAGATTTTTCTTTGTGCCTTCTGCATAGATTACGCGGTTGTTCTCAACACGAGGTCCTGTATGATCCACTTCCTCAGCATTCTCAGCGATAACATCTCCACAGATCTCGCCTACCACTTCGAGCACTTTGTCGTAGGAGTCCATGGCATCCTCAAAGTCAAGAGGTGCATAATCATATTTCTCCGCATCAGCGAAGTTTCTTTCCTTGAGTTCCACAATCTTCTTCATCAAAGGATGCTGAAGATGGGATTTAAGATTCGGATTGTCTGTATAAAAATTAGCCATGGCTTATTTCGAGTTCTTTTTATAATACTTGATTAACTTTGGCACTACATCTTCCATCTTGCCTGTGATAACGATGTCAGCAATAGCATTAATCGGAGCATCAGGGTCTGAATTAATGGAGATGATAAGGCTTGAATCCTGCATACCTGCGATGTGCTGGATCTGGCCTGATATGCCACATGCAATATAGAGTTTCGGACGAACAGTTACACCTGTCTGGCCAATCTGACGGTCATGGTCAACCCATCCTGCGTCTACGGCTGCACGGCTCGCGCCGACTTCAGCTCCGAGCACATCTGCAAGCTGCTGCAGGAGATCAAAGTTTTCTTTTGATCCTACTCCATAGCCACCTGCTACGATAATAGGGCTACCCTTGAGGTTGACTTTTGATTTTTCTACATGACGGTCGATGATATCTACCACGAAGTCAGTATTGTCAGTATACTTGTTGACATCAAGATCCACTACATTTCCCTTGTAATTGGAATTGTAGACTTCTTTCTTCATGACACCTTCGCGAACTGTTGCCATCTGCGGACGACATTCCGGATTGACAATAGTAGCTACGATATTGCCACCAAATGCCGGGCGGATCTGATAAAGAAGATCCTTGTATTCTTTACCTGTCTTTGCATCTGTATAGTCACCTATTTCAAGTGAAGTACAGTCTGCTGTCAGACCACTATGAAGAGCACTTGATACGCGTGGACCAAGGTCACGGCCTATTGAAGTGGCTCCCATGAATGCTATGCGCGGCTGGATTTCCTTGAAAAGATTGATAAGGATGGAACTGTGAGGAAGCGAAGTATAAGGATAAAGACGCTTGTCCTGGACTTTATAGAGGGTGTCTACACCGTAAGGCATCACCTGCTTTTCGATATCCTTTAGATTGTCGCCTGCCACAACAGCCTCAAGCTTTATTCCTAACTTATCGGCCAACTGGCGACCTTTGGTGAGGAGCTCCAGGCTCACATCAGCGACTTTGCCGTCTTCGTACTCAAGATATACGATGAGATTGTTCTTGTCTGCCATAATTATTATAGATTAGCCGATTGTATGGTTTGCAAATAATTCCTTGATGAGGTCTTCGATAGCTTCATCAGTATTCTCGATCTTACGGGCTTCCTTAGCTGTGAATACCACGTTTTCAATGCTCTTCACCTTTGTAGGGCTACCGGCAAGTCCGCACTGAGCAAGATCAGCATCCACATAAGCTGCGCTCCACTCTCCTATGTTAAGATAAGGACGCTTCTCGATGAGTTCTTTTTTCTTCTCATCATTGGCCACCTCTGAAGGAACAGCTGCGTATTTGTATTTCTGTAGATGTTTTGCATTTCTTGGACGACAGTCTGCCGCACTTCCATTCACTGTCACTACAAGCGGAAGAGGAGCCTTAACTGTCTCAACTCCAGACTCAATACGACGCTTTACTGTCACTTTTCCACCATCTGCATCAATAATTTCTTCTGCATATGTCACAGTTGGAAGTCCAAGTTTTTCAGCAACCTGCGGACCAACCTGAGCGGTATCGCCGTCGATTGCCTGACGGCCACCGATGATAAGGTCATAGTTGCCAAGTTTCTTGATTGCTGCGCTAAGGGCATAGGAAGTGGCAAGAGTGTCAGAGCCAGCGAATGCACGGTCGGACAGTACCACACCATTGTCGGCACCACGGTAGAGTCCCTCGCGGATGATCTCTGCTGCTCGGGCCGGGCCCATGGTAAGGATTGTAACTTTTGTGCCGGGATACATGTCCTTGAGGCGAAGTGCCTGCTCAAGCGCGTTGAGATCTTCGGGATTGAAGATGGCGGGAAGTGCTGCACGATTGACTGTGCCGTCTTCCTTCATTGCATCTTTGCCGACGTTTCTCGTATCAGGTACCTGCTTTGCAAGCACAATGATATTTAAACTCATAATTTTGTAATATTATGTTTGTAAATAATAATCAATCAGTTCAAAAGTATCCGTCGCCATCCCGATTATCCCCGCATTGTGAGTGCATCACGACGCTCGGTCCAAATGCACACAATTCGGTTTTGAGTGCAAAATTAATAAAAATTATTGAATAATTACTATAAAATCTTTAAGAAAACCAACTTCAATTGTTAAATTCAACCATTTTCTGCATATGATTGTTAGTATTTTAAATCTTTTAACATTTATTCTATGGCTAATGTATTCTTTATCGCAAGAAAGACTATAAAAAATCACACCAATGGAGGCACAGTGCTGATGGTGGCCACTGCCCTTGCCCTTCTTGTTGTGAATCTACCTTTTCTCCATGATTTCTATAATGGACTTTGGACTCATACCATCGCATTGCGTGTTGGCTCGTTCAATCTATTCAGTCATCATGGACAACCAATGTCGATAATGAATTTCATCAATGATGGCCTCATGGCTGTCTTCTTCTTTTCCGTTGGTCTTGAGATCAAGAGAGAAGTGCTTCAAGGTGAACTTTCTTCTTTCCGTCAGGCTCTCCTCCCGATTGTAGCCGCAGTTGGAGGCATGATAGTACCCGTTGGAATTTTCTTTCTTTTAGGTCATGGCACAGACTATAGCCAAGGCGCAGCCATTCCAATGGCGACCGACATAGCATTCTCTCTCGGCGTGCTTGCAATGCTTGGTAAGCGCGTACCCATAGGTCTTAAGATCTTCCTCACCACACTTGCAGTAGTGGATGATATAGGTGGAATATTGGTCATAGCTATTTTCTATTCCGGCCATATTGATTATATATCCCTTCTGTGGGCTGCCGGTTTGCTCGCGATCCTCATTGTTGGGGGAATATATGGCGTACATTATAAGACATTCTATGTCTCTATAGGTATCTTAGTGTGGTTCTTGTTCCTGCAGTCGGGAGTGCATCCTACTATTGCTGGTGTTCTCGTAGCCTTCTGCGTGCCAGCAAAACCGGTGTATGCTCCAAAGAAATATATTAAGACTATCAGGAAGACTATAAGTCATTTCTCACAAGAGGAAGAAGATAAGCTGGAAAGCCGAGGCATACTTACAAAGGAGCAGACCAACTGGCTGAAAGAGATAGAGTCTGCTTCAGATAAGGTGATCTCCCCTCTTCAAGACCTTGAAGATTCATTGCATCCTATAGTCAACTTTATAGTAGTTCCACTTTTTGCTTTCGCAAATGCAGGCATATGGTTAGGCGATGTGAATGTGGCCGATATATTCTCAGGAGTTTCAATAGCTATTATAGCCGGTCTTGTCCTTGGTAAGTTTATTGGCATATTCTCTTTCAGCTGGATATGTATCAAGGCAAAACTCGCTCCCATGCCGGAGGGAAGCACTTGGTCGCAGATAGCAGCGGTCTCTGTACTTGGAGGTATAGGATTCACGGTTTCACTTTTCATCGCAAATCTTACTTTCGGAGATGATGTCTATCTCTCTCAGATTCTCAACAATGCAAAACTCGGCATCCTTATCGGATCTTTCCTCGCAGGCTTCCTGGGCTGGCTCTTCCTTCACCTTACCCTACCTAAAGCTTCAATGACGAAGGAATCCGAATCTATCGAATGATTCCAATATAGCTTAAATAATCCTTTAGGACGCGCGACCCGTGCGTCCTTTATATTTCTACAAGATTTCGGTCCATTCCATTCAAACAAAGGCGCTCATAAGCTGCTTTATATCCGGCATCCACCTTATCCGGATAATGTGCGTCAGTGCTTAAGACAAGCTTTGCATCATATTTCTTAAGAAGTGGCCACCATCTTTCAGATGGGAAAAATCTGCGTCCTGTATCGAATTTCTTTGTGTTTATTTCGATTATCAATCCTTTCCCTACGGCTTCTGCTATAACTTTCTCTACTAATTCTGCATACCACGGCTGCTCTTCAAGGTCGCTCCAGGCATGAGAGCCATTATCTCCGATTTTGTCAAGATGACCGATAATTTCAAAACCTCCATGCTCGATCATTTCAAGCTCCATCGCAAAATATGTCTCTGCCACATAGCGGATGTCGCCAGCATATTCCGATTCAAGATATTTCAGGAATCTTTCTGCCGGACCATCCACATCAACGGGTTTTCCGTCGCGTGTTCGCACAAAGTGGACAGATCCGATGCGATAATCAAGAGGAAGCGACTGGAAATAGTCTGTATGAGGACTGAAAGAATCAGAGACGTAGTCAATTTCCATCCCTGTCAAAATATCCATCTTCCCCTTATATTCATTCTTGAGCCTATTGGCTTCATTGATGTAGGCTTCAACATCTTCTTGCTTCATATTGGCTCCTGAAGGGCAACAGATAGGGCTATGAGGCGAAATGCCCCATACTTTGAATCCTGCATCCAAAGCGGCCTCGGCTATTTGGGCCATACTCGCACGGCCATCACAAAACTCCGTATGGCTATGATAATTCCTCATTTCTTTTGTTAGGTTTCTGACCGCTGTCATTGTTTTATCTCTGAAGAAATTATCGTGTTACGCATTTTTTTGAGACGTTCTGATTGCCATTCTCTCTGTTTCTCAAGCTCGAGTATTTGATTTTTTAAAGCTGTAGCAGAACCTTTTTTCTTATCCGTCTGATGATATTGTTTTCTCAGGTCTGACAGCTTCTTCTCAAGTGCCGCATGTTCTTGAGATGCTTGCAGATACTGTTGCATGTTTCTTTTAGCGGCTGAAGTAGTGAAGTCAGAGAGTCTTGTTGCTATTCTTCCGCCAGGCATTGGGAAAATGAAGTCTGCATCGGGTTTCTTTTTATTTTGGTTGTAACGAACATCTATTTCCTTCAGAATTCGAGAGTAGTCGGTCGATGGATTCTGTGTAGCTTTTATATCGTCTATTCTTGCTAAAGAGACGATATCTTCTTCTTCATCGAGAATGTAGTTCTTTCTGACATCGTTAGTCTTGAATACATAGATTGTCAATTGTCCATCAAGGTTGTTTCTGTCAGTCACCCACCATCCTATTCCATTATCTTCATCAATAGCCAACATATACTCATTGTAAGGCGAGTTGAAAGGATATCCAAGTCCCATTGGTTGCCTAAACTCACCGGTTGTAGGGTCTTTTGTTGCTACGAAAAGATCATATCCACCCATACTGCCATCACCGTCACCTGAAAAATATAAGGTCAGTCCATCTGTAAGCATAAACGGATTTCTTACATTGCCCCCATCGTTGAGCACCTCTCCCACATTAACAGGTCGTTCCCATGAGCCATCCATGAGTTGCTCGCTCTGCATGATAACTTCCTTATGATCTTCTCCATTTTCAGACCATAGCATCATGTCTCCAGCTTCCGTCGTATAGGCGAAATCGGATTGATTATACCGATTTTTCAAAATAGACACATCGGGATTGAGCAATTTTCCTCCAGTAGAAGGAAGTTTTATATATTTGATATAATCAGATGCAGGGACATCTATCCTGTCGATTATTTCTATTTTCTGAACATTATCGAGGGAATTTTCTGCAATTTCTAATTGAAGCATATATCTTTCAAGAAGCTCTTCTCCAGAAGCATCGGGATTTTTCTTAAGGCTTTTGGCATACTTATCGTATTTTTCTGCTGCAAGGCCAAAGTCATAGTTCATGAAGGCATCTCTACCTTCACGAAGTAAATCCGCTTTTGCCAAACTGATTCCACCAAGGCATAAAAGGATGCCTAATATCAATCTATATCTTATATTTAATGCTGTTTTTGTCATATTTTATATTAAAGAATACAATATTCTCCATACATATAACAAATAAATCTCCCATTAAGTATAAAGAGGACAGACAACTTAAAAAAATTGTCTGTCCCCTTTAAATTTATTTAACTGAAATTTATTCAGCTGTCTGCTCATTGAGAAGACGGATCATCTCAATTGCGCTCTTCGGGATACGTGTGCCAGGGCCAAAGATAGCTGCAACGCCTGCGTTATACAGGAAGTCGTAGTCCTGAGCCGGGATAACACCACCAGCAGTCACGAGTATATCCTCACGGCCAAGCTTCTTAAGTTCCTCAATCACCTGAGGCACAAGAGTCTTGTGGCCTGCAGCAAGTGAGCTGACGCCAAGGATATGAACGTCGTTCTCCACTGCCTGACGAGCTGCCTCTGCCGGAGTCTGGAAGAGAGGACCCATATCAACGTCAAAACCACAGTCGGCATAGCCGGTAGCTACTACCTTTGCACCACGGTCGTGACCGTCCTGACCC
>DAAK01000115.1:6708-17865 GCA_001701075.1 Bacteroidales bacterium GP3 | reverse complement strand
ACGCGAAGGTCTTTTTCTGTTTCGCCAATGGGACTTCCCCCTGATGTCGCAAAAGGAATAATGACTTTGCCGTCTGTGTTGTATTGTTCAAGGAAAGTATTGACAATGGTTGGAGCTGTGTACCACCATATCGGGAAACCCAGATAGATGGTGTCATATCTTTCAAAATTATCTACGTGGCTCTTTACTTCCGGTCTGGTGGTGCGGTCTTTGGATTCACGTGTGCCCCTGGCACTTTCGTTCCAGCCATCAAGATCTTCCTCGGTGTAAGGTTGACCCGGCTCTATCTCGAATAAGTCACCGCCTGTTACTTTGGCTATTTTCTCTGCGAGAGCCTTAGTGTGACCCTGAGCTGAAAAATACGCAACCAGAATTGAAGTCTCTTCAGAATCTTTCACAGCTTTGCTGCCGTTTTTTGCGGCGCAAGCTGTCATTACAAATACACCTGCTGCCATGATCATTAATAGTAATTTTTTCATATTTATTGTTTTTGTTATTATCACTATTATTCCATTGCAAAATTAGTAAATATTCTTTTCCAAATAATGACCCCAATTAAGGCAATATATACCCCAAATACGGATTTGCTGATTTATCACAGAGCCTCCCGTAGGGAAAACCAAACCAACTGCCAACTATAATCGCAAGTCAACCTAATTTTTTTTCGTATGTTTTAATATTAAATATCAAAAACGAAGGATTATGAATATAGAAGACTTACGTGAATACTGCTTGTCGCTCAAGGGAGCACAGGAGAATATGCCTTGGACCGAACCCCAATATTCAATGCTCGCAACATTTACCGTTGGTGGAAAATGGTTCTGCCTTGTGGATCTTGACAAGAAATTCATAGACGTGAAATGCGCTCCGGAAACCATCGTTGAAATGCAGAGCCGATATCAAGGGGCTTTTCCGGCTTGGCATATGAATAAGGAGCACTGGCTCGGTGTAAGACTACAGTCGGATGTGCCCGATAAGGTAATTAAAGAATTGCTTTCCGATGGCTATCAGCTTATCCTCAGCAAACTCCCTAAATCTGTAAAAGAATCGTTATGAAAAACACCATATATTCCTGCTTCAAGGAGATTGTCAGGAAATATCCTCAAATGCCAGCAGTCATCGAGGAAGACCGGACTCTTACATATGCAGAGTTAGACGCCATGGTAGATGCCATCTGCGTTAAGTTCTATGATAAAAAACCAAATTACGTAGGCGTGGTGATGCATCATGGAGCAGAGCAAATAGCGGCTATGCTCGCTGTTCTGAAAAGCGGAGCCGCTTATGTGCCTGCCGAACCTTCATTGCCACAGGAACGCATAAATTATATGATGAACAGTGCCGGTGTGGATTTCGTCATCACCGACAACTATTGTCGCCATCTTCGTCATGCCGGGCGTGAGCTGTCCGACAGGTCTGAGTCCGATGGCGTAGCATATGTGCTCTACACCTCGGGCACTTCAGGTAAGCCTAAGGGTGTAACTGTTGAGAATCATTCAGTCACTAATTATGCCAGGGCGTTTGAGGCAGAGTTTCATACCGGTCCTGGAGATGTGATGCTGCAATACTCTGTCTGCTCGTTCGACATTTTCGTTGAGGAAGTCTATACGACATTGCTTAACGGAGCTGCTGTTTGTATTCCTACCCGGGCAATCCATAACAGTTCGCTCGAAACTCTTATGTCATTTGTCGAGCGTCATGGAGTTACTATAATTGATGGGTTCCCTTATCTCATAGCAGAGATGAATAAGCTTCCGGAGATTCCGAAGTCAATCAAGTTGATTATCAGCGGTGGCGATGTGATCAGAGGCAGTTATATTACGAATCTTCGCGACAAGGGTGTGAAAATTTATAATACATACGGACCATCCGAAACCACTGTATGTTCCAACTATTTTCGCGTAGACAATGCAGAGCCTCTTGAAGACGGTACATTCCCGGTAGGCAAGCCCGTTCTTGGTGTCGAAACGAAAATTCTTGACAAGGAGCTAAATGAAGTGCCACAGGGAACAGTAGGTGAAATCTGCATCTTCGGGGAAGGCGTAAGCCGTGGATACATCAACAATGCTCCTGAGCAAAGGAACTTCCTGACTCTTCCTGACGGCACCCGTTTCTATAGGAGTGGCGACCTTGGGTATGTGCTACCCGATGGTAATCTCGCGTTTCTCAACCGTCGTGATAATCAGGTGATGATACTTGGTAAGCGAGTCGAACCCGAAGAGGTTGAAAATGTCCTGAATACATGTCCATGTATAGAAAGAGGTATCGTTCGCGCATTCCTTGATGAAAATGATCTCCATTATCTCGTTGCTTATATCATTCCTGGTGAGGATTGTAAGTTGAGTAGTATCCGAAAGTGGCTCCAGTCCAAACTGACTGATTTTATGGTGCCTGAGTTCTTTGTGAAAGTTAAGGAGATTCCGATTACGCGTCGTGGTAAGGTAGATATGGAGGCTCTTCCCATTGTGATGAAAGAAGGGGAATATAAATGATGTTCTAATTAAAGCTAATGCCCAATGATAGTGATAGAGCTTAGGGAAACAAAGTTGTTGTCAGAGTTGATGAAATGGCGTGCAGAGGTAATTCGTCATGTATTTGGTGAAGTACCCTCCGTGGGTTTGCTTGATCGGAATAGAGAATACTATCGCCGCCACATTGCTGATGGCTCTCATTATGCTTTGGTAGCTTCAGTAGATGGTGAAGATTGTGGATGCGGTTCAATATGCTTTACCGATGAACTTCCCTCTCCTGACAATCCATCAGGTCATTGTGCCTATCTGATGAATATATATGTCCGCGAGGCATTCCGCAAACATGGGGTGGCCCATAAAATAGTGAAAGAGTTAATTGCAGAAGCAAAGAGACGCGATTGTGGCAAAATATATCTGGAATCAACAGAAGATGGGAAACAGGTCTATGCTTCTTTAGGATTTGAGGATATGCCGGATATGATGAAATATTATGATGAAAAAAATTGAAATAGACGGGTTGCAGTGTCAGTGCAACACCATAGATGATAAGAAAAAAATTGCCTATATCCTGTATCCGATGGATACGCTTTCCAACTGGATTGTCACTGCTTCCGAAAAATATTGCGTGAACATTGTGGTGATAACCGGAATGGATTGGCAAAACGTCTTTAGTCCGTGGCCGGCTCCAGGCGTTCCGAAAGGCACAGAGGACTTTAAAGGCGAGTCTCCACAGTTCTTGAAAAAACTTCAACAAGATATTATTCCCCGGATTGAGAGTGCCTTGGGGATAGCTGTCGATGTCGATAGAAGTCTTGTTGGCGTGTCTATGTCGGGTCTGTTTGCGCTCTGGCAATGGATGTTGTGTGATACTTTCAAGAATATTTCTTCGTTGTCGGGTTCATTCTGGTATGAAGGATTTTTAGACTGGATGAAGACTCGCCCCATCCCTTCGAAAAGTGGAATGGCATTCTTCCTTCTCGGAAATCAGGAATCAAAGTCTAATGTAAAAGCATTTAATTCTGTTGATGTAAACACACAGGAAATTATCCGCTTACTTCGGGATGCCGGAATTAAAACCGAATTTCAGAGTGTCCCGGGAAACCATTATTCTGATCCTATTCCTCGTCTTGACAAGGCATTTTCTGCTCTTTATTCCAAATCATAATTTTTTGCCAAAATTGTAAGCTTCGGACAGAGCTTTATGACCGGCTATATCTCCCGGAACATTTACGCTACCGGCAAACACAGTGCCCGCAAGTCTTGCTCTTTCAAAGCATTCTATCCAACCCTCCAGTCCGCTTATTGCCCGCGACGGTACATTCTTTTCATCTTCTGCGGCACTTGTGAGCAGATAAATGTCGGTGAAGTGATAGTCACTTCCGTAAAGTGGATTTGCCCGGTCAAGCAGGGTCTTCATCTGGCCGCTCATCTCATAATAATATATGGGGGTTGCGAAGACAAGCACATCTGCATCGTGCATCTTGCCTACAATCTCAGGCGCATCGTCCTTGATAACACATTTGCCAGTTTTTCCACATGATAGGCATCCGATACAAAATCGGATCTCCTTGTGATGCAAAGTAATAATTTCAACATCGTTTCCACTTTCAGAAGCTCCTTTCCCAAAGGATTCAGCGAGTTCGTGGGAATTGCTTTTGCCTCTGAGACTTGTGGATATTATAAGAATCTTTTTCATAATCGTTACAAGCTTTCACGTAGAATTTTAACTATTTCATCGTGACAGATTTTCTTAGTCACTGCCGACTCTCCAAAATATAACTTTGTGGGATTGACATATATAAAATTCCCTAACATAATTTTGAGTTAAAATATCAATTTACAGATTTGACCCAATCGGCCACTTGTTTTTCTGAATAGTTGTTCATGACCAACCCTGGCTTGAAGATTGCTTTCGGAGCCGAAACGCGAAGGTCTTTTTCTGTTTCGCCAATCGGACTTCCTCCTGAAGTGGCAAAGGGGATTATAACCTTTCCGTCTGTATTATATTGTTCAAGGAAAGTATTGACAATGGTTGGAGCTGTGAACCACCATATCGGGAAACCGAGATAGATTGTGTCATATCTTTCAAAATTGTCTATGTGGCTCTCAATCATCAGATTTCTTGCGATGTTCGATGATAGTTTTCATATTATTCTGTGCCCATTCTGTCAATTGCAGAATAATGGGTATCAGCGAGTGCCCTGTGTCGGTCAATGAATAATCTACACGAGCGGGGACTTCATTGTAAAGTCTACGGCTCACAAGACCATCAGCTTCAAGGGTACGCAAGGTACCGGACAACACACGCGATGATATGTCGGGAATCTTGCGTCCTAGTTCGTTATATCTTATAGGTTCGTTTTCATTTATAACGAGTAATACGAGGAGTGCCCACTTGTTACCAAACCGTGCGATTACGTTCCTTACCGGACAAATTTCTATGATGGAGTTCTTAAGTTCTTTCTTTCTCATGCCTGTCTGCTTTAGAGTACAAAGTTACTATATATTTTACACTTTTCCAAATACTTATCAATCAAGAATTAATTTTATTTTTTTTGAAAAAATTATTTTGTTAGTAATCACTAAAAGCGATAAAAAGGTTACTTGAAAGGCTAAACATCTCTACTTGATTGGTAAAACTTAATATGCTATCTTTGTGTTCTATTAACTGAAGTTTAACATCAAATAGCACGACTATGACACGTATCATCAATGGTGCTGTAAAGCACACTGCACAGTCTTACCTCTGTGCTGCCGCCGAAACAGAGAAACCGTCAGGAGCATGTGGTTCAGCATGTGGAGCCGGTGACGAAAAGCCTGAACCCAAGCCCGCTGCATGTGGCTCTGCTTGCGGTGCCGGTGACGAAAAGCCTGAACCCAAGCCCGCTGCATGTGGCTCTGCTTGCGGTGCCGGCGAAAAATAATTCGGCACAATCCCATAAGCTCCAATGCAGTGTTATCCCTGACGTTGCATTGGAGTTTTTAATTTTTACAGTTATGGAAACCAAGAAGAAATCAGAACTCGAAGGCACAGGTATCATATCCGAAAAACTTATTGAGACATCCACAGCATGGAATGGTTCTCCGTTACCTGCTTATCCTTCCGGCTCTCCCGTAATATCCATTTACAAGTATGTGTTTCCACCACACACAATCACCAATCCTCATTTCCATAAGATAATAAACTGTGGTGTGGTGCTGAGCGGAACACTAACCATTGTCAGTAAAGACGGTTCTTTCCATGATTTCCACGCAGGCGAACCTCTGGTGGAAACAGACGGAGAGATACATCATGGAGAGAACCGGGGTGATGAAGATGCGGTAGTCATAATGTTTTATGCTGGAGATGGGAAAACTCCGTTGTCTATTCCGGCACAATAACAGGTATGGAATATTTTGCATTTCAATGGCATATCACGGATAGCTGCGATCAGCGTTGTGAGCACTGCTATATCTTCTCCGAAGGGCATCCACATCTTATAGAGATGCCGCTTGAAAAGGCCGAGCAGGTGATAGCGCAATGCGTCGGGATGTGCCGGAAGATGAACAGACTCCCTTATTTCTATATAACCGGAGGAGACCCGATATTGCACCGTGACTTCTGGCAAATTCTTGCCAAAGTCAAGGAACATGACATACCATTTACCATTCTCGGCAACCCTTTTCATATAACGGATGATGTTTGCCGACGACTGAAGGAGCATGGATGTCAGAAATATCAGCTGTCAATCGACGGATTGCGAGACACCCACGACTCAATCCGTAAACCGGGTTCGTTTGACACAACGGTTGAGAAAATAGATGTTCTTCGCCGCAACGGTATTCGCGTAGCGGTTATGTCTACCGTTTCAGGCACTAACATAAAGGAATTTCCAGAGATTGTCGATCTAGTTGTTGCAAAAGGGGTTGATGTGTTTGCTTTCGGACGCTATTGTCCGACATCCGAAGAGAAGTCTACACATATCAGTCCCTCGGAATATCGCGACTTCCTCGACACTATGTGGAAGAAATTTGAGGAACATAAAGATAACGGCACTATATTCAATCTGAAAGATCACCTTTGGACACTCTATCTCTACGAGAAAGGATTATTCAAAATTCCCGAGGACAGCGACCCTGATGCGATATATGACGGTTGTCACTGTGGCGATTGCCACTTTACAATCCAACCTAATGGAAATGTCATGGCCTGCCGTCGGTTTGAAAGTGAGGTCGGAAACCTTTTCAGTAAACCGATTGATGAAATATGGACCGGATCTGAGATGGATGAATACCGTCAGTATGAAAAATTTGAAAAATGTACGAAGTGCGAATTGTTGAGATTCTGCCGAGGATGCCCAGCTGTGGCATACGGCTATCACCGCTCGTTCTACGCACCCGACCCTCAATGTTGGAAAGAAATATGAAAGCAATTGTTTTAGACCATACCTGTGAGGCGGCCGACCTCGGGGTAAGTGAAATACCTATACCTAAAGTAAACCCCGGTTGGGTACTTATCCGCGTAAAGGCATTCGGAATAAATCATTCTGAGGTATTGCTGCGCCAGTTTGAGGCAGACCGTCCCTATATTCATACACCAATCATCCCCGGCATAGAATGTGTCGGAGAGATTGCCGGTAAATCAGACTCGCGGTTCGAAACCGGGCAAAGAGTAATGGCACTCATGGGAGGCATGGGCCGCAGTTTCAACGGCAGTTATGCAGAATACGTCTTGATGCCGGAAAGCCATGTGTTTGCAGTTGATTCTTCTCTGCCTTGGGATGAACTTGCCGCTATTCCGGAGACCTTTTATACCGCTTACGGCTCACTCTCTCTCGCGCTGCAACTTAATCCTGCTGACACCTTGCTGATTCGTGGAGGGACATCAACGGTAGGACTCGCAGCTATTCAGCTTGCCAAGGCTATTGGAGCAAAAGTGATTGCCACTACCCGAAGCGAGCGAAAAGCTGAGATACTGCGTAGTGCCGGGGCTGACGGAGTGGTGCTTGAAGGCGAGGATTTCAGAAAACGCTTCCTTCAGGAATATCCACAAGGTGCAACCAAAGTATTGGAGCTGATAGGCGCATCGACTATTCTTGAATCTCTGCGAATTACTGCACTTCATGGTATAGTGTGTCATACGGGTCTGCTCGGAAATGTATTCTCACTGAAAGATTTTGATCCCATCAAGGAGATTCCCTCCGGAGTATATCTCACCGGATTCTATAGCAACAGTCCCACTCAACAGCAAATCAGCGCGATGATGAAACTGATTGAAAACAGTAATATCCATCCTATCATTGCCGCCAAATACTCTCTTGACGAAATCTCCAAAGCCCACGAACTTGCAGAAAAGCGGGGACAGATAGGTAAAATAGTTATAACTAACTGATTTATACTCATATGAATAAGGAGCGCTATTCAAAATCAAAAATCTTCCTCAATTGGGTAAAGCTCTCAATATTTAGAGGAATCCATTGTGTCGGCGAGACTTTGAGTATTACTCTGAGGATCCGGAGGAGACCGGCAACATAGACGCTGCATATGTGAATGGAGTGCAGAGTAATGGAGTCGGAACATCGATAAAGCGGATTGGCTCCATTCAATACGTCTATAGACTCATGGAGATATCCGATCTTATACATGAACACCTCCCTTGGGTAACTTCTATCGGAGAGTATGCCCGCATCGACAATCTTAAGAATAAAACCATTGAGCAGTTACGCGATCTGACAAAGGTAGGTTATGGCGGTTTTTACTTTGGCATCGAGTCGGGAGATGACGTTCTTCTCCGTCGCATGCACAAGGGCTATACGTCGGAAGACATTGTGAAACAGATGTCGAAACTTGGTGAAGCAGGTATGCCCTTTGTTGGTAATTTCCTTGGTGGTCTTGGCGGCCATGGCTACGGCCTTAGTCATGCCCGAGAGACGGCACGAGTGAGCAACATAATCCGCCCCGATATGATATACGCTTCAGAGCTTACGCTTTTCCCCGACACACCACTGGTGCAGGACGTGAAAGACGGCAAGTATGAAGAAGCCACAGAGGTAGAGCGTTTGCAGGAGATGCAGGAGTTCCTGCGTTGCCTGACGATTCCAACCGTATTCAAGGCAGAGCACGTCACCATGCCATCGCCTATCCGGGGCCAGCTACCTGAAGATCGAGACCGAATGATTCAGGAGCTGCAGAGTCTGATTGATTTGGGAGAAGACCGCCTCAGAGCTTATCGTGATCAAGTGCACGGACTGTAAGTAATTTATTTGGTATCAATTCTATCGACCTCGCTACAGAGGCAAAGAATTGATACCATTTTTTATGAACAACACCTAAAATCATACTAAAAAAACATAAAATAAATGGAACACAAACGACTGGTATTCTATTTCACTGCTACGGGCAATGACCTCTATGTGGCACGGCATTTCAGTAGTAATCCGCTGAGTATCCCTCAGGTGATGAAGCAAAATGACCATGGCCCAATGCATTGGGAAGCCGATGAGATAGGGATTGTTTATCCTATCTATTGGCAGAAGCCACCGGTAATGGTGCAGGAGTTCATCAGTAAGTCTACTTTTTCATGCAACTACTTCTTCGGTATACTTACATACGGTTGTAACTGCGACACCGCCCCCGGAATTTTCACAAACCTTTGCCGTTCAGCCGGCATAATGCCGGATTATGTCAACGCCATCATTATGGTCGACAACTGGCTGCCAGGCTTTGACATGAACCGACAGATAGCCCTCGATCCCTCAAAGCACATTGAGGAGCAGATAAACCGGCAGGTAGACGACGTGGCACGGCACGTCAGATTCATTCGCCGCTCAGTGCCCAATTTCGAGCATGGACCTTCATTTCCCGTTGAGGCGCATGACCAGTTCAACATCACCGACGACTGTGTGGGATGCGGCATTTGTACACGAGTTTGTCCTTGGGGTAATTACAGTGTCGTTAATGGACGGGCACAGCCTTCCGGAGGCTGCGAACACTGCTTCGCTTGCGTCCAGAACTGTCCACAGAAGGCTATATATCTCACAGCAGGCGAAGCCAATCGCCATGCCCGCTACCGCAACAGTCATGTATCTCTCCAAGACATCATTGATTCCAACTGCCAACTATAACCGCAATCAACCTAAAGACATCTAAAATAAACTAAATTCCTTTATTCCTTGTTGCAAAAGTAGATTGATTTTTTAGTATTCACCTTTTTTGCAGGCTGAAACTTGAAGGTTTTAACCCTATAACCCCATAACCCTTAAGTTGAGCCTGCGAAACTTAAATATGACATGATGCGCCGTTTTATCATTATTCTTCTTATTGCAGTTTCTCTTCCGGTTCTTGCCGAGAAGCAGCCATCTGCATTGCCTTCAAATTTGTCTGGTTCCATGATGCCCTATGACTTCAGCTATACCCAGTCTGAACCTATTTGGCCTGATTCTCTGAACCCTGTCTATGTGGCTCGGGTGGCGCGACATGGTGCCCGATATATTTCTTCTGCTAAGAAACTTGATAAATTGAAGGATGCCATAGCCAAAGCATCTTCTGCAGGAACCCTGACAAAAGAAGGCAAAAAATTCAGTGCTTTGCTGAAGGGCGTTGAGGATGCAACTGGCTCTCAGTGGGGGCGTCTTTCTGAAATAGGATGCAAGGAAGAAGTGCAATTGGCTGAAGACCTCTACAGATTGCTTCCGGACCTGCTGAAAAAAGCTCGCGTCAATGCCATATCTACTTATGTGCCACGTGTTGTAATGACCATGTATCAGTTCAATCATGAACTGACAGCCCTTTCTTCCGGCATAAACATATCTGCATCCGAAGGGAAGCAATATAGCTACTTGCTACGTTGCTTCACTGCCGATTCCCTATATGCCTCATATCGTGATAACGGCAATTGGTCGAAAATCTCGAAAAAGCTGATGGATTCTATTGTGTCTCCTGAGCCTGCAAGAAGAATCCTTGGTGCAGTTCCGGGTCTGGACGATAAAAAACTCAAGAAACTCACTCTCGAGATGTATGATGTCTTGCAGTCTCTGACTGCCTTCGGGATGGACGCGCCGACCGAAGAGTTTATGTCTGAGTCTGACTATCGCGCCTGTTGGGAAGTGGACAATCTTGAGCATTATCTCCGCAATACTATCACTCCGCTCTCATCCCAGGCCGGAAAAGCAACAGCACCGTTGCTTGCCCGCATCATTGCCGATGCAGACGCATCTCTCGACAATCGGATTATTGACCTTACGATGAAGAATGCCGATATGAAATTAGCAGATGCGCCCGAAAGATATGATGCCAATTTCTATTTCGGGCATGCCGAGACATTGATGCCGTTGCTTTCCTTGATGCGAGTAGAGGGTTGTTATGATGATTTCGATGACTTTTCTACGCTCTCTGACAGATGGAAAGACTATGAAATAGTACCCCTTGGTGCCAATCTCGACATCATCTTCCTTGCAGCTCCCTCGCAGCGCATTTATGTTGCAATGCGCCACAACGGTCGCTTCGTCTCTCCAATGCCAGGCACCCACATTGCCCCTTGGCCCGACTACAAGACCTACCTCACTTCCTTGATGATGAAGGTCGCTGTCAAATAGACATCTTTTGTATATCTACTTTTCGCGAGGCTGTACATTTTTTGAAAAGTTCGGAATAAAATAGCCGAAAAGTTCGGAATGAAGCGCCTTTTTCAATTTTTTCATGATTTATTTTG
>DAAK01000115.1:0-6586 GCA_001701075.1 Bacteroidales bacterium GP3 | reverse complement strand
CGGTGGTTCGAATCCATCTTCGCCCACTCGTCATTCATTCATTTATTTTTTTTCGCGGTCTCCCTTGGGTGCCGCGTTTTTTTATTATATTTTTCCCAATGATGTAACTATCCGACCTGACTCAGCGACTAATATAGAAAAAGAACACAAATGATAACGCTGACAATACCGAAAACGGCAATACCGCCGACTGTGGTGACAACGCCGATACCACCGGCTACTCTATTACATTTCTTAGCAGAAATGGTAATGCGCTTCGCTGAGACTATGGGGTTAACTCCGGAATCAAGACGACTTGAACGTCTTTTTGCCGATACTATTCAGACTCACGATGCAATGCTCAGACGCATATGTTTCGGCTATGCCGCTAACCCACAAGATCTTGAAGACCTCTATCAAGATGTGCTTGTCAATATCTGGCGTGGGCTGCCATCATTCCGATCCGACTCCTTGATGCGTACCTGGATCTATCGCATCGCCCTTAACACTTGTGTCTCAACATTGCGCACACGAAGCAAGAGCCTGCAACAGGCTTCTCTTGAGGATGTGATCCTTATTCCTGATGATTCCCAAGAAAAGCACGAGGCAGTCAAAGATCTATATGAATGCATTGCCACTCTGAATTCTATAGATAAAGCAATCATGATGATGTGGCTCGACGAATACTCTTATGATGAGATAGCTGATACAATTGGCTTAAAGCGCAACAATGTCGCCACTCGTCTCCATCGCGCAAAAGAAAAACTTAAGGAAAAATATCTTTGAAGCTCCTGATAACTCAGATAACTCTAAAATTCCTATTATTCCAAAACTCTTAAAATTAAACTCCAACTATGAATGAAGATATTAAAAAAAGCTGGCAAGACACAAACATCTCTATCCCCGGAAAATCCAGTTCTTTCAATCCTATAATGAATGGAAAAAGAAAAACGGCGTTAGATAGCCTTGCGCAGCGATATCGCTGGTTCTCAAATATGGGATTGCTCTTTCTTGTAATGGTCCCAATGAATCTCTGTAATCTTCACCTATTCCCTGATCTTAAGTCAAGAATGGTTGTTGTAATCTGGTTTTGCAGCTTCTTCATTATCTGTTCTGTCATGGATAGGTGGCTTTATCATGGTATTAAGGCGATTGATGTTGTGAGTATGCCTGTATCAGAAGTGGTGGAAAAAGCCCTCTACTATCGTAAATGGCATATCCGCTTCATATTCATACTCCTTCCATTGGCTCTTGGTTGTTTAGGACTTCTTGCTTATTTGATTGATGATATATATGTCCGTCTTGGAATGTTGGCCGGCTTTCTTGTCGGAGTCGCAATGGGTGTCTGCCAGCTTCTCAACTTCCTCGCCGACTACCGCTCCATCACCTCCGATAAGTGACGTATTGCGTATCGCGTCTTGCGTTTTACGTCAAGTCCTATCGCGAAACGCATCACGCGCTACTCAAAACGCAAAACTCAGCATAGCCCCGGCGCTCGTCTCGCTCACTGTGGGAACGAGCGCCACTTCATGTCTCTTCATATAGGGATGTGTGAAAATCATAGCGCTTGCAGCTCCTATGGCGGCTCCGGCGGCTACATCCCACCAGTGATGCTTCTTCCCATACACTCGTCCCCAAGCAGTATAAGTCGAAAGAGCATAGGCCGGAATGCTCCATTTCCATCCATAGCGTCTTCCTATGTAGGTGGCAGCCGCAAATGTCACGGCAGAATGTCCGGATGGAAAAGAATGATTATTGCTGAAATCTGGTCTGTTTTCCTTGATTGAGTATTTCAGTATCAATGTCGCTCCAGCAGTGGCTACCGCAGTGAATACACCCTCTTTAAGCCCTTCCCAGTCCTTCTCGATAATAGTCACGGCGAGTGCCGCAGCTGGCAATGCCACTGCTACAACATCTGTCGATGTCCTGATTCCCTTCTGTGTGCTCGTCGGTATATACGCCTGTTCTTCCGAAAATGCCTGAAGGGGCATCCCTGTCATAGCTATAAATACAGCTATGATTGTGGCTATCACATTAGATTTTGAACCCCCTTTTAGCCTAAATATTAGTCTATTTGTCAGTTTATGGCCTCTCATTTTGCAAATGTCGCGTTATTTTAGTAAATTTGCACTGAATATTGTCTGAAGTGTCTTCATTCTTGTCGACATTCCACTATAAGTCTTTAATAGATGAACGTAATTTTCGACCCTATAGTGTTCCGCACTGTTGAATATGTCATGATTGCTCTTGCATTCATCGTCTTTGCGGCACTTCGCTTCATAACGCCGGGCTATGGCATTTTCTATACCCCGAAATGGGGCCCATCAGTAGGGAATCGCCTTGGATGGGTGCTGATGGAGGCTCCTGTCTTCATCTGTATGGCTCTGTTGTGGGCTTTCTCCGACCGTCGGGGGGATACCGCCCTTATTGCCATGGCTTCCATCTTTATGCTCCATTATTTCCAGCGTTCGTTCATTTTCCCTCTTCTTATTAAAGGTAAGAGCCGTATGCCTCTATGCATCATCCTTTTGGGGTGCATTTTCAATGTCGTGAATGCTTATCTCATAGGGGGATGGCTTTTCTATGTGTCGCCTATAGATACTTACCCTATCTCATGGCTCTCAGGCCCGAGATTTATCATCGGAACTCTGATTTTCTTCGCCGGTATGGCAATCAACTTGCAATCCGACCACATAATTCGGCACCTAAGAAAACCAGGTGATCACCGGCATTACATTCCCAAAGGTGGAATGTTCCGCTATGTGACCTCTGCCAATTACTTTGGAGAATTTACCGAATGGGTGGGATATGCAGTGCTGACATGGTCGTTGCCCGGAGTAATATTCGCACTTTGGACATTTGCCAATCTCGCTCCTCGTGCCCGTTCACTCCATAGTAGATATGTTCAGGAGTTTGGCAAAGAGTTCACAAGTCTTAACAGAAAATATATAATACCTTTCATATGGTGACAAGCCACGACAGACTCTTCACTCCAGGGAAAATAGGTCCCGTGGAGCTCCGCAACCGCTCAATCCGAAGTGCAGCTTTCGAAGGTATGGGCAAAGACAATAATCCTACCGAAATGCTCCGCAACTATCATTGGAGCGTCGCTGATGGCGGAGTAGGTATGACTACATTGGCCTATGCTGGCATCAATCGCTCGGCCCTTTCTTTCGAGACACAGTTATGGCTTCGTCCGGAGATCGTTGGTTCACTGCGTGAAATCACCGACGGTATTCACGATCGTGGTGCCAAGGCTTCTATCCAGATCGGACATTGCGGAAATATGACCCATATAAAGACGGCTGGCGGAATACCGGTAGGCGCATCTACAGGATTCAACCTCTATTCTCCTACTATAGTTCGTGGACTGAAGAAGGATGAAATCAGGCAGATGGCCCGCGACTTCGGTGATGCAGTCCGTACTGCCCGCGATGCAGGTTTTGATTGCGTGGAGGTGCATGCCGGTCATGGCTATCTCATTTCGCAATTCCTCTCCCCATATACCAACCACCGCAGAGATGAGTTCGGTGGTTCGCTCGATTCCCGTATGCGTTTTATGCGAATGTGTATGGAAGAGGTGATGAAGGCTGCCGGCAGTGATATGGGTGTATTGGTGAAGACAAACATGCGCGATGGTTTTAAGGGTGGTCTTGAGATCGACGACTGCCTTACTGTTGCCAAGGAGATTGAGAATCTCGGTGCCCATGCCATAGTCCTTAGCGGTGGCTTCGTGAGTAAGGCTCCTATGTATGTGATGAGAGGTGAGATGCCTATATATACCATGACTTACTATATGAAGCTATGGTGGCTTAAGTATGGTGTGCGTATGGTTGGGAAATATATGATTCCCAAGGAGCCGTTCAAGCCTTTATATTTCCTTGATGATGCCAAGGTATTCCGTAATGAACTCAAGTTGCCGCTTGTCTATGTTGGTGGTGTCGTTGATGGCGAGAGCATGGACAAAGCTCTTTCTGAGGGATTTGACTTTGTGCAAATGGGGCGTGCTCTGCTCAGAGAACCGGATTTTGTCAATCGCCTTGCTGCAGAGGCTGCTCATCACTGCGGTTGTGAGCACGTCAACTACTGTATAGCCCGTATGTATAGCCGCGAGATGGCTTGCCATTGCACTATCCCAGATCTCCCACCAAAAATCCGCAAGGAAATCGAAAAGATAAAATCCAAAGGATAAGGATAAGGATAAGGATTAAGAGTGAAGAGTTAAGAGTTAAGGTTAAAGATATAATCGTTAATCGTTGATCATTAATCGTTGATGAAAGATTTGACAGGAAAATGGGCAGTCGTGACTGGTGCTGATGGCGGTATCGGCATCGAATTCTGCCGTGCTCTTGCGCGGCGTGGCTGTTCGCTTGTGATGGTTAGTGTCACTGTTGATCCTCTGCGTCGGGCTGCTCTTAATCTCGAAAATGAATTTGCGATAAAGGCTCTCCCGTTTACTCTCGACCTTACTGACACGCATGCTGAGTCAATGCTTGCAGCTTTCCTTGGCACTTGGGGTGTGGATCCGGATTTTGTAATCAACAATGCTGGAATATTCAGTTTCCGTGAACTCGCAGATACATCCGATGAAAAAATCCGTTGCTTCATTGATCTCCATGTTCGTGCCACAACAATGCTGTCGGTTTTCTTTGCCCGTAGGTTCAAGAAGCGAGGTAGCGGACGTATTCTCAATATGTCTTCCATGTCCTGTTGGATGCCTATGCCTGGACTCGCGATGTATGCGTCCACAAAAGCATATATCCGTGTATTCACACGCTCACTCCATTATGAACTGAAAGATTATGGAGCTTCTGCTACTGTGGCAGCTCCCGGAGGTATAGCTACTTCATTGTTTGGCCTTCCCGACAATCTTATGCGTATAGCTGTCGGTATTGGGGCTGTTGCGAAGCCTGATCGATTTGCCGAGAATGCAGTCAAGGCGATGCTAAAGGGCAAGAAGCAATACATAAATGGGCTGCTCAATCGTCTCGCAATATTCTTTGTCGGTATCACTCCTACCTGGGTTCGGATGCAGGTGAAACGCCTCCTTCTCGACAAGGGAATTGTAAAATAATTAATCAAAGAGATTGTCCAATGGGAAGGCTTCATAATTATGCATTATGCATTATGCATTATGCATTCAAAACAACCCCTTGGATTGCCTTCATTTTATCTTTATGTGTTTATTGGCTTACTGTCGACCCCGGGGCATCTTATTGGGATTGCCCTGAATATCTTCTTTCAGCTCTTCGTCTTGAAATCGGACATCCTCCTGGCAATCCCGGATGGACTCTTGCCCATCGTTTCGTTTCTTGTTTTTTCCCCGACCCTGCAGTTCAGGTACGTATGGTAAATATGATGTCGGGCATTTTCACCGCCTTGGCTGTGATGATTCTTTGTTCGATATCTATTTCTTTAATGCGTTGGATATGGCCATCTAATGGATGCCGACGTTGGCGTTATATTGCTATTTCAGTGTCATCATTGGCTGGTTCGTTATGCTTTGCCTTGTCTGATTCCCCTTGGTATAGTGCAGTCGAGGCTGAGGTTTATGCTATGTCGCTGTTTCTCTCTGTCCTTACGGTATGGATGTCGCTGAAATGGACTTTTTCGTTCAGTAAGGCCGCTCGTGGAAGATGGCTCGTGGCGCTCATGTATGTCATTGGCGTTTCATTGGGAGTGCATCAGCTCAATCTTCTTGCCCTTCCTGCCGTGGCTATGATAATAGCTTCCCATGCTTGCAGACGAAAGAAAAATGGATTTCCACGTCTTTTGCTTGCCTTTATTATTGGATGCGGAGTGGTTGCGATTATTTTGAAAGGTCTTATGCCGGGCTCCATAGCCTTGGCTGCATGGGCCGATCTTATTGCTGTCAATACATTGGGATTGCCATATTGGTCTGGGGCATTGGCATTCTGGGGAATATCTCTTTTGATTATTGTTGCAATAGCTGTAATTCCTGGATCCCGTTTTAGAAATTTATCCACTGCCTTTTGGTGTCTTGCGGCAGTGATGGTTGGCTTTTCTGTCTATATTCTCATTCCTGTGCGTGCTTGGGCTAATCCCCCCGTAAATGAAGGGAATCCTTCAAATATATTCAGGTTGGCAGACTATCTTGACCGCCGTCAGTATGGGGAAGCTCCACTGTTCTATGGGCGCACTCCTTATAGCCGTGTGATGCGTATGGAGCGTATTTCGGTCAATGAAAATGGAGATACTCTTCGCGATTATACTTGGAATGCAATGAAAGTCCGGGGGCGTGATATGCGCCCTATGGTAAAGGAAGGTCATATCCCGGCTCGTTCCAGATTCCTCACTGATGCCGACAGAAGTCTAAACTATGATATCTCTTCGAGTGAATCTGCTCATGGTTATGTGGTGACCGGATTCCGTACAGATCCTGAGTATACTCCCGAACTTGACATGTGGTTACCTCGCATTTATGCTTCATCTCCCAGTGATTTGGCCGCTTATCGCGATTGGACTGGGATGGATTCCGCAAGTATGGTGCAAGTGCGCATCTCGGAGGCATTCGATTCCTTGCATCATCCTGTCCCGATGAGGGATGCTCTCGGCATTCCGATGACCAAGAATGAATGGAATGCAC
>DAAK01000032.1 GCA_001701075.1 Bacteroidales bacterium GP3 | reverse complement strand
AAGTATTTTAATACTTTTTTCATTTCATTATTCCTTATCTTAAATAAAATTAAAAAGATAAACCATCCTGCACTATTGGAGTCTTATTTGTTGTTTAAAGGTTGTGTAGGAAGTATTACCGATTTGTTATCTACAATCTTCCTCACATTACCATAGATTCAATATAAAAAGAATAAACCAACCAATACGACAAAATGAAAGTAAAGTATCTTGTAGCAGTGACAGCAGCAGCCGTTATGATTCCGGCTGCGGGTATGGTTTACAACAATACCGTCACAAACTCGAATCATTCACAGGCAGACGAGCCTGAATTCATCACCATCTCAAGAGCCCCTTCATTCGAGACAGATTTCACTAAGGCCGCTGAAAGCACTGTCAACTCTGTCGTGTGCATTAAAAGCTTCGTCGACCGTAGCCAGCAATATGGCGGAAACCAAGGAGGCTATATGGATCCTTTCGGAATGTTCGATTTCTTCTTTGGCCCCCAACAGCGTCAACAGCCTCAGCAACGTCAGCAGAAGAAGAGCGAACCCGTTCAGAGTGGTCTCGGTTCAGGAGTAATCCTAAGCGAAGACGGATATATTGTGACCAACAATCATGTCATCGACGGAGCTGACAGCCTCGAAGTCCTCCTCAACGACAATTCTACATATGAAGCGCGTGTCATAGGCACTGATGAATCTACCGACTTGGCTCTGATTAAAATTGATGCCAAGGGCCTGAAGGCTATCAAAGTCGGCGACTCTGAAGCCCTTCGTCTCGGAGAATGGGTTCTCGCAGTCGGAAATCCTTTCGGATTCAATTCAACCGTGACTACTGGTATTGTCAGCGCAAAGGCTCGTAGCCTTGGGGCAGATTCTCATAGAAGGAATAAAATGGGTATTGAGGCATTTATCCAGACAGATGCTGCTCTTAATCCCGGTAACTCCGGAGGTGCCCTCGTAAATCTGAATGGTGAACTCGTCGGTATCAATGCCGCCATTTACTCTAACACCGGTTCTTACACTGGATTCTCATTTGCTATTCCGACTACGATTATGGCTAAGGTAGTAGCCGATCTCCGTGAATACGGCACTGTGCAGCGTGCAGTACTTGGTATCACAGTAGCTGATCTCACAGCTGATATTGCAAAAGAGAAAGGTATCACTGCCACTAAGTCAGGTGTGCTTGTTGCAGGCGTTGCAGATAGAAGCACGGCAAAAGAACTCGAACTTCAGGAAGACGACGTCATCGTGGCTATCAATGGCACGGATATCAAGAATCTCCCGGAACTTCACGAGCAGCTTGCAAAATATCGTCCCGGTCAAGAGATCACTGTTTCTTATTTCCGCGACAATAAGAAAATCACGAAGAAGGCTACTCTCCGCAACACTCAGGGCGACACAGCTATCACTAAGAAGGGTGATTTCTCTGAAGTGGGATGTGCTTTCATGAAACTCAATAGTGACACTCTCAAGGAGCTCGGCATCAGCAATGGCGTGAAAGTGACTGGCCTTAAGGGAGGTCCCTTCAAGAATGCAGGCGTGAAAGAGGGTTTCATTATCATTGAAATCAACGATCGTCCCGTGAGGTCGAGTGAAGACGTGGAGAATATCTACAATAGAATCATGAAAGATGATACAAATGAAGACAAAGTGATGATTCTTAAGGGTATATATTCGAATGGCAAGAAAGGCTATTACGCTGTAAATCTTGCAGAGTAAGCTCGAAAATTTGACACTGGATTTTCACAATCGTTAAATAATTGAAAGAAAACGCGTCTGTCTGAAACATGACGCGTTTCTTTTGTGTTTACATATTGTAAGGTCGTAAGTTTTAGTCCTAAAACTTGCAAAATCCAAAAAAAATTACTAATTTTGCGCACATTTTGTGTAAGCTTGCATATGAGACAATTAAAGATAACTAAATCAATAACTAATCGAGAGAGTGCGTCTCTCGACAAATATCTGCAGGAAATTGGCCGTGAGGAACTGATTTCCGTTGCTGAAGAAGTTGAGCTTGCCCAGCGTATCAAGAAAGGTGACCATGCCGCTCTTGAAAAACTTACCAAGGCAAATCTTCGATTTGTGGTGTCTGTTGCTAAACAATACCAGAATCAGGGTCTTAGTCTGCCTGATCTTATCAATGAAGGTAATCTTGGTCTTATCCGCGCAGCTCAGAAGTTTGATGAAACCAGAGGATTCAAGTTTATCTCCTATGCAGTTTGGTGGATTCGTCAGTCAATTCTTCAAGCCCTGGCAGAACAAAGCCGAATTGTTAGGCTTCCTCTCAATCAGGTTGGTTCCCTCAATAAAATCAGTAAGGAACTTTCAAAATTCGAACAGGAAAACGAGCGTCGCCCCTCCCCCGAGGAACTTGCCGAGCGTCTCGACATTCCAGTTGACAAAATTTCCGACACTCTCAAGGTCAGTGGTCGTCACATCTCAGTAGACGCTCCTTTTGTGGAAGGAGAGGATAATTCACTTCTGGATGTACTTCCTAACGACGATAGTCCAAGTGCCGATGCTTCTCTTACTCAAGAATCTCTGTCAAAGGAAGTGGATCGCGCTCTTCGTCAGCTCTACGATCGTGAACGGGAGATTATAAAGATGTTCTTCGGAATCGGTTGCCAGGAGATGACTCTTGAGGAAATCGGCGCCAAGTTTGACTTGACTCGTGAACGTGTACGTCAGATCAAGGAAAAGGCAATTCGCCGGCTCAAAGGCCAAAAGAGCAAGCTCCTTAAGAGCTATCTCGGAGAATAATCGTACTTAAATCATTAGTT
>DAAK01000123.1 GCA_001701075.1 Bacteroidales bacterium GP3 | reverse complement strand
GCTTACGACGCGGAGATTCTTTCCATTTCAGAAGTTCGGCATCTATGTTTCTTGCAAGATATGTCATAATATATTGATAGTTTTGGAATGCAAAGATAATCAATATTTTGGAAAAATCCAAAGGAATAAACCGCAAAATTCAGACAAAATCCAAAGGATTAAACTGCAATTTTCAGACAAAATCCAAAGGAATAATGTTGTCATTTCGGATAAAATCCAAAGGAATGTCAGTACTAAAACTATACGCAGAAGGCGATATGGTCGGGATAATCGGGTGTGCCGAGAGGTATCATTGTTTGGGTTGTGTGGGTCAACAGTTCAGATGGACTCGATATGCCTTGGACTATGATGTTTCTTAGCAAATCTCCACGTAGGGCTTTTAGTTTTCCAGCATGAGGTGTACGCCACTCCGTGCCGTCTTTTGGCTCTTTGAAATCAACTTTCCAAACCTTAGCAAATCTCTTGACAAGTTTCCAATCTATGCATTTGGAAGCATCCGAAGGCAGGAGATTAAGGATAGACGTCTCTCCCGAGGTCTGAAGATATTTGACTAACTGTATTGTCACATCTTTACGCCAATACGCCGCCAAAGCAATATCTCCGGGAGCAATAGGTGTAGTGAAATCAAATCTATAAGGCTTTATGATGTCATTTGGGCGCAACCATCCATAGAGTGATGAGATAATCCTTACATTCTCTGAAGCAAGTTTCTTTTCTTCCGTTGAAAGCGAGGCATAGTCGAATGCTTTGAACACCACACCAGTAAAAGATTCAATAGCCTTGATTCCAACAAGTTTATTGGGAAACTCATAAGCCATTCTCGCCACTTTAGCAGCGAAAGGAAGACTTATTTTTATTATCTCTGCTATCTCCTGCGCGGACAATGTAGCCACACGTGCCATTATCTCGTCAGCCTGTTCTTCACCAACAGGCTTGTTCGATTCATATGTCTCATGGCTGACCGGCATCTCCCGATCATCCATCGTCTTAGATTCAGCTATCAATGTTATCATATCAATATAACAATTGACGAAGAAGTAATATTATTATGCGATGAACTGGCGCCACAGACGGCTTAATTTTTTTTTATTTTTTTGAAGAAAAATTTGGTTTATAAAATAAACTTAATTAACTTTGCAACCGAAAACAGAGCGGAATCGCGCGACCGCTCTTTTTTAAGCCTAATATGGTTTATAAAATAAACTAAATTTTAACCCTTAAACTTCTGAAATATGGAAGAAAGAAAATTGACAGAGAAGGAGAGTCTCGAAGTGATAACTTCGATGATCGCCCGAACAAGGGAGCGCTATATGCTTGGAGACGGCAATATCCTTCTTATGTGGGGATATCTTACTGTGGCGGTAACTACCCTTATATGGATACTTCTCGTATTGACTCATAATCCGGCGTGGAATTGGTTATGGTTTCTGATTTGGATTATTGGTGGCACCGCCATGCCAATCATGACTAAAGGAAGGGAACGGGCAAAGGCCTATGTGAAAAGTTACTCCGATAAGTTGACATCCCAGATATGGTCAATTGTGGGATATGGAGCAATGGCAGCGACCGCTTTTTGTCTTGGTTTCTTGCTCTTCAAAGGGATAGACACATGGCTTGTCATGTTTAGCATAGCCTTAGTGTTCGTGCCGTTTGCCGAGATTGCTCAAGGAATAATAATCAACGAGAAATCTATGAAAATAGGAGGAGGAATAGGTCTTTTAGCAGGAATATTTACAATGTGTTGCATTGCAGGGCGAGTTCCGTTGGGAGTCAACTGGTATCTACCTATTTTTATAGTAGTCTTTGCCTGTATGATGATAATCCCCGGTCATATTCTCAACTATAAAGCAAGAAAACAGCAATGAAAGAATTGAATCCGCTTCTGCATTCCCAACTGCGGCTTGCCATAATGTCCATTCTGATGAATGTGGAAGAGGCTGATTTCGTTTATTTGAAAGAGAAAACAGAATCCACACAAGGCAACTTGAGTGTCCAGCTCGACAAACTTTCCACTGCTGGTTATATTTCGATTGTGAAAGGGATGTCTGGCAAACGTCCACGTACGGTTTGCTCCGTGACCCCTCAAGGTCGCGCCGCATTCGAAGAATATGTTGAGACACTTAAGACCTACCTGAATTTTTAAACCAAATAGGCTGCGCATTCCGGCGCAGCCTGTTTGGCAATTATCTCATGGAAGTAAATTTGCTTATCGTGCAGTCCATAAGTTGAAGAAATGATTTACGGGTCCGTGTCCTTTGCCTATTTTGTATTGGGATCCCGATTCTATGGCTGATGCGATATAGTCTTTTGCCAATCTTACTGAATCGTTAAGGGAATTGCCTTTTGCGAGGGAAGAGGCTATTGCTGACGATAGTGTGCAGCCTGTACCGTGAGTATTGACTGTATCTATTCTTTTGGATTCTAAGTAGATGGTCTCTTTGGTCTCCGCATTGTAGAATATGTCCGTAAGTTTCTCATCTGAAAGGTGTCCTGCCTTCAGCATTACGGATGCACCAAACTGTGATAGTTCCACTGCTGCATCAGGCAGTTCATCTTGACTGCGTATTTTCTGATTCAAAAGGACTTCTGCTTCCGGGATATTCGGTGTTATGATACGGCTTCTTGGAATAAGCACATCTCGAAGCGTGGCGACAGCTTCTGCCTCGAGAAGGGGATCACCTGAAGTGGCGACCATCACCGGATCGAGCACAATATTGCGGATTTCGGGATATTCATCAAGAGTATTCCTGACAGTAGTGATAAGTTCAGCCGAATGCAGCATACCGATTTTGACAGCATCAGTCCCTATGTCGTCAAGGATAGAATGAATCTGTCCAGCCACGAATTTAACCGGAACCGGCAAGACATCATAAACTCCTATTGTATTCTCATCGACTAATGCTACTATCGCAGAAGTTGCAAAGCATCCGCAAGCAGAGATAGTCTTTATATCGGCTTGTACGCCGGCTCCTCCGCTCGGATCGCTACCGGCTATAGTCATCACCCGGCTGTAGGTCTTATTTTTCATATTTTCCATTGTTCCAAATTATATGCACTGTCCCAGAACATCCATTCCATCTTTGTGGCAGCTATGAAAGCCTCTGTCATTTTGTCTCTTATTCCCTCCGTGGTCTTCTCAGCAAGTTCATCGCAAATCTCTATAGCCCTTGCAGTGGATTTTGCGAAATATTCGTCGGCATACGTATCTATCCATTTTGAATAGGGATTGTTGCTTTCGCAGTTCTTGTGGATTTCATTACCGACGCACATATAAATCCAGAAACAGGGCAAGATAGCGGCTGCTTCGATTTCAACTGGTTCAAGAGCTTTTGCTGATTCATAAGAGCAATACAAGAGACATGTGGGAGTAGCTACGGTATTGGTGTCGGATATTTCAGTAAAGGAAGCGTGCAAGGCATTCTCAACCAAAATACCATCTGATGCAAACTTAAGGAAATCTTCCCTCCATCCTTTCTCAGGAAGTCTGGAGGCAATATGTGCAAGCACCTTGCTGTAGTTTTCGATATATATTGCATCCTGACGGATGTAGAACAGGAATCGCTCCTTGCTCAAAGACCCAGTTGCCAGTTCCTTGACGAATGGAAGTCGAAGTATATCTTCATATATATACTCCGCTTTCTGCCATACTTCCTCACTCCATTTCATCTTTTAAAGCCAGTTACTGCAACATAATCACCTTTGTTGTAACCATCCGATGGTTCTTCTGAAACATTGTCGGAGTACAGTGGGTGAGTGGTCAGGGTCTGCTTGAATTCCAGGTCTTTAAATCCAGCATTCTCCATCGCTTGTATTTTCTCTGCTGTCGTGCGCCAGTTGGCAGCAGCCACAAGTTCTATTGGATATGGATTAGCAGGATACACTCCTTTGACCAGTGGATGATCCCAGCTTCCCAACGCCTTTGCGAGGTTATACATGGTGCCGTAGCCACTTTCCTTTGGAACGTCAATAAGAATTAGCCTACCTCCTGCCGGAAGATTGTCATAAGCTTTCTTTACGACTACTGACAAGTCTTCGATATAACTTGGACTTCCGTTGAAAAGGATTGTGTCATATTTGCCATTGCCGAAATCTCCATCCTCAGCAGTGGTCACTACGACATTCATACCCCTTTTGCGGGCTATATCGGCCATTCCTTCAGCTGGCTCTATTCCATCTGTGACTTTGATGCCGAACTCCTCTTTCAATATCTTTTCAAAAAGTCCGCTGCCACATCCTACAGACAGTATATTTTTCGACCCTTTCAAGGTCGCTGCTACAAGCCGTGCTTCAGAAAGAAGCACATTGGAATTATCCATAAACCATGCATCATATAGTGAAGCATGTTCGTCAAAACTATTTTTCATAATTCAAAAATATTAAAATTTAAATCTTTAAGATCGATTGTCATTATCTTGCCGACAAGATTCTCCCCAAATCCGCATACCAGCTTGATAACCTCTGAAGCTTCAATCGTGCCGACTATGCCCGGAAGCATCCCGACAACTCCTCCCGAAGATGGAGGAATGGCTGAAAGGGTTTCCCTATCTGGAAACAGATCGGAATATCTAATGCCTCCGGGAATGAAAGTGCTTATCCTTCCTTCAAACTCCCCAATGGATCCATAAATCCACGGTTTGCCATATTCATTGCATATATCATCGATAAGATAACGGGTGGAATGATTGTCGCAGCAATCCACCACTATATCGTATCGGGATATGATCTCATTCGCGTTTTCTGAAGTTAATCCATCCGGCCATAAGTCAAAGTGGGTTTGAGTGGACATTTCTGATAGACGCTTAAAGGCGGCATCTGTTTTTCGTTGTCCTAAAACACTTTCACCATAAAGAGTCTGTCGGTTAAGGTTGCTTACCGATACTGTATCATTATCGCACAATCCTAATCGTCCGATACCGGCGCATGTCAGATATTGGCATACTGGAGATCCCAGTCCTCCAAGACCTACAACCAACACTGAAGTACTGGCCAATTTTCGTTGCCCTTCTTCTCCAATTTCGGGAAGCATCGTCTGTCGGCAAAATCTTTCCATATCAATCGAATACTTTATCCCAGTCTTTCCAAACCACTTCGTAGCCACCTTTTCGTATGGCGTCCGCAACTTCGGATGGAGTCCTTTCGTCGCTTACTGCAAATTGCTCGAGAGACTGAGGATATGTGTAATAACCGCCCGGATCTGTCTTGGAGCCAGCACTCATTGAAGTCACGCCGAGAGTCATCATATTGTCGCGGAAAATTGGATTCTCTCTTGTGGAGTACGAAATATCTACATCATGGTCGAAGATACGGAATGCGAAAGTGAGCTGACATAGTTCACGGTCGCTCATCACTACGTTTGGCTGGAAACCTCCGGCTGCCGGACGCATACGGGGGAAGTTCACGCTGAAGCGTGAGCGCCAGTAATGTTTCTGCAGATAGCGCAGATGCAGAGCCATCATAGTCACGTCGGTTCGCCAATCTTCAAGGCCGATAAGCACACCCATTCCGATTTTGTGGAGACCGGCCATACCCATACGGTCGAAACCATTAACCCTCCATTCAAAATTAGACTTCATTCCGGCTGGATGATATTTCTTGTAGTTCTTACGGTTGTAAGTTTCTTGAAAGCATACCACTCCGTTCAGTCCTGAATGAGTCAATCTTTCATAATCTTCAGTCTTCAACGGCATCACTTCCATACTGAGGTTGTTGAAATATGGTCGACATGTACGGATTGCTTCCTCAAGGTAATCCGGACCTGCTATTTTAGGGTTTTCCCCAGTGACCAAAAGTAGGTTTTCAAACGGACCTAATTTTCTGATAGCTTTGCACTCATCTTCAATCTGCTCCATCGAAAGCACTACACGGTCGAACTTATTATGCCGGTTGAATCCGCAGTATACGCAGGAATTGGTGCAGGAATTGGTGATATACATCGGAATATACATCGAAATTGTCTTTCCGAATCTTTCTTGAGTGTAATGCCTACTTAGAGCCGCCATATTTTCAAGGTAAGGAGCGGCAGCGGGTGAGACGAGAGCCATAAAGTCGACAATTCCAGGCTTTCTGTTTGTAAGAGCCCTTTCCACGTCGGCTGATGTCATCGACATTATTTTGTCGGTGGTTTCGTCCCAGTCATATTTTTCTAATTCTTCTGAAAACATTACGATAGGAATGAGGTTAGTGGACTGCTTGCTGCAGCAACTTTAGAAACTATTCCGAGCCCGGCGCAATATGCTTCGCGTCCGGCCTCAACGGCTTTGGCAAATGCGCGGGCCATAGCCACAGGGTCATTTGCAATGGCAATCGCTGTATTCACCAACACGGCATCAGCACCCATCTCCATAGCATGGGCTGCGTGTGACGGCGCACCAAGTCCGGCATCCACCACGACAGGCACACAGCTCTGCTCAACGATAATCTCAATCATATCTTTCACGACGATTCCCTTATTGGTGCCGATTGGTGCCGCCAAAGGCATTACTGCGGCTGTACCGACGTCTTCAAGACGTTTGCAAAGCACGGGATCCGCTTGTATATAGGGGAGCACGATAAAACCATCTTTCGCCAACTCTTCTGTAGCTTTGAGTGTCTCTATCGGGTCAGGGAGAAGATATCTTGGATCTGGATGTATTTCAAGCTTGATGAAGTTTGTCTCGAAAGCTTCGCGGGCCAATTGAGCAGCGAGTACCGCCTCTTTTGCATCCCTGACTCCTGATGTGTTGGGGAGAAGTTGGATATTTGGACGCAAGATATGGCTAAGCAGATCATCCTCACTATTTCCTGTATCGATTCTTTTCAAGGCTACTGTCACCATTTCAGAACCGGAAGCCTCAATGGCTTCGCTCATGATGCGGTTGGAACTGAATTTTCCTGTGCCGATAAAAAGACGGCTTGAAAACTCACGTCCTCCAATTGTCAGTTTTTCCATATGTCAATGATTGATTTGGTTGTTTGTTCTTTGTCGTGGGAGTTCAATATCAGACCTGATACTGCCACTCCGTTTACTCTCGTCTGGCGTAAGTCTTTGAGATCCTCAAGGCCAATCCCTCCTATGGCTACGATTGGAATCGTTATGCCCTGGTTTTTACAATACGACATAATCCTTTGATATCCTTCAAGTCCAAGTATAGGGGAGAGTCCTTTTTTTGTCGTAGTGAAGCGGAATGGCCCAAGTCCTATGTAGTCTGCTCCAGAGTTGAAAGCAGTCATTACGTCTTCTTCTGTATTGGCGGTAGCTCCGATTATTTTCGAAGGCCCAAGTATTTTTCTCGCTTCTTCTACCGGCATATCATTTTTACCGAGATGGACACCATCCGCTCCAAGTTCATTTACGAGATGCACCCTGTCGTCAAGGATGAGAGTCGCTCCATAGTTACGGCAAAGGGGAAGTATTCTCTTTGCCATTTCTATAAAATCAGAGTCGGAAGTCTCTTTCATTCTCAGTTGCACCCATCGGCATCCACCGCGTAGAGCGTCTTCAAGACCAGTGTCGGTATGAGTGATAAGTTGAAGTATTTCCATTTTTGTTTTCCATGCCTCAGAGAGCATCGCGGCTCCTGAGAATCCTAATTCTTTAAGTTCTTCTATCCGGGAGAATGTCACTCCTCCTAAAGCGTACACCTTGGAAAGATTGGCTTGCTTTAGTTCATCAGAAGTGAATCGGCTCCGATAACCAGGTTTTGATATGCTGTCGAAAATCGGACTTAGAGTGACATAGTCAAGATCGGAATATTGTTTAGTTTCTTCAATAGAGTGGCAGCTTCTGCTTATGAGTCCTTCCCATCCTGTTGGTGGAAGCGGGTTTCTGTTATTAATATGTACGCCTCCTATGTGATATTTTTCGGCCAAGTCGAAATGGTCGTGGAGTGACAGATGAGGACGGTAGATTTCTGGAATTTTGCCGATAATTTCCGATATTTGGTCTTTGTCAGCTGATGGTTTGCGTATATGCACACGTTCCCATCCGCTGTCTAAGAGATGGCAGATGGCAAGGTCTTCACCGTGCCAGAAATTTGGGGTAGTAATGGCTATGAGTTTCATCAGCCGCCGCAGACTGCAGTTATAATGGTAATATGGTCTCCATCGGCAAGCGTAGTAGACTCCCAGTTTACTTTCCTTACCACTTTGTTATTTACCGCCACTGCCACTCCGGCTGTCTGTGACTGAATTTCTTTGAGCAGTCCTGCGACTGTCAATTGATCGGAATCGGATAAGAATTCCTTTTGATTTACAAATAGTTTCATAATAATCTCCTTTCGTCGGTATGACCCGCGTCAAGTTCATAGGGTTTGATCTCAGCCTCCTGTTGCAGTGCGACAGGAGACACCCCTGTTAAGCTTATTTATGGTCTGAAAGTCTTTTTGCCTTCATTCCATCTGCAAAGTTAATACAATATTTTGTATTTCCCAAAAAAAATAGATGACGAGAGCAGTTGATTTTGAATGGAAATTTTGTTAAAATGGGAAATTATGTCTAAATTTGCATTATTGATGTAGATGAATCCCAGATTAATCCTTTTGGGTTGAATGATATATAAAAATAGATATTATGATAGAACAGATAGGCATACGTAATTTTAAATCAATCCGTGAAGCATTGATTCCATTGCGTAAAATTAATATATTAATTGGAGAAAATGGAGCAGGGAAAAGCAATTTTATTACATTCTTTGAGTTGGTCAAATCTTTATACGACCAGCGATTAGGTTCTTATATGCTTTCTAATGGAGGTATAAATGCTCAATTATATCGAGGATTAAAGTATTCCAAGTCAATAGAAGGCCTTATTGATTATGATAATAAAAATGCGTTCTTTTTCACTCTCTGCCCCGGAGTCGGAGATAAGGCTTATATTGAGGAAACCGGTGATTATTTCAATGCTAAAGAAGTTGATTCAAAGGATTATCATTCGTGGAATAGAATGATTTGGGATAAGGTTGTCGAAGAATCTGAAATAGCTGAAAAAAAAGATTATAGAGCCAAATACATCCGTACGCTTCTCAAAAGTTTTATTGTATATCATTTTCATGATACCAGCAGAACTTCTCCAATGCGTCAACCGTGTCCTGTCGGTGATAATTCAACTTTAAGACATGATGCTTCTAATTTGCCTGCTGTGTTGTTAAGACTTAAACAATCTGATCCGACAGCATATAGACTTATTGAAGCGACAATTCATTCTGTAGCTCCATATTTCAAACGTTTTCGTCTTGCCCCCATGTTGACAGATGAGTCGAGAATAAAACTTGAATGGGAAGAACAAGATTCCGATATGTATCTTGATGCATCTTCTCTTTCTGACGGCACATTACGTTTCATTGCGCTTGCAACACTTTTATTGCAGACTCAATTACCGGAAACAATTATCTTGGATGAGCCTGAATTAGGACTACATCCTGCAGCTATGAACAAGTTATCTGCAATGATAAAAAGAGCATCTGCCAAATCTCAAATAATTATTGCAACTCAATCAGTAGGGCTTATCAGCAATTTTTCTATAGATGACTTGATAGTAGTTGGCAGGGATGATAATCAATCTACCTTTCATAGACTTAATGAACAAGATTTTTCTCAATGGCTTGAAGAATATTCTGTCGGAGAATTATGGGAGAAAAATATCATAGGAGGAAGACCATGAACAAGAGATTGTATATTGTCGTTGAAGGCCAAACGGAAGAAGGATTTGTCAATGAACTTATGTCTCCGTTCTTTCTTGACCGAGGTATTTATGTTTATCCTGTAATCATTCATACCAGCAAAGGTCACAAAGGTGGCTTTGCGAATTATGAGCATCTCAGAAATGATGTCAATAGATTATTGAAATCTCAGGGACAGGATATTGTTGTGACTACATTTGTGGATTTTTTCCGATGTCCTGAATTACCAGGAAAAGATGAATGGAGCAATATTCCAGATCATCTGATGCGCATTGCCGAAATGGAAAATGCTATGAAAAGAGATATTGACGACAGGAGATTCTATCCTTATATTCAACTTCATGAATTTGAAGCTTTATTGTTTTCTTCTGACAAAGGATTTAAAAAATATTTTGATGAAAAAGATGTGCTTGAGTTGCAGAGAATTGTAGATTCTTATGATAATCCTGAAGATATAAACAGTTCACCGGAAGGAGCTCCATCTAAAAGGCTTATTAAAATAATTCCAGATTATGATAAAGTAATGTATGGAAATATATTAGCTCTTGAAATAGGAATGGGACAGATTCTTCAAAAATGTCCTCGTTTTGGAAAGTGGGTTGATACTCTAATGAACGCATGTAAGTGTTGACTTTTGTTGTTTTTCGGATATTCAATATTCATATTTTAGGAAAGCTCTCGGCAGAGAAGCCGAGAACTAAAACAGGGCACAGGCTGAATATCTGACCGTGGAATTTGGTAATCTATTTTTTATTCTGGGTGTTGATCCATTGGGTGATTTTGTTTTTCATATGAATGTGCTTTAGTCGGTTTCCTCAAGGATGAAAATACTCTCTACTGGTTTGCCGAAAAACTTGCTGATTTTAAGGGCCAATGGTGTTGAAGGTAGAAACCGGTTTTTCTCAATGGCTACGATCGTCTGTCGGCTCACTCCAACAGCCTCGGCAAGTTGCTGTTGGGTAATGTCCTTTTCAGCCCGTTCCACCTTAATCCTATTCCTCATCTTTGCTCATTTTATTATATCTATGCATTTCCAGCCTGAAGATGCATACGAATATTATAGGAAGAAGTGCAAGATTTATAAAGGAGAAAAGTATGAAATCCGTTCCGTTGATGGAAAGTGTGCATATAATTAATAGAGCCGCATAAATATAGATAGAATTTAGAAGTGATGACAGGCGTATAGATCTTGTCATTTCATCTTCTATTCGTTCACGGGAGCATACAATGAAAAGGGCTCCTAATACGATACCGATAATGGCGGCGTCATTAATGATGATTTCAGTGATACCACTATCCAATGGTATACCGAAATAAACGATATAAGCTCCCAACATAAGGGAAGGAATAAAGAGAATCCATCCTATTGGTTGGAATTTGTTGGGGAAAAGTAGATTTTTCATAATCTATTTGTTTTATTTGGTTATTTCGGCTACAAAGGTAAATAATATTTTTCATATAGACAAGTAAACTTTACATTTTGTTTATAAAAATTTACATTAAAAGCTGAAGAGCTTTTAAATGTATGAAAGGCATTAGATATAAAGAAAGAGACCGGCGCTGGAAGGCGAACGGTCTCTATATCATAGAAAGTATTGAACACTAATGTATTTTCTGGATAATCCATCCATCGAGGGTACGCGTTTTCGTGGAAAAGTTCGCTCCTATTATGAAGACCGTACGTGTGTCGCCGGAAAATGGACTGGCATAGCCTTTATCCAAAATCTGTTCCAGTGCTATTTCAGGAGTGCTGTCTATCTTGAATTCGAAGATATACACATAGGATGATGTCATAATCTGCATATCGCATCTCCCAGATGCCGAATGAATCTCAGTCCTAACATTCAGCCCCATCATCTTACTGGCAATTGCCATCATATTTTGGAAATGTATTTCCTTATTTATTTCATACTCAGAGTTTGTGTCAGCAAAAAGACTTTGCATACTTAGCATGAAATCTTCTGGTCTCCCTTCATTGACTTCTTTTAGACATTTACGTAGGTTAAAAGCCTTGTTCCCATAAGCATCGCGGAAAAATCGGGAGGCAAGTGAATCCCAGAATGACTTATTGACTTCCCGGTTTGGAAACCCAAGGGTATACTCCTGAGATTCAGAATCATAATCTTTTATTGTGAGGTAGCCGGATTGGAATAATAAAGGTACAAAATCAGAGCTTGTGTCAGTGATGTTGCTCAGTTCGTCCTTACTGCGTTTTGCTCCTTCCAGTTTGTCAAGGGCATAGTTGTTTTTCTCTACGAGTTTTATCAGATAGGAAGGGGAACCGCTTTCATACCAATAGTTGTCAAGCATGTTGTCATCGAATGCGCTGATGACGCTGAACGGATTGTAGATTCCTTCTCCGCTCTGAGCAAAATGATAGCCGTCATACATCAACTTAAATTTGCTCCATGCCTCCTCATCAGGTATTCCATATGCTGTGGCGAATTCTGTGATAGATTCTTTGAAGTTGTCGTGGAATTCTGTTTCGCTTATTCCGCAAATGGCATTGTACTTAGGAAGCATTGATATGTCCTTCAAATTATTGAGACCGCTGAATACATTTACCTTGCCAAACTTCGTGATGCCTGTAAGCATAGCAAACTTGATATATTTGTCAGATGCTTTAATTGCAGAATAGAAACCTCGTAGTTCGGCCTTTAGTTTTTCATGCAATTCATTGTCATGTAGGCAATCGAGCATTGGCTTGTCATATTCATCGATTAGAATCACGACTTTCTCTCCGTATTTTTGATAGGCTTGTTGAATGAGACTTGCGAATCGGACATTTATGTTTTCTCCACAAGTTCTTAAGGAATATTCAGCTTCAAGAGATGTAATGCAAAAATTTATGCATGATATGAGTTTAGAGGGGTCATCATAGTTGGCAGGACTGAGGTCGAATCTCAGGACGGGATATGATTTCCAGTCTTTCTCGAGTTTCTCAATAGCGAGACCTTTAAACAAATCCTTCTCTCCTTTGAAATAGGATTCAAGCGTAGACATGAGCAGACTTTTCCCAAACCTTCTGGGCCGGCTTAGGAAGATATATTTTGCATGATTGACCAATTCATATACTAATTTGGTCTTATCCACATACTTATATCCATCCTCGATAATTTCGGAGAAGGTTTGAATGCCTATAGGATATCTGATTTTATCTGCCATATCAAAATATTTAATTTCCGACTACAAATATACACAAAAAAATTGACTTCTCCTTTTCTTTAAGTAAATAATTCAGCTTTCGTTTGCCAAACGGCTGATGTTTATATATTTATAAAAATCCCCATCTCAATTTTGTGGGATGGGGACTATGATAAGATATATTATAATGCGATTATCTACCGTCGTCATAGGTGACAACGGAATAGCCATCCTCGCCATGGAGCGAGAAATTAAGATAGCTGAAGAAGCGGAAGCAGCAGCAGTCTCCATATACAACCTGCACCATCCCGTTGACTTGCACTATTGGGTCGTCGGCTGAACGTCCTACATTGACAACAGGCGAGAATTTATATTTTCCCTGGCCAATGAAGTGCGGGCCTTTCACGTCAAGTTTTGTGGTGGTAACCCTTGCCTTGGGAATATATTTCCCCTTGAAGTCAGGATGGCTGCCGGTGAAACCTTCAATCTTATATTCATATATTGCATGCCAGATGCCTGAAACCCAATATTTAAGTTTGTATTCCCCTGAATCAAAACTACGGGATAGGTTATAATTACGGGGAATGGAATCCTGCGCATTAAGAAATGAGCATACTCCATCAACGGCCTCAGCTATTGGAGTGGCATTTTTGCTGAAGTCGTTCCATACATTGTATAGATCCACAACTCCCTCTATAATACCGAATATGTCTTTTACTGTGCCACGTGTGTTCATCTTTTCAGGGGTGAGCTCTTTTTTGTTGCTCCAGATAGTGTAGAGCATGGAGTTGAAATCGACATCTGCCGCACGTGACTGGTTCCCAATTTTCTTAAGATTGTTCACCTCATATCCGTTCAAAGCGAGATCAACGAAAAGGCCGAAGTCGATTTCTGATGAAATGAAGTAATCATAAACACTTTCGGCAACTTTAACCTTGTCTTCCACCGTTTCAAACGGGAGACTGAATGACTTAGCCCACAGTTTGAGAAATGCTTCTATCTGCTCTCGGGTAACTACGAACACTGCGCCAGTAATATCGGGTGAAGTGACAGAGATGCTTTTATTGACAGGAAAGAGTATTGGCGAGTTAGGACCGCCGAAATTTACCATCTCGTCTTCCAACGTTATAGTGAAGTCACCGTATTTAAATTCACGGTTCAGCACCTGACCTTCTTCAAGATGCGCAAGTTCGCTGAAAGATGGTTTGGGGTCTATATCTATATCGGAATCGTTAGAATTGGAACATGCCCCTAATGATATTGTCGCAAGTATTGTCAAGGCACCGAATATGCTGTTTTTGTAATGTCTCAAGATATTCATATCTGTATTATGTCTTTAACTATAAATCAATTGATAATCATCATTTGGGTTGCCATCCAAACTGGTAGAAGCCAGAGTCGGAATGCACCGTGAATTTCAATCTACCGTGACGGCTAAAGCAAAGAGCATCCCCATAGTCTACGATAACTTCATTTGTTGAAAAGGCATCATATCCGTTGATATCATTTTCATAGACTTCCGATGTTCCAAATGCTATTTTCCCTTCCACATGCATCCCTGCAGTGCACCTTACCCTCTCCACTATTATTCCGATGCGCGGCACAAAAAAGCAATTGGGAAACTTGTCATTTTGTGCATGGTAGTATGTCTCAACTTTGAATTTGCATTGGGCCATAGGTGTCAATTTCGTGCCGTAGCGCATTTCGTAGGTGCCAGTTAAATGTTTTTTAGGGTTGTAGTAATTTAAGGGATTGAGATCATCTTGATGAAGCATGCTTGCATAGACGCTTTCTATATCGACAACTGGCTGTGCGTTCTCAACAAATGCAACAATAAGTTTAGATAGAAGCACTACGCCATCAACAACTGTCTTTATGATTTTAATTACTCCCATGCGCGTCTCAATCATCTGGCAGAGGTCAATGCCCATTGTTTCGGCCTTGTTGATAAATTGGCCGAATGTGAGATTTTGAGATTCTATATTATTCAGTAGTTCACTTGGACGCATCTCTGCCCTCACCATCGATTCGAGGAGGCTGTTGAGGTGGGTGCTGGAATAGGCAGATCTTGTAGGACTCTGACTCACAATCTTGTCAAGTGCCTTCAGTTCGTTCAGGCTTCCATTCGACAGATAGACAAGCAGAGCAAGCTCGATATCCGATTCCTTGAGTAGGTAGAAAAGTTCTTGAAACGCCTTGCGTTTTTGTTCATCCGTCAGCTGGTCCGTTTCCGCTATTCCTTTCATCACCGCGAAGAGTTTGATAAATCCTTCGATTTCTTCGCGTGTAAGCGAATAGTATGTGCAGTCCACGTCAGCTGGACCTGGAGGGACCTCTTCTCCATTCACCTTATGGCTTTTATT
>DAAK01000091.1 GCA_001701075.1 Bacteroidales bacterium GP3 | reverse complement strand
CGTATGGGTGAAATGCGTATCGTAGAGCCAAAGAGCGGCATTGTACTTACCAATGCCAATATACCTTATGGTTCGAAACTCTATTTCAAGGATGGCGATATGGTGACCAAGGGCGACATGATCTGCGAATGGGACCCATTCAACGCTGTAATCGTAGCAGAAGAAGGTGGTAAGGTAAGATTCGTCAATGTCGAGGAAGGCGTGACCTATCGTGTTGAGACCGACGAAGCTTCCGGAATGCGCGACAAGATCATGATCGAGTCAAAGGACCGTAACAAGGTGCCTGAAGCACAGCTTCTTGATGCTAAAGGAGAAGTGATACGTACTTATTCTCTTCCTGTGGGTGCCCACCTCATGATAGAGGATGGTGAGGAAATCACTCCTGGTCAGGTATTCGTGAAGATTCCTCGTGCAGCAGGTAATGCAGGTGACATCACCGGTGGTCTTCCTCGTGTTACAGAGCTCTTCGAGGCCCGCAACCCGAGCAACCCGGCAGTTGTCAGCGAAATCGACGGTGAGGTTAAGTTCGGTAAGATCAAGCGTGGTAACCGTGAGATTTCCGTTACTTCCAAGCTTGGCGAGACTAAGGAATATCTCGTGCCTCTTTCTAAGCAGATCCTCGTGCAGGAGAACGATTATGTTCGTGCCGGCACACCGCTTTCTGACGGCGCCATCACTCCGAGTGATATCCTTAACATCAAGGGCCCGACAGCAGTACAGGAATATATCGTGAATGAGGTTCAGGACGTTTACCGTATGCAGGGTGTGAAGATCAACGACAAGCACTTCGAGGTGATCGTACGCCAGATGATGCGCAAGGTGAATATCCTTGATCCGGGCGACACCCGCTTCTTGGAGCAGCAGGTCGTTGACAAGCGCGACTTTATGGAAGAGAACGACCAGATCTGGGGCAAGAAAGTAATCACTGATGCCGGTGACTCTACCAACTACCGTAAGGGCCAGATCATCACTCAGCGTAAGCTTCGCGATGAGAACTCTTCTCTGAAGCGTAAGGACCTTAAGGTGATGGAAGTGCGCGATGCTATGCCGGCTACTTCAGAGCAGGTGCTTCAGGGTATCACACGTGCTGCACTCCAGACTTCAAGCTTCATGAGTGCTGCATCATTCCAGGAAACCACCAAGGTTCTCAACGAGGCTGCTATCAACGGCAAGACCGATTATCTGGAAGGCATGAAGGAGAATGTGATCTGCGGTCACCTTATCCCGGCCGGTACCGGTCTGCGTGAATACAACCGTATCGTTGTGGCTAACAAGGAGGAGCTTGCTGCCATGAATATTACTGACGACTATGCATCAGTGGTTGACGTGGAAGCTGTAGAAGCCTGATAGCGAATGTATAATTCATAATTATAGCATCCGAATAAACTATAAAAAAGAGGAGCGTCTGTTGAGACGCTTCTCTTTTTTTTGTAAATGCTTTGAATGTAGTAGGCGGACGTACGAGGTGGGCGTCCCTGCCATATTATTTGTCTTGCTTGCGGAGGAAGCATTCGAGGGTGTTGACCATCAGGCATGCGCGGGTCATAGGACCGAGACCGCCGGGGACCGGGGTGATGACGGATGCTACTTCTTTTACTGAGTCGAAGTCTACGTCGCCACAGAGTTTGCCTGTCTCAGGATTACGGTTTACTCCAACGTCCATTACTGCGGCTCCGGGTTTCACCATGTCGGCAGTGACGAATTTCGGTTTCCCTATGGCTACTACGAGGATGTCTGCTTGGCGGGTGACTTCAGGGAGATTTTTAGTACGGCTGTGTGCCATGGTCACAGTGGCGTTGTTGTCGAGGAGGAGCTTGGATGCCGGAAGACCTACGATGTTGCTTCTGCCGATGACGACGGCTCTCTTTCCTTCTATTTCCACGCCTGCTTCCTTCAGCATCATGATGATACCCTGAGGAGTGCAGGGTAGGAGACAAGGCTGTTTCTGCCAAAGCGCTGCCACATTGAGAGGATGGAATCCATCTACATCTTTCTCCTTGGCAATAGCTTCTATGACTTTTGCCTCGCTTATATGCTTGGGGAGTGGAAGCTGCACGAGGAGTCCGTCTACGCTGTCGTCGGCGTTCAGTTCCGCAATTTTTGCGAGAAGTTCTTCCTCGCTTACTGTGTCGGGATATTTCAGTGTGGTGTTCTTGAACCCGACTTCACCACAGTCTCGAGCCTTGCCAGTGACGTATGATACGCTACCGGGGTCTTCCCCCACAAGAATCACCACCAGATGTGGCACGCGGCCATATTTGGCCTCACATTCTTTCACTCTTTCAGCCACTCCTTGCTTCACCTTCTTAGCGAGTGCTGTTCCGCTTATAATTTCGCCCATATTTTTAGTTGTGTATTGTTTCAAATGCAAAATTAGTGATTTTTTCTCTATCGGCAAAAAGGAAGTGTAAATATAATTGGCTCACTGTCGAACAGAAACGTTGTCAGACGCGTTTTTCTTTAAGTGAGAAAAAATTTAAAATCAAAAAAAATAGAAATTTAGAAAACGATATACTTATGCTTGGATATATATCTATCGGGGTGTTTATCGATGGCGGTTACTATGCCAAGGTCAACAGGGCCCTTAAAAAATCGGAGAATTCAATCATTCGCGTGAAGTCGCTGTTTGACTTCATCACCTTTCGTCTTGCAATGGAAGAAGACGTGGACCAATCTGATTGCCAGATAACGGAGGCACATTATTTCCGTGGACGTTATCGTGTGAAGGAAGCTTACGATAAGAAACTCCTTTATAATGAGAGAAAGTTTGAAGACTCACTAATTGAAAATGATGTAGTGTTTCACTATAAGCATTTGCGCGAAGTGGAGAAAGATGGAGTCGTTCAGGTTGTCGAGAAGGGTGTGGACGTTTGGTTCGCTCTGGAGGCTTATGAACTGGCAACATTCCGCAAGTTCGACTATGTTGTGCTAATCACTGGAGATGCCGACCATGAGATGCTTGTGAGAAAGCTGAAAGCCCTGAAGATAAAGACTGTGCTTCTAACATGGAATCTTACAGACGTTGACGCTACATCTCCATTGCTTAAGGAAGAAGCGGGACATCATTGGGAACTCTCACATATCGTATATGACCATCCTGAGCTTCAGAATGAACTTCTGTATAAGCTCAAGGAGCCTGCATTGGGTCTGGGGTCTGAATTCTAATTGTTAAATATTAAATATTAAAGACTAAAGACTAAAGATTAAAGACTAAAGATTAAATATTAAATATTAAATATTAAATATTAAATTGATAAACGGATTCTGAAAGTGATCTAAATAAATTAGGGCTTCCCCTTGGGGAAGCCCTTCTCATATTCAGATTAGTAAAATTGAATTATTTCTATCTTTAAATTTGGGGACCGCGGCGGAGTCTTAGATCTCAAATTTCGATTTTCTTTAAATCGTAAAAGGTTAGCAAAAGATTGTTTCAGGCGTTTCAGGTATAATGTTTAGGTACTTGTATTATGGCCTCCGCCGCTCCATGGCCTTCACAGGTGCAGTCCCAAAATTTCATGTATTAGGTTCGAATGTATTACGATATATTTTTAAATCCATCCGGCCTCGTATGAGGCTACTAAGAAATCTCTCTTGATTTCGAATGCAAAGTTAATACATATTTCTTAACTTTCCAAATATCTTTTTTACAATCAAATTAAGAATCTATTTCAAAAAGATACAATAATTATTAAAAATATCTATTATTGTGGCAAATTGACACAATTATTAATGATTTCAATAATATTTCATAAATGTTGCATATTATTTCATTGTTGTTTCATGTTAAGAAACATATTTTTTAATGTGATTTTTTTGAAGAAAAAATTACATTCCTCCTGAATCGAGACTTTTTATAGAGTAAAAAATGCCCCGCGCCTTGGCACGGGGTAGACATTATTTCCAGTCCTTGGGGCTGACTTATAGAGTTTAGGAGATCACATGCAGTTGGTCATGGTTGGTAAAGGAAGCGTTTGATGCTGCGCTTGGGAGTCTTCTCGAATTCCTTATCGAAGATTCGTATTTCAGAAATCTTGGAGTAGGAGGGGAGCTGAGGATTGAGAAGCTTGAGGTCTTCGTCCATAGCTTTGTCGGGATCCTTCCCATCTTTTTTCAGAGCGTCGAAATCGGGATATATGAGAGCCACGAGTTTTCCATTGTCGTCGATAACTACAGATTCTATTACATATGGAAGGTTGTTAATCTTCTGTTCAATTTCCTCCGGATATATATTCTGTCCTGAAGGTCCGAGAATCATGGTCTTTGACCTTCCCATAATCCTGATGTTTCCTTCGCTGTCGCAAGTGACGAGGTCGCCTGTGTTCATCCATCCGTCTTTTTTCATTACCTCTTTGGTGGCTTCCGGATTCTTGTAGTATCCTTTCATCACATTGTCGCCCTTTACCCAAAGATTGCCGGGTATGGTAGCAGGATCTGGAGAATCAATACGGGCTTCCATACGCTCCACTATCTTACCAACGGTGCCGGGTTTTTCTTTGTCAGGAGTCTCATATGTGATGAGAGGGCCACATTCGGTCATGCCGTAGCCGACAGTAACTGGAAACTTGATGCTTGTGAGAAACTCCCCGACCTCTGCATTGAGGGCCGCTCCTCCGATAATGACCTGTTTTACTCGACCTCCAAGAGCCTTGATAAGCTGACTTTTTATCTTACCCAGAATGATACCCTTGATGATGGGGAGCTTAAGCAGCAACTTCATCTTAGGTTGCTCTATTACGGGGAATACCTTAGTCTTGACTATTTTCTCAAGCACGAGAGGAACCGTAATGATGAGCTTTGGCTGCACATCAGCAAAAGCGGCAAGGAGAATAGCAGGGGAGGGGGTGCGTCCAAGGAAGGTGCAATGGCATCCCTTTGCGAATGGGTGAAGCATTTCAATGACCATTCCGTAGAGGTGAGCAAGGGGAAGCATGTTTAATACGCCATCTCCCGGGCGTAAGAAGGTAAGGAACTCCATACAGAATTTGATGTTGCTCCAAATGGAACGGAATGGGAGCATCACGCCTTTGCTCATGCCCGTTGATCCTGATGTGTAGTTTATCACTGCAAGGTCGTCAGGATTGTCTTTAAACCAATGAATATCCTTGGAAGAGAATCCATGTGGATATTTATCCTTGAAGAATTTATCGATATTATCGTGAGTTGTTGATAGATTTTCCGACTTAGAGTATGGCATCCCCAATTCACTGATGAAGATTACTCCTTCAAGAATCGGGAGGTCGAGTTTGTCAATCTGTTTCCAGATGGCTTCGTCGACAAAAAGGAGTTTTGCATCCGAATGGTTTATGAGGTGATGTATTGTCTCCGACTTGAATTCGTGCAGGATTGGAACAGCGACTGCTCCGGCAGTAATACAGGCAATAAATGCAATAGCCCAGTTTGCTGAATTCTTTCCGCAAATTGCTATTTTGTCGCCTTGTTTCACTCCGGCTGCTTCGAAGAGAATGTGCAGCTTTTCTATTGTTTCAGCAACTTGTCCGAAAGTACTTGTGGCTCCTTTATAGTCAGATAAGGAGGGTAGATCCCAGTTCCTGCATACCGATGCCTCGAGTATTGCATTTAGCGATTTAGGGATGTTTTTGAAGTACTGATCATTTTCGGTTATTTCTACAGAAAATGTCGGATTATTATCTTTTTTCATAGTCATTAGCTTATAATGGTGGTATTTTTTCAGGTTAATATTAAGATTGATGTCTAATTGAGACATATATCCACATATATAAACAAAAAAAAGGGCTCGCTTGTTTGCGAGCCCTTGATATAGGGTTGAAATTAATCAGTCCTGATTGAGGTTTACACGCTTGAAGTCAACCACTACACAGCCCTTAACCTCGCCGTTCAGATACTGGCCAACTGTGAGTTTTGCATCGCGGTGGTATTCCTGTTCCATCAGGCAAGATTCCTTGAAGAACTTGTTGAGACGACCATTTGCAATGTTCTTGATCATAGCTTCGGGAAGGTTTGCAGCTTTTTCTGCACCTACCTTAGCTGCGATCTCAGCAGCCTTGTCAGCCTCTTCGCGTGTGAGCCATCCCTTAGCGATGTTGCTCTCAACGTGGTCAGCGCTGTCTACGAGGTTAGGATTGATACCAGCCTTTCGGATAGCAGCCTCAACAGCTTTCTTCACCTGCTCTTCCTTAGTCTTCTCTACAGCTACCTTAAGTTCGCCTTCTACGATGTGAGCGTCAACGTGGTCACGGTCGATTGCGATAGGATTCATAGCAGCAACCTGCATACAGATTTCGCGACCTACAGCAGTGCTTACGCCAGGAACGCTGAGACCAACGATAGTGGCGAGCTTGTTGCCAAGGTGTTCGTAAGCTGCTACAGATGGAGCCTCTACACATTCATAAGCACCGAGTTCCATTTTCTCGCCTGTCTTGCCGATCTCGTCAGTCACGAGTTCTGCTACAGTGCGACCTTCAAGAGGAAGGTTTTTCACTTCGTCGAGAGTCTTAGCGCCAGCTGCAACAGCTGCGTCAAGGATCTTCTTGGTGAGGGCACGGAAGGATTCGTTTTTAGCTACGAAGTCAGTCTCGCACTTGAGGGCAACGATAGCAGCGAAGCCTTCCTTAGTGCCAGCGAGAACGCAACCTTCAGCAGCCTCGCGGTCTTCACGCTTAGCGGCTACAGCCTGTCCTTTCTTGCGGATGATTTCGATGGAAGCCTCGATGTCGCCACCTGTCTCAGCAAGGGCGTTCTTGCAGTCCATCATGCCTGCGCCAGTCAAGTTGCGCAGTTTTTTGATATCTTCTATAGATACTGCCATTTTTGTTGAATGGTTTAGAAGTTTAAATGTTTAAAAGATTACAAAGTTTAAGGGTCAAAAAGTCTATAACCCTTAAGCCATGCGCTTACTCAGCGGCAGGAGCTTCTGCTTCAGCAGCGGGAGCTTCAGCTGGAGTCTCAGCGGGAGCCTCAGCAGCGGGAGCTGTGCGACGAACGCGGCGACGCTTTCCAGGGTTAGCCTCTGCGCCTTCTTCCTTCTCTTCTGCATCAGCTTTCTCGATGCTGCGTTCCTGAAGACCTTCTGCCATAGCAGAGCAGAGAGCGTCGAGAACGATTTCGATAGAGCGAGATGCGTCATCGTTAGCCGGAATGACGAAGTCTACGTTGCTTGGATCTGAGTTAGTGTCGACCATTGCAAATACTGGAATACCGAGACGGTTAGCTTCAGCAACTGCAATGTGCTCTTTCATTACGTCAACTACGAAGAGAGCGCTCGGCAGACGACCGAGGTCGGCGATAGAACCGAGGTTTTTCTCGAGTTTAGCACGCTGACGAGTGATCTGGAGTTTTTCGCGCTTGCTGAGGTTGTCGAAAGTGCCGTCTTTTTCCATCTTGTCGATGGTAGTCATCTTCTTGACAGCCTTGCGGATAGTCGGGAAGTTGGTGAGCATGCCGCCTGGCCAGCGTTCGATTACGTAAGGCATTCCGATTGCACCAGCTTTTTCAGCGATAGCTTCCTTAGCCTGCTTCTTTGTAGCTACGAAGAGTACTTTTTTGCCGCTCTTTGCGATCTGCTTGAGAGCTGCAGCTGCTTCGTCGATCTTAGCAGCTGTCTTATAGAGGTCGATGATGTGGATTCCGTTGCGCTCCATGAAAATGTACGGCTCCATAGCCGGGTTCCATTTGCGCTTGAGGTGGCCGAAGTGGCATCCTGCTTCCAGGAGTTGTTC
>DAAK01000087.1 GCA_001701075.1 Bacteroidales bacterium GP3 | reverse complement strand
AATGCCTTTTCGCCCTTCTCTGCATCAGCCTCTGGTTGAATGTTTACTGTCACCTTACCCTCAGTTTCAATAGGCGTTAAGGGCTCGCTTGTTGCAGTCTCATCAGTTGAGGGAACTCCTTCTTGCTCCCCTGTCGGTTTCTTTTTGAATAAATCAAAGATACTCATAGCGTTTGTAAATTTAGTTAGTCAATGTTCCAATATGCATCTGGATCACCATCAAAGATGGTATCGATGTCTTCGTCACTGAAGCCCGCTACGTCGTGGGCATAAGTACCGGCGTATTCGCTCTCGTACTCATCATAATCGTCGTAATAACTCATTTTGTTTTCTGTATTGTTTGTTTACATTATCTTATACCTGGAACAGGTATATTGTCAACATGATTTCTCGAAATTTTAACTGGCTATTTGGATTTCTTCATTATTATCCTGTTCTTCCTGAACATGACCGATATGCCATTTGCCACAATAGTCACATTGATATGCTGATATGGGACGTGGATCTTCAGGATGACGAAGAATGTACCGATGACAAGCCTCCAATGCTTCTTCATAAGAATTATAACTGAATTTTGCAGCCAACATCTTCTTCCCTTTGCAGTTCTTCCTGACAATCTTCCAATGAGTCCCGGGAGCACGAAGCTGAGCATTATATTCAGTGTATCGCTTACTGTACAAGCTGAATGAAGTCGCACGTTTCACAGTCTGACGGTAACGGTTAGTCTCCCGATCTCGTTTACCAGTGTTTTTATGCACGGTCTGAGCCGCTCTTTTCTCTACAATACGACGTACCAGTTTTGTCGTTTCCCTGTCATCGGTATGCCAGTCAGTAAAAGTAAATTCTCTTCCTATCTTGCGGATTTTCTCATTGGCGAGTCTTTTTGTCAACGGACGATACCTTTCTGTCATTCCTTGATCTGCATACGATTTCTCAATACGCTTAAGTTCTTTACTTTCTTGAGAAATACAAAGGATTTTCAATGCAGTGTTCAAAGCACGAATAAGGTCATCGATCCTGGGAAACTCTGACAAAGCATAGTCACGGCAACGTTGAACAGCTCTCTTGAGATCCTTTTTTAAGATCTTGGATTTGATTACCTTTGACATAAGAATAAAATCCTCATTAATAGGTGCTTTATCCAGTTTTCCATAGGTGACAAGCATCTTCAACCAACGATTGAAGGTATAAGTCAGTCGGATGAGTTCGTTATCGGCATTTGCCGGTACGATTGCGGTGGGTAGTATTGCATTGTAGCACATAATTGATAATTTTTAATTGTTACTGACTCTATATACCGGTAAATGCACGGAGGTAAACTCTCAGAAAGAAAAAAATCTCTTGCTTTTTTGTGGCAAGAGATTTAAGTCAATGTTGTAATCTATTCAGAATACCTGATTGCCGTTTTCGACAAGGAGGAAAGGGGCTGTGTCGGATTGCTCGATATGCCTGAGCATGGCATTCACTACCCATCTGTCATCTTCCGAAGAATGCTGGAGCAGGATTTCCGTGGCTTCATCAAAACGTCCCGTCTCACGGAGCAATTCCGCGTGAAAAAGATCATAATCTTCAGATTGATCAATTCCATAAAGCAATTCAGCGATTGTCCGGTCGTAAATCTCCTTGTCATCATCACTTGGAGGGATTGTCATATTCTCCGGCTCACGGCTGAAGCAATCGTTGTAAGCCATGAAGAGCTGATGATTGAGAATCCATCTCTGCATCTTGGTCAAGGTCAAGGCTTCCATCTGTTTCTTTGCTTCGAAAAGCTGGCGGAATGTCAGGTTGCCCAATTCCCCGATGCCTCTCCTCCCCGACTTGGAATCATCGGGATGTTTTTGCTTTGCCTGCTCAATGAAATAATACTTATGGCAATGCGGACATTCCTGGATTGGAGAGACCTCCGGGAGCATCGGATAATGCCTGCGGGTGTCGCTCCAGACTGTTGCGCCAAAAGTGTTGCCGCTGATGAGGCTCATAACCTCCTTAGTGCCGCCACAGAATGGGCAGCTCAAAACGTTAGCTGGTCCTGGTGTCATGATGATATAAATTATTACATCATCATATACCAAGACCGCCGATAATGTAAACACTCAGTTAATCGAGTTGCTCTAAGATTTTTTTACAGTGATCTCCAAAGGGAGTGCCTTGCGATTGTTTCTCAAGTGTTTGTAGCACCTTTATTGCATCCTGCTTTTTGTGGAGTTTCAAATATGCTACTGCTAATGTCCAACCGGCATCTTGAAAATCCTCTGTATATGTAGTAAACTTGCCATCAGCAATGATGGATGAGTCATATCTCTTTCTCAGCACGGGAAGTTCATTTTTGATTTGATCTACAGTTGCCGAGGAAACATCAAAACCGCCTTTTGCAGGTGTAATATATGCCTCACTCATAAACAATGCGCTGTCACACAATTTGGCATTCATAGCGTTAAAACTTGGGATCAAGACAATAAGAACTACTGCTGCCGCAGATACGGCCGCCGCAATCCATGGCTGGAAAATCTTGAATTTTGTTTTACGTGGAATTGATGCCGCTGGCTTACTATCTGTTATAGCCTCCGCAGCAACAGATGGAATTCTCCTGACAAGAGGTTCTGAATCGCCCAGATTTTCATCGTCATCAGCATAGACAGGCTGATAAACCATCTCTTCAAATTCTTCATCGCTCATTTTACGTATTGCTGCAGCAAAATCAGCATTTTCTTGCTCAGCTTCCTTGATTAAACCTTCGATTATGATATTATCAAGGTTTTTGTCCAAATCTTTCTCTTTCATAATCAGTTAGTTTAATTGTTGTCCAATATTCCCAGCCTGCGAACAGCATTTTTCACACGTGCCTTCAGCTTATCCATACAACGGTTCTTTGTGGTGATAGCACTGCGTGATGAATTGTAGTTCATCGCTTCGGCTATTTCCGTCATGGAGAACTCATCGAAATAGTACATCTTCAAAATCTTATTACATGGATCCGGAATATAACTTAGTTCTGCACCAAGCACGGCTTGCAACTCAGGATCCTCATAGACAGATGTGTAATACTCATCAAGTTTTCTTGCACCCTGTTCATATTCAAATTGTTTTCGGTTAAAATTGTCATCATCGATAGAGTGTTGTCCCATTGTTTCAATTGAAGGACGTCGTTCAAAATCTTTGATAGCCTGACGTTTCCCAATAAGAAACAGCAGAGGCTTCCACTTATTGTCAGTGGCTCGATTTTCCAAAATGATTTTTCTTAATTCCAACCAGCTTTCTACATACAAATCCATCGCTCCGTCATAATCAATGACAAAGTTCGCGCGTATGTAGTTTACAAAGGGTAACTTGTACTCTTCAAACCATCGGTGGGCTATGTTATCGTAGTCGTAGGGCATTTTTATTGGTATGGCTTATCTCAAATAACTGCAAAATTAGTAATTTTTCTGGAATCGTCCACCACATGTGCGAGATTTTTCTTAAATTTGCATATTATTTTATCAAAACTGTTCATTATCACAATTATGACTGCAACGCTTATAGTATTGCTCGTTATTACGCTTCTGGCAATCCTGATTCTGCCCTTTAGCCGTGCGCTTATGAAGGACAGAGCCGAATTGCATGAGAACCCATTGGATAAGAAATTCAGTATTCTCATATCACGTATAAACCAGTTAATGATGAATGGTTACGGTGAAGTCGTGAAGTTCAAAGATGACCCGCGTATGCTTAATCTCTTTGACGAGAACCATGCAAACATGATTATCCACTTCTATTACAGCACAGGCAGTCTCACAATCACATTAAAGTATAAATACTTCCATGTTGAACTTGTGAAGAAAATGCAATTCGACAATATGCGTCAGGCAGAGACTTTCCGCCAACAGGATGTGGCAAACCACTTTGTTGAAGAAGCAAGAATTGCAATACAGCAACACCAGGCGAAAGTTGGACCTGAAAGAGGATTGAAAAATGGTACTGGAGATTTTCTTTTCTCTGATCTTCCGTCTGGCGGTAACAGTGATAATCCTGTGGATCTTGTCAGAGGCATGTATGACAATCTTAGCAGAGAACAAAAGGTGGCGTTAGTCAATGTCGGAAGGTTGATGTTTACTGCAGATGGAAGCGATGTCACCGAGTTCAAAAATCATCCGATGTTCTCTGACATGCTTCTCAATTTTCAAGTAAATTATAAGGAAGCTGAAGCAGAATTTACAAGATCAGGAGAAAAAGGAATAATTGCTCAATTGAATAAAGCGCGCGAGGAAGGGAAAAATCCCATTATGATGGTTATGCCGTTACTTCCTTTTACCGGCGATCAGTCAGGACCAAATGAAAAGCGAATAGAGAAATTCTATGAGCTGTTTGGTAAAGCCGGATTTGACCAATCTGTAATTGACAGTGAGTTAGAAAAAATGATGGCTCTCTCACAAATGTTTGGTTTAAAATGAATAGCAAGTTTATTGCTTTGTGGCTTTCTCTCCTAATATGCCTAAGCGTATCTGCAAGAGTCAAGACTCTTTCCATCTGTATAGGAAAATACCCTGAAGGTTCCGGGTGGAACTCCTTGGGAGCTGACAATGATGCAAAGTTGATCAAATGCCTTTTCCCCGATGCAACTATTGTTTCAAACGAGGAAGCTACGTATAATAAGATTTTGAGTTCTTTCAATAACCTAAACAAAGAGATTTCCGTCGGAGATACAGTCATAGTCCATTTTTCAGGACATGGACAACAGATTTTGACAGTCTCTTCTCAAAATGAGGCAGACTTGGTAGATGAAGCGGTCGTTCCTTTCGATGCTGCCAAAAGAAAATCTTCAATATACAAGGGGCAAGCACACCTTACCGATGATGTTTTCGGACAATATATGACCCAACTTCGTCAAAAGTTAGGTTCCACAGGACTCCTCATTGCAGTCATTGATGCGTGTCATAGCGACTCCATGGATAAGGATGCCGATAAGTCGAGCGAGGTAGTCAGAGGGACTGAAGAAATATTTGGAGCGGATGCTCTTACACAGGATAGTATTACTCATTTGAGGGAAATGTATAATGTGAAAGATGAAAGTCCGGTTGCGACCTCAGACGACATGGCAAACGCAGTGTTTATAAGCGCATGTGGGTCTAATCAGCGTAACTATGAGATAAAAACGGATGATTTGTCTTACGGCTCCCTTACCTTTTACTTTTGTAAAGTATTTCAAGAGAAAGGGATAAAGGATATAAATGATTTCATGTCATCCTTATACGAAGAAATGACAGCAGACAAAACTATGAAGTTTCATGGTCAAAAACCTGTTATGAGAAATTCATTAGGCTGGAATGCACCTCAGGAAGATGGATATCTGCCTCCATTGCCACCTCCACCTGGGAATGATGACTGTGATAAGTCATTATTATGGTTAGTGGTCGGCTCTATTATAATATTTTCCTTAATTATCTACATACTATGCAGGAAGAGAAAGAAATAGAGGAATTCAAGCCGTCAGGTTGGCTATATGTATTCCTGTTCATATATTATTCAATATGGCTTCTTCAAGGATTTGGAGCCATTTCTCATTATTGGACATTTGGATTTGAGTCTTTTCAACAATATGGGTTAGAGGAATGGCTTTTCTTTCCTGTATATCTTGCAGCTGCATTCTTTTCTCTTTATGCCGTAATCAAAACTCTACGAGGTGATGCGGATTGCATCACAGCTTTAAAGTGGTCTCTTGTCATTGTTTTCCTCTACACAGGGTATGATCAGACGCGCGGTCAAATTGCCACTTATAATATCTGGGTATGGTGTACGGTTTTCTTTGCACGGCCACTGTTCTACCTTATTTTCTATTTATATCTTTGCTTTGCCAAAGGTATAAAGCTTAGGTATCCCAAGAAAGAAAGACGCTTTGGACCATCAGGATGGGTTTGGATAGGGATTCTTACAGTTTCGCTTGCAATAGGTGTAGTTGTCGGTATCAAACAATATAAGATAAGTCAATATTGTCATAAGGTTCCTTTAGCAAACCTCAATCTACATGAAGGGGAAATCTCTGATGGGTATGTTCTTTTCAAATCTGACAGAGAATGGAAGGAATGGGAACAGCCGTCCAACACATTATGGGTAGACGAAAGAATTGAGACTCTACCTACCATGGAATCAGTTGACTCTACAAGTATAGTATATCTGATGTCCGGTCGATGTCTAAAACCGGATGCAAGGACTCACAACCAGATAATTGTGGCTTCGATGGGACTTTTGCGTCAAAATGAGATTAAGGGGGATCTTCGGGAAGTGAATTATATTGACACTATCGTTAATGGTTATAAATTGATGGCAACATCATTTGAATTGGTTAGCGATTCCATACCTTCACACTTTACGGTAATGAATCTTACGGACAGCATTAGTCCAAAGTGTAGCGTGTTTGTCCGGTTTGACAAAGGAAATTTGGATGACGGTTGGATAATTGAATTAGCCAATAGCGTCCGTTATGATTTACAGAATATCGCCAAGGGTGAGGATAATGAAAAAGGCAATGACACCAAGAGCAAAAAGACCGATAGGATTGGCTATAGCAATGATCAAGCCAGTTCCAATATGCTTGCCTCCCACCAAAACAGCATCCTTCCACGATTTCTTTTCGGTGTAGTGTTCCCGAAGAACCGTGAAAGAAAAATAGCAGACAGCGAATGCTATAACGTATTTTAAAATTTGTAACAGACTCATTTCAAGATACAAAGTTATGAAATCTGACGGATATGACAAAACTTCTTTAAAAAAACGTTTTCTTTTTAGTGGATTTTTTGCGAATCTGTATTACTTTTTCGCACTTCATATATATTTGCTGCTTTCAATTTTGGGTGTGGCAATCAGCATTGCCGTCATTCTCTTCTTTGCAGAAATGCTGTTCCCAAAATATGTGCACCTTTTCAATTACTCCATGAGCGATAAAGTTTTCAGTGAACTTGTGACTGACCACAAGTATCACGAAGCTATCGCTTTTATGGAAACTAAAAAAGATATGATTAAGAATAGCGATGAGTCATACAGATACCGTCAGGAATTGGCAGATTGCTATATCCATACGGGAGATTATCCTAAGGCCTTGGAGCAATATAGATTATTACGTCAGGAGATGGATAATAAATTCACGGAAGAGTCACCTGAGGGTTTGAGTGATAAGCAAGTAAAGAATCTCAAAGACTTGATGGATGCCTGTTTCTTGAAAGAGGAATTTCGCATTTATCTGAAGATGGGAGATTTGCCCAATATCCGGAAGTATAGTGAACTGATAAGGAACCGTTATAACAATGTAGATTGGGAAAATCTGTTTAATTATTTCTCAGAAGAGCAGCAGGAAAAACTGAGTCAAACTCTCAACGGACGGAATTTTGAAGATGGATTCCGACTGGAACTGATACAAGGAAAGTATCTGGCCGACCCGAAAGCCGGGATAGAGGAAATGGAAAAATATGCTATCGATGTTGCTAATTCAAGAAAATTCAATCAAGTATATAAACTCCGGCTTTTCAATGAACTGCTCCGTATGCTGTTGGAGCAAAACGACACCATCAGCGCACGATACTATTTGGAATATGCTCTGACGATTGTTGATTCATTAGAATACAACAATATAGTCTACTCTCAGTTGGGAGAATTGTCTGACTTCTGCTATCAACTTAACGACATCGAGAACGGCAGACGGTTGTTGAAAAAATATCTTTCCCATATCCACGACACATACGATGAGTCTGATATAGAATATGCTTTGGCTCATGCCAAGGAATTCAAATATCTACAAGCGGAAGGGAATTGGGATGAATTGTATGAAAGAGCCGGTGAAACCAGCAAAGCATTGAGAGAGCAGATTTCAAGTAACTTTACTGGTATGACATCAGCGCAGAGAGAGTATTTTGTCAACCAATTCATGCCGGTATTCGACTTTGTCAACAATTTGGTCGAAATTAAAGCCGACGATAAACTTGCAATAATTGCTTTTGACAATAATATGTTCCTTCGTGGATTACTCTTGCGTTCAGAATCTGCACTTGGCAATGCAATAGCTGCAATGAATGACAAGGAGTTGCTTGACAAATACAATAGATATGTTGAAGCATCCAAAGAACTCGTTTCTCGGCAATACGTATCAGGCCCCGGTAATTACATCAAGAAACAACAGCTTGAAAAGGAGATTGGAAGCCTTGAATCTGAACTCGCAAACAAAAGTATGGAGTTCCGTAGAGAAAACGCGGATGTGGTTCTATCTTCATCCCAACTCCGAAAGTCTCTGGATAATGATGACGTCGTTATTCAGATTATAGAAGGTGTCAAGACATATTATGCTCTTGTTTTAGATAAATCAGGGACTGTCAAATATGCTCCTATAGGAGATAAGATTAAAGTAACTCAGTTACTTGATGATAGAATCGGTATATATACTGATTTCAACTCAGCCAAACAGTTGTTGGCATCAATCCTGCCTATTATCAATGGAAAGGACATTTACTTGACTCCAACCGGAGTATTCAACAAAATGTCGTTAGCAGCATTTCCTATAGAATCCAATGGCAAGACATTGGGTGACATAACCAAAGTTCACTTGGTGATTTCCCCGACAGTAATTCCTAATGTTAAGTCAAGTAATGCATCGATGGATTTGACAGCTAAAAACACAGTATTGTGGGGTGGAATCAAATATGGAAGCGTAAATGATTCTGTCGAATATTCCTCGCCACTTGGTGGTGATATTCTCAGAGGAGAGGAATTACGCTATCTCCCCGGATCGCTTAAGGAGGTCACCGGTATTGCTGAGCTTTTACGGAGTCATCGAAACAAAGTAATGGTCATCACAGCTGATGATGCCACCGAAAAATCATTGATTGATAGAAGCGGACAGAAGGATTATATTCTTCATATATCAACCCATGGCTTCTTCCACGATTCCGATGCATTTGAGAATCCCATGCAGAACTCAGGTCTGTTGTTTGCTAACTCGCAAAAATATTGGATGAACGATTCAATCGCTTCAACGATTAATGAATCTGATGGCATACTCCGCGCTGATGAGATTGCAAACCTTGATTTGAGTGGTTGTCATCTTGTGGTACTTTCAGCTTGCCAAACCGGACTTGGCTTGAGCGACACAGATGGAGTATATGGACTTCAACGAGCTTTCAAATTGGCAGGAGCCGAAAGCATCCTAATGAGTCTTTGGAGTGTAGACGATGCCCCCACAAGAGAACTTATGATATTGTTCTACTCTGGTCTTCTCAACGGACAAACTCCTGACGAAGCCCTGACTTCTGCAAAGAATCAGATGCGTCGCGATGGTTACAGCCCTGACAAGTGGGCAGCCTTTGTCCTACTTAACTAACGGTTACGCTTCATCGCTCTAAGCATTGCATTGGCTTCAAGGTAAGTATCCTGCGAGATTGACACCATTCTTCTGCCACCAAATCGTACAATTAGGAAGTTATGGAGCCAGCTTCCATTATGATTTTTTGGTCCAGAACTCCATGGCAAAGGTTTCATACAGAACTTGATGTTTTCATCAATAAAACTAAACTGCCAATCCAGTCCTTTACGTTTCAAGTCTTCAAATAGCTCAAGGGCAGATTGATATTTCTGACACAGCATTAAGCCAGAAGCATACTCAATTTCAGTCATTGAACTTGAAGTTTCCCGATACTTATGTTCCAACATGGCACAAAGCAACATGTCCGTCTTATACTTTTCCGGAACTTAAGGTAGCTATAAACCCATAGTACAAATAGAATTAAAATAATAAATTTCATAGGCGGATAGATGTCTTGTAAATGCAAATTTACACAAAATATCTGGCTATCAGATTATACTCTTCCCAAAAACTTTGAATACTGCAAAATATTTTATAACTTTGTATCATATTTTAATATATTTATAATGGAAAAACAGTTAAACCGCATCAAAGAAGTGTTAGATAGCCATGGAGTAAAACAAACATGGCTCGCAGATAAACTTCATAAGAGTTACTGCGT
>DAAK01000226.1 GCA_001701075.1 Bacteroidales bacterium GP3 | reverse complement strand
TTGAAATCACCCTCATATCCATCGGCACATGAGGCCACGGCAATGGCGAGTGCAGGAAGAGTGTAAATAAATATCTTCTTCATATTTCAAAAAATTGAGGGTTATTTTCTTTCAATGCTGAAAGCCTGAGCGCCATAGACATTACGTGTGCGAAGCACAAGGGTATCTTTCGACTCAAACTTCATATTCATAGTAGGAATATTCAAAGTATAGTCAAGATAAATTGCATCGCGATCCTTGCCGCCGAGACTGTTCTTCTCTCCTTTGCTGACGAACTTTCCTGTCCCCGCTACTAAAACGTCTTCGTTTGTAGAAGAGAGCGTGCAGGAATTATCGTCTGAAAATGTAAGGAGCATCTCAACAGTGTGGTCATTACCTGTTGCGTCCTTAACCGTCACTGGAAGAATATCTTCCTTGAAAGAAGCAGTTGAAAGATCAATGACTTCATCGTTCTCAACATATTCGCTGTGGCGAACAATCAATGAGGTTTGCCCATCAATTGAAGCGTTATCGACACCTCTGCGCAAATATTGACCATGCCATGGATTGACAAACTTCACTCCATATAATATGAAATTTTTAGGTTGAACAGACCAGTGTGCATCATTGGTCAGGACGGGATTTTCTTCGGTCGGAGTTCCGGTGATGATTTTATCAGCACCGTAAACATCGGTCATACGAATTGGAATCACATAGCAGTTGCCCACAGCTTTCTTATCTGCAAAAAACTTGTCGGTCATGTGAACTGTAATTCCTCCCATAGTCATACCTGCAGGGATATTGATCTGCTTCTGTTCGATGGTATAATAATCTGTTGGCATTACCTCAACGAGCTGTTCTGAATCCTTAAAATAGAAAACATCAACGATTGAGGGGTCAACGGCATAATCGATAAGCACATTGTTCTTGTTGCTGTAGCCACCACCCCATGCAGCGACGATACTCACATCATGATTGTTGTCAGCTGTCAGGTCAACGAACTCGTCAGTTCCAAGCTCGATAGTGCGCATCGCATACTGATTGGCAAAATACACTGTCTGATAGTCGAAATCAGGAAACTCATTGTTTCCGTTTTCGCAAGCAGCAAGGGATGCCAAGAAGGCGATTGATGCAGGGATTAAAAATTTATGTTTCATAAGTTTGATCAGATTATTGCAGAATTAATGCCAGCCATTGTTTTGCTGGAGATTGCTAAATTTAAGGATTTCTGACTGTGGGATCGGAGGATAGTTCATATAGCTCTCGAAGTCACGTGTCTCGACATCAAAGATCTTATATGTGCCATCATCCTGCCAATCGATACCTTTTATAGTTTCATTGAGATTCAGCTTCCAACGGCGAAGATCCCAGAAACGGAAGTTTTCAAAACAAAGTTCGATACGACGTTCATTGCGAATCAACTCTCTCATCTTTTCCTTTGAGGAGGCGCATTCTTCAAGATACATGTCGCCCTCAGATGTTCCCAACCCAGCACGCTGGCGGATAGCCTTGATTACATCATAGGCAGAGAAGCCATTTCCTCCATCTGTCTTAGGACCATAAGCCTCATTAGCAGCCTCAGCATAGTTGAGATAAATCTCAGTGTATCGAACGCGAGGATTGTAGTGAGCCTTTGAAGTTTCAGAACCGGCAGTACAGTTGACGTCCATACGAAGGCGTTTCTTCATATAGTAGCCAGTGCGTGACGAACGTTGCTCAACGCCACCAACACCATCAGTAGAACCGGCAACAGTAGAAATCACATCATTGTTTACGCCCACGCGGGAGCTGCCATTATAGATAATATAAGCATAGAATCGAGGATCACGGTTAGCATACGGATCTGCAGCATCATAGTCAGCAGCTATGCTTATAGGGTATCCACTAAGAGCAGGAAATGCATCTACAAGGTTTTGTGATGGATTCATACGACCATTGCCATTAAGGCTTGGTGGCAGGTTGTCTTTTTCTGTATTATTATTGTCACCAACATTCTCACGCCAGATGATTTCATTGGGATTGACACCCTCTTTCAGACCATCGGCTATTGAAGCAGAATAATATTCATATGAACCGTACTTCACCCCATCGATGCCATTGTTTTCCTTAAGCAGGTCAGCAGCAGCTTTTGCTGCGTCCGCCCAGGTCACTGTATTCCCGAATCCATCGCTTGCAGCAAGGAGAGTCACACGAGAAAGATAAGCCTGTGCAATACGCCCGCTGACGAGCTGGCGGAAGTGAGCACCCATTGTGCGGTTGTAGATAGCCACATCATTTGTGTACTTGGTGTACTTCGCCGGAACTTCAGCTTGATCCTCATAGTCGAGTGGAAGAATCTCAATAGCCTGATTGAGGTCAGCCTTAATTTTCTCCACGCAATCTTTAAAAGATGGACGCAACATTGCAGCATTCATATCATCGTTGGCACCGAGATAAGTTTCAAGATATGGGACACCGAGGAGGTTGCCTGCAGCATCGTAACCGGCATGTGTGCGTAGCAGCTGATAGTGAAGAATTGCGCGCAAGCCGTAAGCCTCACCACGTAGGCGTACAGTGAGCATCTGACAACGTTCCGGATCAGAGCTCCACTCCACTTCATCGATTTTTGAAAGGAACTGATTGATGTATTGGATGCCAGTGTATGAGCCAGCCCATTCGCTGATAGTCCCGTTATTTGAAGTCCAACCACCTGTGGCCAACGTACGGAAGCCATCGCTGTTCTGGTTTACCACAGCATTATCTGTGGCATATTCTGTATTGTTATAGTAGCCTGAGAGAGAACTGTAAGCTCTTGTAAGAAATCCCATAGCGAAGTCAGGCTCTGTCTCCATCTGGCTGAGATCCTTGAAGTTCTGCTTAGCCGGTTCGAATAGATCATCACAGCTTGTGAATCCAAGCGAAGCTACAGCCAATATTGTATATAATATCTTTTTCATACTACTTCGAGAATTACATATTAAGTTTGCAACCTATGTAGATAGTTCGGAATTGAGGAGCTCCACCAATATTTCTTTCCAGGTGCGCTCTTTCCTTAGAGATAGTGAAAAGATTGTAGGCACCGGCGTAAACACTTATGCCATTGATAAAGCTGCTCTTAGGAACGATATCATAAGTGAGCTGGAGGTTGTCAAGACGGAAACAATCACCCTTAGCGAGCCAGAAAGTCGAGTTCTGGTAGTTGTTGTCGCCGTTTTCAGTGGTAAGACGTGGGAAAGTGGCGGTTTCTGCAGTCTCTGGAGTCCAGCGGTTGAGAGCCATTTCCGAGAATTTGCTTGTTCCACGTAGCCAATAGTATCCGTCGTTCTTATAGAATTTTGCACCGCTGACGCCAGTTCCTGAAAGGTAGAGTGTGAATTTCTTGTACTGGGCAGTGAAGTTGAGGCCATATACATATGGAGCTGCACTCCAACCCATCTTACCAAGATCCACCTGATCTTTTGAATCGATTATGTTATCACCGTTGATATCCTTGTATTTAAGGTCGCCGGGACGGACTGTTCCACCAAATGATTGCTTAGGAGAAGAAGCAATTTCAGCCTCAGACTGGAAGAACCCTTCACAAACATAACCCCAAGAAGCATCAAGTGCGTGTCCCTGACGATATAGGTAGTCTTCTTCCCAAACTTCATCGCGTAGTTTCTGTTTAGAGTCGAAGTACATTCCTACGAGGCCGAGCGAGAACTTCCAGTCGCCGAATTCCTTATTGATATTGACTGTGTAGTCGACACCGGTACGCTCATCCTTATTGTAGTTGATATAAGGGAGGAAGTTGCCTATACCCGAATTATAGAACGAAGGATATATGGTGCTTGAGCCTTGGGTAAGCAGTCCGTTTGTAGTCTGGTTAAACCAGTTTGCATTAACATTAAGAAGACCCTCGAAGAGTGTGGCATCAAGACCCACACGGAATTCCTTGCGAGTGATGAATGAAAGCTCATCGTTGGCACCACGCTTGGAAGTGGAAGTAGCACCACCTACAGTGCCGTCAGCCCACTGATACCATCCGCTTGAAGGAGAGAACTGATAGTCGGCCATATAGAGGTAATAGTCGTTGATGTCAATGTCCTGATGAAGGTTGGCGTATGAAGCCATTATCTTGAGGTCGTCGAGCCAGTTGCGGGAAGAGCTCATGAAGTCCTCATTAGAGAGTCTCCAAGCAATAGAGACAGCAGGAGAGAATGCATTTCGCTTACCCTCTGGAAGTTTTGCAGAGTGAACGAAAGCTCCTGTGAGGTCGGCATAATAGCGGTGCTTGTAGTTGTAGTCAATTCTCAGGCCTGCATTGACATTGCTTGGGCGGTGGTAGCCGCCTTCTCCTGAGTGGCCGGAGTCAGCGGAGAAATGCTGCTGGTAGCCCCAACCAACGAGAGTTGCATTGAGATTATGAGCATCCGCGAATGTCCGTGCGTAGTCAAACTGAGCACTAAACATCATGGTCTGATGATAAGTAGACTGTCCTACATATTCGTTTGTAGAAGACTTGTCCTCATTGATTTTGTTTAGTCCCACTATCATATCCTGGCCGTTTATATTTCCCCAAGTGGGCTGATAGACTGCATATGGGAGAGCGTAAGCCTCAGAATAATGGGAATTGTAGTCGACACTGAATGCAGTTTTGAAAGAAAGACCTCGGGTCAAAGCAGATAGATCTGCGTTGAGAGTAAGGTCAAAAAGGAATTTGCGGTATTTCTGACGAGTATAGCCGGCTGCAAGAGCTTCAGAGAATGCGTTAGTCTGATTGGAGGTTGTTCCGCCGAGAAGATATTGGCCGTCAATGAGGTGAGTGCTGGTGTTGATGTAGTCCTGGATTGAAGCATTGTTAGGATCCATCATGCTTATCGGCAGAAGCGGTGAGAACCAGTTTGGGCGCAAGGAAGAAGCATCACCCCAATAGTTTCCACGTCCGCTCAAGCTATTGTTGAGTATGATCGCAGCGTTAGTGGTAGCCTTGAGCCATTTGGCTATGGTCATATCGACATTACCACGAACATTGAAATTGAAGGTGTTGGATTTATTGTGCTGGCCATATTTCAGGAGATCGTTTGCGTAGTCGAGACCGAGATTAAGATAGTATTTAGTTTTCTCGGTGCCTCCATATACTTCACCTGTGATATCAGCTGTTGTCACAAAGCTGCGGAGATAGTCTGAAGAATAGAAATCCATATCAGAATATCTGTAAGGGTTTGTTCCCATGGCTGTGTTATAGATGGTAGACGGGTCATAGAGAGCCGACTTGCCGTCGTTGAGACATGCCTCATTGTAGAGGTCCATGTAAGTGGCAGCATCGAGATACTGCGGATAAGACTTAGGAAGCTTAGCGCCGACATTTGCACGTACGTCGATTTGCATAGGAGCTTCCTGACCTCTCTTGGTGGTGATGAGCACGACACCCTTTGCGCCCCTGCTTCCATAGAGAGCTACAGCCGTAGCATCCTTCAGGATGGAGACGCTTTCCACTTCAGAAGCCTTGACGAGAGATGCATCACGAGGCACACCATCGATAAGGACAAGTGGACCTTGCCCCCATATATTGCCATTGTAGCCGCCGACGTGAGTTGCCACATCAGCAAGAGCGCTACCATTGGCGTTCTTTTTGCTTAGATCGTTGATATTGACAAATGAGGCGGCAGAAATTACGTCTCTCTTGTCGATCTTTCCGAAAGCAATATTTACCAGGCTATCTTGCGTCTCGGACTGTGACCATGCAGGGAAACTGCAGAGCGTCAGGGCGAGAGCCGTAAAACCTATATGAAATTTAGTATTCATTGATGATTCATGTAAAAAAGTGAGACGTAAAAATTACCAACCCGGATTTTGCTCAAAGCCCTCATACAGATAAGTGTCGTTCTTGTTAGGAAGTGGCAACCAGTAGTGGCGGCTTGTGAAATTACGTTCACGCAACACCTCTTCTCGAAGATTGAGCACCTGATTTTCGGTAGAATTTTGAGTAAAGCCAGGACCACGGTCAAACTGGAAACCTGTCTTAAGGGTATAAGGTCTCTGAGTAATGAGCATCCAACGGCGAAGGTCGTGGAAACGCATGCCCTCGAAAGCAAGCTCGACAGCACGTTCGCGACGTAGCTCGCTAAGGAAGTTATCCTTAGAATCAGTAAACTTAGCAAGCACATGAGCCACATGAGCTCTGTCTCTCACTACATTAATGGCATCCTCAGCAGTCTTGCTGTAGGAAGGAGCAGCCTGCTTAACGCCGTATCCGACTGCAGTAGCCTCTGAATAAAGGAGATATACATCGGCCAAACGCATCATGGAAAGAATGCAGTAGAATTGATTACGCACATTGCCATTGTGGACATTTTTCAAGCAAAGCTTAGCATTGAAAAGACCAGTATAGCAGCCTTTCTGTGGGTTGGCACCTTCACGATCGGCACCACCAGTGTAAAGTTCAGCCTCTTTGCCTTGGCCGCCTTCTCCACAAAATTCACCATCTATCATATATGTCTTGTAGAAACGAGGGTCACGGTTGCTCCAAGGATATTCTGGGTCATAACCGGATTCTTTGTCCTTGACGCTTGAATCTTCAATTGGATATCCATTAGCCATACCGAAATAGTTGGAGTAGTTGGCTGTAGGCCAACATTTGATGCCTGCGCTGATATGGGTCTGCGGGCGGAAGTCGGTATTCATGTTCCAAGCCCAACGGCCGCCATAATCCT
>DAAK01000195.1 GCA_001701075.1 Bacteroidales bacterium GP3 | reverse complement strand
GGTACGGGCATTCCCAGAAGATTCATCTCTGCAAGGTTTGCTCCCTTGCCACCGAGAAGGTTTCTCATCTCGGCATTACCTTCGGCTTTACCATTGCCGAACGTATAGACTTTCTTTGCCATTTGTTATTAATTATATATATTTATTGTCATTAAGGTTATATACCTGAACCACGTGCGACGCCCAGATAGCGCATTTTGGTGGGTTTTCATCCGTCAGTCGGATATTGTGTGCAAATTTAATAAAAAACCTTCGAATAACCTAATGTTATAGGGTATAATTTTATCCAAAATTCCGAAATTTAGGTGTTTTTTAGACAATTTTTGATTTATATGATTTTTTATGCATTATTCTCCAGAAATTTTTAGTAATTTTGTAAGATGAACAAAAAGGGGCTTGCCGCATCAAGTTTCTACAGTCATGTCTTGCGGCTGCTCTTTTGCAATTTTTAATAAGTGAGATGAAAAAATACATATTATGTGTCGCTTCTGCGATTTGCTTTTTTTTGTCTGCTTCTGCAGCAGTTTCGCCTAAAGATCTTCCCAAGGTAAATATTGCGGGAAGTGAATATTATATGTATGAAGTGAAGAAAGGAGATTCGCTTTATGGAATAGCCAATCGCTTCGGATGGAACTTAGATAGACTTGATGAGTTGAATCCTTCTCTCGGCAACAAACTGGAGAAAGGTGCTAAGGTGTATTATCCCGTAGCTATGGATGATAGGAAGTACGAAAATGGGGTTGTCTCTGATTTTACTCCTCCTGAAGTATATCCTGTAATACGCCATGTGGTGAAAAAGGGTGATTCTGTCTACTCTATAGCAAAAATGTATGATGTAAAGATAGATAAAATATATCTCTACAATCCGTCTGCTAAAACTTTGCTTAGAAGGGGAGATGTCATTACTATCCCTCAGGAACCAGAATTGATTAACGACGGCTCGTCTTTCCTTTATTACGCCATAAAGGATGGCGATACTCTTACTGACATTGCAAGTGAATATAACACGAGCGTAGAGCAATTGCTGCGCGACAATAAAGGTGTGTCTGAAAATAGTTTTGCTTCTGGAGATATCCTCAGGATAAGTGTCAATTCCAATAAAGACAATAAGGTAAAGAAAGAAGTTGAAGAGACACGCATAGCTCGTATTGATACTTATAAGGCTGAAAAAAGCGATACTTGGGAGACAGTGGCAGAAAAGACTGGTGTTGACATTGAGGATCTTTTAGAGGCCAATTCGGGCACACATTTGAAAAAGAATTCTCAGATAGCTATACCGGTCATTGAGACTACTACAGTTGAAAAAGAAGTAGAATCTGTCGATGAGCGTGAAAACAGTCTTGAAGGTCGAAGGGATATATATAAGGAAGTGCATATGCTCGGAGTGGCAGATTCATTGTCGGATGTCGCTCATTCAGTTAATTTGGCATTGTTGATAGAAGATCCCATGTCGAAAAGGGATAATGAATTCACAAGAGGAACCCTCTTGGCTCTTGATCGCCTGAAGGATGCTCCTTATCAAATTAAATTCAAGGTATTATGCGACAATAAGACGGATGCAGACTCGGTGAAGGTGTCTGAGTCAATAATGGCCGATCTCGACAATTTTAAGGCTGATATTATTGTCACTACATATGAGAAAAATTTCCCTGCATGGCTTGCAGAATATGGAGAAAGTAATGGTGTTGAAATAGTAAATTCATTCGATGTAAAGAGCGAGCTCTATCTTGAAAATCCATCGATAATACATCTACTTACTCCTTCTGCCTATTTCAGCGATGAAGTAGGGGAATGGTTGGCGTCAACATTTGGCTCTTATAAACTTGTCATGGTTGGCAAGGAGGATGCAGAGGATTCATTTGCAGAGTCAATCAAGAGCAGACGGGATGGTGCTTCTGTCATAAGCAGGAAACTTGATGATCTCGCCGAGATGAAACTCGAAGAGGGTGGAAGATATCTTTTCTACGGATACCCCACATCTCGAGATGAGATTCAGACAATGATTACAGCCATTGAATATTTGAAGGAGAACAATCCATTCGTAGAAATCAAGGTGATGGGACGTCCCAACTGGATTACTGTTGCCGAGGGCCTGAAGGAACGTTTCCATAAGGCTGATGTATATTTCCCTTCGAGATTCTTCTTTGACCATACATCGGGTCGAGGAAAAGAATTTATTGCCACATATTCCACAGCGTATGGACATGGTCCCATCAGGTCGTTTCCCACTTATGCTGTAGCTGGATATGATATAGCAAATTATTTTATTCCAGGCATCGCTGCAAATGAAGGTGACTTTAATGCTGAGGTTCCTGAAGGAATGGAAATCCAGACCCCGATCAATCTTGAGAGGGTTGGCAACTGGGGAGGATTCTTCAATCCGTCGGCCTATATCATCCGCTTTACTCCTTACGGAGATATTGAAAAAATTCTTATTCGCAGGTGATGGTATGAAGAGATTTACTTTTTTGATAATCATATCGTTCTCAGTAATATTATCAGGATGGGCTCAAACCCATTTTGACTCCCGTGTTGACTTAGGTGCAAGAGGCGGTGTGACATTTTCCACAGTCATGTTTAAACCCTCTATAACGAGCAAATTAGGGATGGGTTATACCGCAGGTTTTACTTTCCGCTATACAGAAGAGAATCATTTTGGCCTTATTGCGGAGGTCAATCTTGTGCAAAGAGGTTGGGCTGAAAAGTTCGAGGATCTTCCTTATTCATACCAGCGTATTTTGAACTATGTAGAAGTGCCTATAATGTCACATATCTATTTTGGCCAGCGCAAGAAGTTCTTTATCAATGCAGGTCCCGAAATTGCATATTATATAGGTGATCATATTAAAAGTAATTTCGACTATCATGATACCTCCGGTCTTGAAGGGTTCCACGACAAAAACAGAAGAGAAGAGCAGTTGACAATGGATGTCAGCCAGAAACTCGATTTCGGAATCGTTGCGGGTCTTGGTGGTGAGTTCAGTTTCAATCGAAAGAATTCTGTAGTCTTGGAGGCCCGTGTATATTATGGTATAGGCAACGTAATGCCTTCGGGAAGACAGGATACATTCTCAATCTCGAATCAATTGAGTGTCGGAGTGACGGCAGGATATTGGTTCAGGATAAAATGATGTGTTAAAAAATCATAATTATTTAAATCTAATGCAAAAATTTGATAAAATTTGGTTAACTTTGTAACGAATTTTTGCAAATTCAAAATTAACTGATTTTTAATAACTCATCAACAACTTTTTTAGATTTTACCATGGTAAACAATCTATTCTGGCTTGTGCCTGCTTCCTCAGTTGTAGCATTGGCGCTTGCTTTCTATTTTTTCCGTTGGATGAAGGGTCAGGATGAGGGTACCGACACAATGAAGAAGATTGCTTCGCATGTGCGTCAAGGTGCCATGTCCTATCTGCGTCAGCAGTACAAGATCGTCACAGTGGTCTTCCTCTGTCTTGTCGTGCTCTTCTCCATAATGGCTTACGGCTTTGGTGTTCAAAATGAATGGGTGCCTGTGGCATTCCTTACCGGTGGTTTCTTCTCTGGTCTTGCTGGTTTCCTTGGCATGAAGACTGCTACCTATGCATCTGCTCGTACAGCCAACGCAGCTCGTGAATCACTCAACTCCGGCCTTAAAGTCGCATTCCGTTCAGGTGCAGTGATGGGTCTGGTAGTGGTAGGCCTTGGTCTTCTTGACATCTCTTTCTGGTATCTTATCCTTAATTGGGCTATTGATCTTCCCGACACCCAGAAACTGACTATGATCACCACGACTATGCTTACTTTTGGAATGGGAGCAAGTACACAGGCTCTCTTCGCACGTGTTGGTGGTGGTATTTATACTAAGGCTGCCGACGTAGGTGCTGACCTCGTAGGTAAAGTAGAAGCCGGTATTCCTGAAGATGATCCTCGCAACCCTGCAACTATTGCTGACAACGTTGGCGACAATGTAGGTGATGTGGCTGGTATGGGTGCTGACCTTTATGAGTCTTATTGCGGTTCGATACTTGCTACTGCAGCTCTTGGAGCAGCAGCCGGTGCTGTCGGATTCATGGATGTCGAAGCTGGAAGCGTTGCTCTACAGACAAAGGCCGTTATGGCTCCGATGCTGATTGCAGCTGTCGGTATTCTTCTTTCTATTATTGGTATCTTTGCTGTGAAGACCAAAGAGAATGCAACTATGAAGAATCTTCTTGGTGCTCTTGCTACAGGAACTAATCTTAGCTCTGCACTTATCGTTGCTGCCACTTTCCTCATCATGTGGGTCCTTGAGATTCCTAACTGGATTAATCTTTCTCTCGCAGTTGTTGTAGGTCTGTTTGTTGGTATTGTTATCGGACAGGCTACCGAATATTACACTTCGCAGTCATACAAACCTACCAAGAAACTTGCTGAAAGCGGAACGACAGGTCCTGCTACAGTAATCATATCCGGTGTAGGTCTTGGTATGATTTCTACTGCAGTTCCCGTTATTGCCGTTGTCTTCGGTATCATCATGAGCTACTATCTTGCTTCTGGGTTTGACTTCGCTAATATATCATGGGGTCTTTATGGTATCGGTATTGCTGCAGTCGGAATGCTTTCAACCCTTGGTATTACTTTGGCAACAGATGCATATGGTCCTATAGCTGACAATGCTGGTGGCAACGCAGAGATGAGTAGCCTTGGAGAAAATGTACGTAAGCGTACAGACGCCCTTGACTCACTTGGAAACACTACTGCTGCTACTGGTAAAGGCTTTGCTATCGGATCAGCCGCTCTTACCGGTCTTGCGCTTCTTGCTTCTTATGTTGAAGAAATCCGTATGGGTCTTCACCATATCGGTCAGGAGTTCATTCAGGTTGGTACGACAATTGATCCCATAAGCAATCTTGAGGTGCCTCGTATGATAGCTTTGAATCAGGCTACTTTCCGCGACTTTATGGTGGCATATGATGTTAACCTAATGAATCCAATGGTGCTCTCAGGTATGTTTATTGGTGCCATGATGGCATTCCTCTTCTGCGGCCTTACAATGAATGCCGTAGGTCGTGCAGCTTCACACATGGTTGAGGAGGTTCGCCGTCAGTTCCGTGAGATAAAGGGAATCCTGACAGGTCAGGCAGAACCTGATTATGCTCGATGTGTTCAAATTTCTACAAAGGGAGCTCAGCGTGAGATGGTATTCCCGTCTCTACTTGCTATCGCGGTTCCAATTGTTGTAGGTCTTGTCTTTGGAGTTCCTGGCGTTATCGGTCTTCTTATCGGTGGTCTTTCTGCAGGCTTTGTTCTTGCTGTCTTCATGGCCAACTCAGGTGGAGCATGGGATAATGCTAAGAAGTATATCGAAGAAGGTAACTTTGGTGGCAAGGGTAGCGAAGTGCACAAGGCTACCGTTGTCGGTGATACTGTTGGCGATCCTTTCAAGGATACATCCGGTCCGAGTCTCAACATCCTTATCAAGTTGATGTCGATGGTAGCGATCGTGATGGCCGGTCTTACTGTTTCCTGGAGCCTGTTTTAATAATGCATAATTCAGAATGCATAATGCATAATTGGCTTTGCGACAAGGAGACTGCTAGTTATGATTCAGAATGCATAAAGATATAAATTGAGGAGCCAAGCTTATTTGCTTGACTCCTCAATTTTATGTTCGTCTGTACTATCTTATTATGATATTTCAATTCTTGAACGTCCTTCGCCGCAGCTCCGGAGCTTTATTTGGCAATCTATCTGCTCTGTGAGTTCCTCGCGGTGAGAGATTACTCCTACGCGTCGACCCGTCTGGCCGTTGATTTCGGGAAGTCGACGCAATGTATTCATCACCAAGTCGAGGCTTTTTGCATCAAGCGTGCCGAAACCCTCATCAATGAAGAGTATATCTACGTTCATATCCGGACGATTCATTGCTGATAAGGCAAGTGAAAGTGCAAGAGAGACCATGAATCGTTCTCCACCAGAGAGGACGGTAACGCTTCGTGGCTCATTATTGTGATATCGGTCGCGCACCAGAATGGAGAGTTGCTCATTTTCGCCGCTACATGTCAGAAGATAGTGATCGGTAATCTGTCGCAGATAAATATTAGCATTGTTCAGAAGAGGACGCAGGATATATGATTGAACGAGTGTCCGGAAACGAGTGCCTCCAAAGTATTTGTTCATGATTTCCCACTTATGCATTCTCGCACTCTTCTTTTCGAGTTCTTCTTTTTGCGTTTCACTTTCAAGCCGAGTTTTCTCGTCTGCTTCCAGTCTCTCTTTTATTGCTCCGAGTCGTTTGGTAAATTCAGAGTGTTTGCCGACGAGCGAATTGAGATCAGACTTTAGTTTTTCAATATCATCAAGTTCTGTCTCATTATTGAGGTTCAATATTTTAAGATTCTCATGCTTACTCTTGTTTGCCTCTTCGAGAAGAGTTGCATTTTTGTGTAAATTCTCACGATGGCTTTCTTGTAGAGAGCGCATTTGCGAGATTTCATCAGCAGCATCAAGCAGCTGTTTGAGAGCGGTTTCTGAGGATCCACTTGCTTGGTAATATTCTTGGAGTGACTTTTCGAGTTCACTCAATTTAGTCTCGTTCTCTATAATTTTGCCATATGTGGTTGATACTTCAATTTGGAAAGAGTGCCATCTTTCAAGAATTTCATCTTGATTAAGATTCTTCAGATCACTGAATTTTGATTGCTTTTCCAATGGTTCTGTAGTGCCAATCAGCTTTAAAAGATTGTCACGTACTGTATTTATTGATTCAATGGTTTTCAATAATACAATGTGTGCAGGTTCTTCTTTTGAGAATATTTCAACTTTTGTCGAAAAATTGTCGGCATCCTCCTTAAGTTTCGTTGCAATTTCTTCTGGAGATTCTATCCACTGGTTGACATAATCTTTGAGAGCAAAAGAAATTTTCTCTTGGAGAGATTCCTTTTCCTTTTTCAATTCTTCTATTCTGTCTAACGCCATTTTGGTGGCAGTCTCTTTTTGAGCAACGGATTTAAGCGTTTCTTGTAGTTGTTTATCTATCTCTTTTAACCCTTTATCTAAAGAATCCTTATTCGAGATGAGAGTGTTAATCTCTTTCTGCAGGTTTTCGGCTTGTTTTAGTTTCTCAGAAATTACCTCTATTTTTCCCTTAAGTTGCGAGAGTTCGTCTGAAAGGAAAGTTTTTAAGGTATCATCTGATACTATTTTAAGCGATTTGAGAATGTCTTCAATTTCTTTCTGATTTTTGGATATTTTACTCTTTCTTTTATTCAAATCGTCTTCCTTAGCTTTAAGGATGCCGGAAGTTGTGTCCATTTTCTCTTTTGCATCATCGGCCTTCTTTTTAGCTGCATTATAAGCCTCCAAGCACTTGTTTTTTTCTTCCTCAAGTGGTGAAAGAATGTCTGAGAAATACTCTTTGCTTTTCCAAGCTGTCAGAAATCCTTCTATAGACTGACCACAAAGCGGACAGTTGTTGGCATGTTCTTCCACAAGCTGCCGACGTATAGCCTCAAATTTCTTATCCACACTGAGAAGCATCGTCCGATATCTGCTATCAGAGGCATTCTTCTCTTTTTCCAGGCATGCACATTCTTCAGAAGCCTTTTCTGCATCCGATTTGAGTGAGGAAAAGAGTATAGATATTTCCTCATACTTTTTCTCTGCCTTTTCTATATCTTGCTTCTCAGCTTCAAGTGAATCCATGCGAACCGAAAGATCGGTCAATGCGATCTGACGCTTCGTCAATAGCTCGTTTTCATTTCTAAGAGCAGTTGGATTGAGTGTATCTCGATCCGAAGTCTTCTTGGTTATTTGAGCCTTACATTCATCGCATTTTTCATTTTGTAGCTTATAGCATTCGTTTTTTGAAGAGATATTCTTTTTAAGTTCATCAATGTTTGCTTTAGCCGTTTCAACTTCATTTTCTTTCTTTTTGACCTCTTTGACTATTGAAACGAATCGGTTGATGTCGGAGATCACTTCAGAAGAATCATTGAAAAGTTTTTTAAGAGGCTGTTGACTTTCTATCCACAATCTTTGCTTCTCAAGGAGTCTGGTCTTTTCCTCAGCAGCTGTCTTGCGCGCATTGAGATCTTTAGATAATAAAAGGAATTCATATTTCTTCTCCTGAAGCGTTTTCCTGTCGTTTGTCAAGGATTGGGCAGCTTTGATTTTATCTGATAGAAGTTCTCGCTGGGCAGATGTGGAATCCCAAAGACTAAGGATTGCTTTTCTTTTCCGAAATTCTGAAGTATCTTCAAGAGTTTTAAGTTTTGCGGCTTCTTCTTTTAGTGCTGCTATATCTTTATCTGTTTTCAATATAGCATCAGTGCAGTTGATGCGTCGCCGGAGATTATCTGTTTCGGTTTGTAGTTTAGTAGCTTCTTTATTCTTTTCTGCTTGTTCCGTGATAAGTTCCTGTCGAATTGTGTCATCAAGAATTTTTTTGCTGAATTCTTCGTAGATTTTCCTTGATGTGTCAAATTCATGCTTAGAGTTCTTGAATATATTTGATATAGCTTCTCCATAGCGTGAAAAGATATCAGTAGCGGTAAGTTGTTCGAGTATGCGTTCCCTTTCCTCTTTTTTGCCTGTCAGAAAGGTTGCAAACTGGCCTTGGGCGAGCATGGCCATTCTGCTAAACTGTTCGAATGAAAGACCTACAGCTCTTTGTATTTGTTCTTTGATTTCCTCTTTTCTGTTTTCAATAATCTCATCATCACCGACTTTTAATGTCCATTCCGGTTTACGATAATTGTTATGGGAGGTTCTTCCAAGAGTAAATTTTGATATATAATCCACGCCATCATTTCCTGTAAAAGAGAGTTCTGAAAAGCAATCATCCCTCCAGGAAATGCCTATACGTGTATATTGTGTGATATCGTTTACAGATATTTCTTCACCATTATTATTATGATAGACATTGTTTTTTACTCCATTTACACTTTTCACTCTTGGTGTAGTACCATACAAGGCCATTGAGATGCAATCAAGAATAACGGATTTCCCCGACCCAGTATCTCCAGTGATCAAGAAAAGCGAAGCAGGATTACCTGTCTCTCGATTTATGAGACCGTTTTCGAAGTCTATTTCGCCTTGCTCAATAGAAGCTATGTTCCGTATAATAAGTCGTTTTATCTTCATATGGCTGGTCGGTGTTATTTTTCGTCAATCATTTTTCTTACTTCTTGTTCCACTTCAGTAAAAAGCATGTCGAGTTCATCCTCTGTAAGTCCTGGATATGCCCCTGCTGTTTTCCTGACAAATTCGCGTGGGTTGGTCATCTGTTTTATTTCTTCGACGTCCAATTGCGGTTTATTGTCTTCTGTGTCATCGCATTCATCATTGTCTGGAGAAACGAGAATCATACGTGGATTATATCTTATATCTTTACCGCTCTTGTCAATGAGTTCATAGACAGAGGAATTGAAATCAGCAGGAATTTCAGCATTTTGTAGGAATCGAAGCCTTATATAGACATTGTCGTTGGTTTTGACGAATTTTTTGAGATAGACAAGAGCTTCTTTTGTGGATGCAAATGGTTCTACTTGATCTAAAGGGAGAGTGATAAAATGGCGCAACTGATTTATTTTCAATTGTCGCAATGTGATTTCGCTTCCGTGTTTGTCAATGTCCACAAGAGTTACAGAGTGAGGATAGTTTTCATCTTCGCTTACATGTAGCACGCTGCCGGAATAGCGGGCAATTGGGGATTTGTAGGTGTGAGCATCTTCGTCGAATATGGCTTGATGTCCGAGTGTCTGTGGTTTATGGATATGTCCGAGAGCAAGATAATCGTAAGATGATCCTAATCGTTCGATTGCTACAGATCTGATGGTCCCTATTTCAGGATTATGACCTTCGATATCGCTACCCACTGCAGCAAAGTGACCTGTCATCACTACAGGAAGTTTTTCGGTGTTGATGGTCTCAACGAATTGCTGCAAATGTATTATGGTATCTGTCCGGTCGCCTGACATGTAAGGAATAGCTATGATAAAACCCGAAGGGATACGCACAATATACCTCTGTTCCCAACCTTCGGAAGCCGTTTGGAGAAGAGGTGGAGGAGTACCTACCACGGTGATTCCAGCCAAATCCCATACTTTGCTGTATGACTCAATACGTGATGCAGAGTCATGGTTTCCGGCCGTTATGATAATTGTGAGTGATGGAAAACTTTGTCGGAGATTCACAATCTCCGAGTTGAAAGCGCTCCATATGGCAGCTGATGGTTGGGCTACATCGTAGATGTCGCCACTGAAAAGCAATACGTCAGGAGAATAAATCTCTAACCATTTCCTAAGTTGGGCAAAGAAATGAAGATGCTCGTCGAGACGGTCGTAGTGTTGATAAATATTTTGTCCGAAATGGATATCGGCTGTATGGAGAATTCGCATGTTTTGAGATTTTAGAATACGTTGAGTAAAACTGTTAATATTGTGAAGATAAAGATTTTATTTTCTGTCACTTCCAAATTAATTTCAATTTAGCAGGAATTCGCGTAGTGACATCATGCGGATTCCCTTGTAGGTGTTAGGTACTGAATCTCGCAGAGTGACCAATACCTTATCATAGTTGTCAGAAATATTTTCCAGATTGCCAAATTCACGTTCTGCCGTAGATTGGTCATTGACATGCACTGCAACCTGGATATACTGAATCTCTCCTCCTTTCTCTGCTACAAAATCAATTTCACGACCCTTTGGCATCACACCTACCTTCACATCAAAACCATCAGAGACCAATTTGTTGTATACAGCATTTTCCAAGAGACCTCCTAAATCCATAGGGCGATACCCAATGATAGCATTACGTATTCCCATATCTTCAAAATAGTATTTTTCACCTATCTCAAACAATCTCTTTCCCTCTTGACGGAGTAGTTGCTGCATTG
>DAAK01000055.1:7992-13743 GCA_001701075.1 Bacteroidales bacterium GP3 | reverse complement strand
GGCAATTTACAATTTCAAAAGAATTGGAGCCTCTCTGAAACAGTTATTCCTTGATAATACCATCAGTGTTCTGAGCTTGGATAATACCATCAGTGTTCTGAGCTTGGCTGAATATGCATGCTTGAGTCGGAAGCAATTTGAGCGTGTATTTTTTAATGCTGTGGGCATGAAGCCTAAGGAATATTCAAAGGTATCACGTTTTCAGAAATCATTGTTGCTTATGCAGAACGGCAAACGAGATTTTGCCGATATCGCATATTCTTGCGGATATGCTGACCAGTCACATTTTATCCGTGAGTGCCGCTGTTATTCAGGACAAACCCCGTCAGAATTACTGAAAAAACAACCTGTGTATTCAGATTTGTTTGCCTCGCCGTTCTGAATGTCTCTTTTCTTCTATCGAAGATAACGGCGAAGCGCTAATTTTGCCGTAAAAAATGAAAGAAGTAAACCCGAAGAAAACCACGAGAGCTTATGCCTTCGAGATGTGGATGAACGCTCCGATGCCAATGGTCACACTTTTCAAGACCATTGATGTAACAAAGCTCCGTAAGCTAAGCCGCCGCTATTGCCTTAAATTCAATATGCTTATGTGCTGGTGCATAGGTAAGGCGGCATCACAAATAAAGGAGTTCTACACTCTTCCTGTCGAGGGCAAACTTATCGAATATGATTCGCTTGCAGTCAATACCATTGTAGCCAACTGTCAGGGTGAAGTCAGCTCATGCGACATTCCTTTTTGCGAAGATATAGCAGTGTTTAATGCCGATTATCTCCGGCTTACAAAACAAGTTGCAGAGACATGTGAAAACAACGACATAACCGACAGGATGGTCATCGGGACATCGGCACTTGCCCGATATGACATAGATGGAGCAGTCGGGATGTACAGCGGAATCTTCAATAATCCTTTTTTGATATGGGGCTGTTACAGGAAGCATCTATTCAAGACAACTCTGTCTATCTCGCTTCAATTCCATCACACTCAGATGGATGGTGCTCATGCCGCCCGATTTCTATACTTATTACAACAAGAAATTTTGTCTATGTGATACGAATATAAGATTGCTGGATATCTTCATAGCCAGCTAAACTCCTTTATAGAAACTCAAAAAACTAAGAATTTTATCATTTTATTTACAATTACTAAATGTCCGAACTTTCCAAGCCCAAAAAGCGTTCAAGTATTGATCAAAAAAATGGAACTATGAAAAACTCAATATTAAAATGGGCTGGAGCAGCCCTTGCAACCTTATCAAGTGTAATGCCTATGACAGCACAAAAATCCTATATCTTCCTCGCACCAGGCGTTGAGGAAGTTGAGGCCGTCGCTACAGTCGACGCCTTGCGTCGAGCAGATATCCCAGTCGTAACAGTGGCAGTCGCCGACAACAATCAGATCAAAGGAGCAACAGGTCAGATTCTCGTAGCAGACTCCCTCATCTCTGAAGTGAACACAGAAGATGCCGACTGGTTGATAGTCCCCGGTGGAGATCCAGGAGCCCAGAATCTCTTCGCAAACATCGACGTGAAGAAAAAAATCCTCGACCACTACAACAAAAACGGTCGGATAGCCTCTATCTGTGCAGGACCAGCCGTTGTCCTCGCACCCCTTGGTGTCCTCAAAGGTAAGAAGGCTACCTGTTATCCAGGTCTCGGCAACGCCGTCAACTCCAATGGTGGACAGTACGTGGAGCAGACAGTGGTTGAGGAGCCGAACCTCATCACATCTGAAGGTCCCGGCACAACACTCCCCTTTGCAATAGAAATCATCCGCGCAACGAAAGGATCTGAAGCCGCTGAATCAGTAGCATCCGGAATGCTCGTCAACAATCCTAAATGACAATTTAATATAAGTTGGTTTATAATAGGTGGTTAAGCTGTTCGTGTTCCGACAGTCTAACCACTTTCTTCTCTATTATAGTTTGATATTGAGTTCCGTCTTGTGCTTTATCTCACTGAGCACAAATGAACTCTGCATCTTGACAATACCATGAACCTTTGTCAGTTTCTCAAAGACAAATGTATTGTATTCATCCAAATCCTTAAGGACAATCTTTAATAGGAAATCATAGAAACCACCTGTTGAGTAGCACTCCATGATTTCTTCAATTTCAGAGATATCTTTCTTGAACCGCTCTATATGCTCGTCATCATGAACTGCCAAAGACACATTGCAAAATACTACAAGGGGCAATCCAACCTTCTTATTGTCTATTATGGCACTGTAGCCCTTGATTGCCCCTTCCTTTTCAAGCCTGCGCATTCGCTCATAGACAGGTGTCTTTGATAGATGGAGTTTGTCACACAGTTCCTTGGTGTTAGCTTTTGCATCCTTTTGCAAAGCGTTCAATAATCTGACATCTGTTTCATCTAATTTTATCATAGTCATATTTTCCTAATTTAAGTCATATTGCATATCCTTTCAAGGACAGATGCTGCTGTCAAATTGCAAAGTTAGGAATGTTTCCCATAATTTCAAAATAATATAGGAAAATATCCCAATATTTTCTAATTTTGCACCTGAATAAACAAATATACGGTTTTATGAAAAGACTAATTTTCTATCATCTGTTGGCGTTCGTCACAGTGTCAATATGGGGTGTCACCTTTGTATCTACCAAAATTCTAATCAGCAATGGGCTTACTCCTGTGAACATATTCATCTTTCGGTTTGCACTTGCTTACCTGTGTGCATTGGCATTTTCTTATGACAAACTTTTGGCAGACTCTTCAAAAGATGAGTTCCTGTTGTTCTGTGCCGGAATCACTGGAGGATCACTTTATTTCATTTGTGAAAATTCAGCACTTGGACTGACATTTGCCTCAAACGTATCATTGATTATCTGCTGTGCACCCATTTATACTATGCTTTTAGGCAAAACTCTGTTTAAAGATAGAATAAGTTCGATAGCATGGATGGGGTCAGCAACAGCATTTCTTGGCGTAGGACTGGTGGTGTTCAACGGGGCATTCAATTATAATCTCAACCCCATGGGCGACTTTCTCACACTTATAGCAGCATTATCGTGCAGCATACTGTATGTTGCTGAAAAGGCTAAATTCAACTTATTCAAATATGTTTATAAACCGCAAGGTCTTTTTCTACGGGTTATTGACAGCTATGTTGTGGGCTATACCAAGCAATTCTTTATCATTCGGGTCAGTCGGATGGCAATCAATGGCTGTAACAGGAAATTTGCTGTTTCTCGGTGTTGGTGCTTCCTTTCTATGCTACCTAATGTGGAATGGAGCCGTCAAGACTTTAGGTGTAGAAAAGACCGCCAATTACATCTACCTTGTACCTCCAATTACTATAGCTGCGTCTGCTATCATAATATCCGAACCAATATCTGTCACAATGATTATAGGAACTGTATTGATTGTTGGAGGTGTCTTTCTTTCAACGAAATCATAAGTTATTTCAAATTGGAAATGAATATCTGATTGTTTTTTCATAAAAATCTATGCAAGATTATTTTAATAAAGGGGAATGAATAAATCTTCATAGATGCCAGACTCTATTTCGGTAAGCTTTGAGTTCCTGTTCAGGGTACTCTGCTATTGCGTTGTCAAGTTCACGGAGTATCATGGACTTGTCTTGAGGCAATCTGCCGATAATCGGCACAGTATTGGAGATATGGTTTGACAGGATATTTGTCTTTATAGTAAGATTATCGATTAGCGATCTCACTTCCATCAGACGCTCTATCTCCGGCTCCTCTACGTATGTGCCATCGTTCAGTTCCTGATACAACTGAGTTTCAGGAAATATCGTAAGAGAAACTATGTTTACGATATATGGCTTAAGATTGTTAAGCACATGAGCAGTTGCTCTTGCAGACTCCAGTCCCATACCTTTACCTCCGAGACCATTTAGATACACGACATTATATCTGATTCCCGCTTCGTCAAGTTTGGAGAGCTGTTCAAGTATATCAGTAGCATGATAACCTTTGTTCATTCTTTCGAGAGTCGGATTGTGAGCCGTTTCCATTCCGATATTGATATTGTCAAGTTTCATATGCCGAAGATTCTTTAGTTCTTCAACGCTCTTGGGCGCGATATCTGTTACTCGAGCAAACATCCCGAAAGAGACCATATCAGGCAAGTATTTTCTTAGGAGTATGGCAATGTCCATAAGTCTGTCGTAGGACAAGGCGAAAGGATTTGCACCTGTAAGATAAACTCTTCTTGCTCGTGGTTGCCACTGACGAATGACAAGTAAGTCTTCCTCTATCTCTGAAATCGGAGACATCCTGAATGGAGTGCCGTGATAAAGGCTACAGAATTTACATTTGTGCCATGTGCAACCGGAAGTGACTTGCAGAAGTTGAGAGCGTGACTCATAAGGAGGTCGCCAGATCTGTCCCGTAAAATGTAACTGTGGATCTATCATATTTCAATAATTTTTAGTAATTTTGTAACGCAAAATTAGAAAATAACAAGAGGCAAAGCAACAACTTACCCAAAGGTTTGACCCTTACCAAAAAGTTTGTTTTGCTTATTCTCAATTAATTCTGCTTCCTCAGATATGGCAAAAAAATTAGACTATGAATATTGCAAAGCTGCTCCGATGCTTGAATGGCTCGGAAACAAATGGGCACTCGTCATTCTCGTGAAGATTTCCGAGAGTGAGCCGATACGCTTCAATGAACTGTACCGCAATATCCCATCTGTCTCTGAGAAAGTTCTGTCACAAGTTTTGAAACAGCTAACCATCGATGGCCTAATCCATAGGGAGTTGTTTCCTGATGTGCCGCCTCGTGTTGAATATTCCATCACAGACTTAGGCAAGACACTATTGCCCTATGTAGAGGCGTTAATGAAATGGGGACAGGATAATTTTGAGCAGATAATGATTAACCGAGAAAAGAGTAAGTAATGCCCTATGATTGAAACTGAGAGATTGATACTTAGACCATGGCGTGAGACTGATGCTGAGGCTCTTTACAAATACGCAAGCGACCCTGATGTCGGTCCGATAGCAGGGTGGCCTGTGCATACTTCGGTTGAAAACAGTCTTGAAATTATCCGAACAGTTTTGGCCGCCCCCGAGACTTACGCCATTGTTTTGAAAGCAACAGATGAACCTGTCGGAAGTTGCGGAATTATGTTTGCTAACAGTCTGCATAGTGCTGACATGGAGCAACAAGAAGCGGAAATTGGTTATTGGATTGGCAAACCTTATTGGGGTCAAGGTCTTATGCCTGAGGCTGTCAAAGCCCTTCTGGCGAGATGTTTCTACGAATTAGACCTCGCAGCTGTCTGGTGCGGGTATTACGAGGGAAACCTAAAATCGAAGCGAGTCTGCGAAAAGTGTGGATTTATATTACATCATATCAACCATGATGTTGTCTCACCACTCGGAGATAAGCGCACCGAGCATTTTTACAAAATGACTAAAGAAGATTATTATGCCATATATATCGATTGAAATCGGGAAACTGACCGCTGAACAGAAAAAGCAGTTGATCGAACGACTGACTGCTACTGCTTCCGAGATAACTCAAATCCCGGAACAATTCTTTATGGTAACTATTAAAGAAGTCCCAGATGAGAACTTCGGAATCGTAGGGAAATGTATTGATGAAATAAAACGTAACTATACGAGACAATGAACTATATTTTTGATTTTGATGGCACACTGATGGACACATCGGGAGTCATTCTGTCCACTATCAAGGCGACCATCAAGGAGATGGATCTGCCGGATAAGACCGAGGAGGAATGTCGCTCAATAATAGGAAT
>DAAK01000055.1:0-7927 GCA_001701075.1 Bacteroidales bacterium GP3 | reverse complement strand
GTCTTTCGTGCCAATTACGATAGGTTGCAAAAAGATGCTCAAGAAAAGCCATTCCCAGGTGTCGTTGAAACTCTTAAAAAACTTAGGGCAGAGGGATACCGGCTCGCCATTGCATCCAGCCGCAGACTTGTGTCTTTGGCAGCTTACTTGGACAAATTAGGAATCAGAGATTGGTTTGACATTGTGGTTGGTGCTGATAGCGTCACAAAAGGAAAACCGGATCCTGAACCTGTGTTGACTATACTCAAAGAACTTCATTGGGATGCCGACCAGACCCTTGTGGTAGGGGACGCGGATGTGGATATAATAATGGGAAATGCCGCCGGATGCAAGACTTGTGCCGTGACTTATGGCAACGGCTCAATTTCATCCTTAAAAGCGGCCTATCCAGATTATCTGATTGATGATTTCCGGAAACTGACTGAAGATAACTTCGGTATCGGGTAAATAAACGCTTATTTACAAAAGGGCTTCAATTACGGCAGTCCCATCTTTGCCAGCATAGCCTTTAGCAACAGCTTTTTTATACAGTTCAAGAGATTCTTTCAGTACTCCAGCTGGAATATTTAGAGATTCAGCATTCTCTATGGATGTAGTCAATCCTTGCACATAAGATTCGATGGATGCCAAAATTTCATCATACTTATGGGCAGTCATCTTGTCAATGACATAAGCGGCCGCTGGTTCGAATATTGCGATGTATGGTTCATAAATCGATGAGGGCAATCCAATTTTCTGAGCAAAGGCTGTCATGTAAGCGACATTTATTCCTGATAACATAGAACCAACCAATGCGACTGCTTCCAGTTTCCTTGCATCCCCGGCATCTCCAACTCGGGTAACTTCCGAGCAGAATGATTGAAAAATGGGCTGAATCTTCTTGAATGTACTTTCGCGAGCACCCAGTCGCAAAACACCCTGTGAAGTAGCTACAGCATCCGCACCGACCTCTATGCTCATATCAGCAAATTCTCCACCACCATCGGTCACAATCTTGCACATGCGGTTGCCTTCATCAATTGTAGCTGAAGAAGCACTGATGATTATCTTATTTTTAAATACATTTTCAGGAAAACTGGATATCGATTCCAAAACAGCTTTTCCATCAATCATTACAAAGATGCTGATATCGGAAGCTTTTATAGCCTCTTCAGCAGTATCGACTGCCACTGCTCCTTTTGATACGAGAGATTCTGTACGCGACTTGGTGCGATTGTAAACTACAAGTGGGATTCCTGCGTTAAGAATGGCTGTACCCATGGCAGTTCCCATTAATCCTGTTCCTAATATTGAAATTTTCATGTCTAATGTTCTAAATTATAATTCCTAATGTTTTTTGACTTGCAAAATTACTCATTTGTAAATTATTATCCATAAGACTAATCTGAGATAATATGGTAAAAATCGAAAGTAATGGAACACCAATGGCTTGGAAAATGTTACTATTATAGTAAATTTTGGAAAGATGATAAGAATAGAAAGTAAGTTTTTTATAGAAAACAGAGATTACGCTCTAGGTATTTCTAATTTACATCCCATAATGGGAGATCCTGTGGAAACAGGATTCAACCTTATGGTCATATGCACCCAGGGGAACGCAATCATAGAGATATATGGAAAAGTTGAAAAAGTTCGCATCGGTAGCATCATAAATGCCAGCTGGGAAATGCAATTAAAGATTTTGTCTGTCAGCGATGATTTTGAAGCATTCTATTTTCTTATGTCTGAAAGTTTTTGCAATGATGTTTACAAACATCTATCCCCATCGTTGTGTGAAATGAGTCTGTTGTATCCTATATGGCAACCTGCTGGTAGACAAATTCGACTTCTCTTGGCATGGATAGATCAGATGATATGGATAAATAAAAATACAGATGGTAAACAACGTGATTTTTTATTACGAAACGGAATAGAAAGTCTTCTGCTTGTTTGTGACTATAAGTCAGAAATTCTATTTTCAACTAAACATAAGACGTTGATTCCTCGAAACTGGGAACTTACATTGCAATTTGGTCAATTGCTTACAAAGCATATAAAGCAAGAGCGTAAGGTGAGTTTTTATGCAGACAAACTATGTGTAACTCCATTCTATCTTGGTACTGTCACACGTCAAACTCTTAACGCTTCTCCGAAGACAATAATTGATCGTGATACAATCCGCCAATTAAAAACTATTCTTTCTACCACTAATAAAACTCTTAACGAAATAGCTGAGGATATGAATTTTGAAGATCCCTCCTATATGTGCAAGTTTTTCCGGAAACACACCGGCATGACAATGATGGAATACCGAAACTCGACGATATAGAGTGATTTGCTAAAGGGTGGTAATGATTAGGCGGCGGTAGCTTTTGAGGGTGGGGGAGCCGTCGTCGCTGACTTCACAGATGATGTGGATTGTTTCACTGGGGCGAGCATCTGATGGTATCTGGAATGTGAATGAAGATTCAAGTCCTTCTATTTGAAGATCCTTGGGATATGTTCCGGCTTCGGGATATTGCCACCAACGGAAGTTCAGTTTATTACCATCTGGGTCACTGCTGCCTGAGGCATCAAAAAATAGTTTTTCTCCTGGTTTTGCCTTTATGTCAAGATTGGTGGTCGTCAAGTTGACTATTGGATGATGGTTGGCAGAGGCATAGTCCTTGACGCACCAGTCAGCACGTGCGGCAAAGTCATTTTGTATATCAACGAGCCAACGCCACATAGGTCGGAAGTATTTAGTTCTGACCGCTACCTGAGTGGAGTCTTTGTAATGCTCCATTTGCTTTGACCAACTTTCAGAAAATCCCCATTGTCCTTCAGGTCGGACATAAGTGCTGTCGGGAAGAGGATCCATCCATACATTATTTCTGATTGGGACATATCGTCCGCCCCAACCTCCATAAGCCGGACTTTCCATATTGCGTAAACCGTTGTCGATGCAGTGCAGGAATGCAGGTGAATCACCTTCTGCATTAAAGGCACCTTTACGGTTCGGATAATGGTCGCACAATGTGCCATGTTGCTGGAGTATATTTGCTGTTGTCCATTCTTTATTAAATACAGTCTTTACATTTTCAGGAAGCACCTTATTCCAAATATAAGCCATGCAGTCAAACTGGTCAGCAATTATTGTCATAGCGCCCAATTCTTCCCAATGAGGACGTATGTACTCCTGATACGATCCATCTTGTTCCCATATCAAGTAAAGGCGCATCTTCTTGGCGACCGATTCCATCCGCTCTGGATAATCTTCCTCTATAATTTTGAGTGCAGAGGCAATGGTGTTGCAACCTCCCCAAGCCTGAATCCATACTGGGCGGTCGTCGCTTTCATCAAGAAGCACGTCGGCAATGAGCCGGGCTCCTTCGCTTCTTTCTTTATATTCACCGACACCTCCGATATTTCCAACTTTCCATTTGCTTTCGAGATACTCAGGAGTTGGATAATGGGGGTCGTGCAGCTTCAGGTTGTCGTAAACATAAGAGTAGTATCCGATAAATTCCTTTACCCATTCCACAGGATGGAAGGCGTTGAAACCTTCCCCACCGACCCAATGAAATTGAGATGTACTGTTGATGATACCCTCTACATCAAATTCATTGCAAGAAAGCAGAAACCTCACCATGGAAGCTTGGTCGTCGATTTCTCCATCAGTTGTGACAATCACCCGGGGATGATTATCTGCCTTCGATTGCATCGGAAATACCAAGACGGCAGCCAGGAGAGTGATAATACGGAATATTTTCATCATGAGGGAATTATGGAGGGTCTACCTTACTATGAATTTGGCTATTTTTGATCCCTGTCTGTAGATGTAGATACCGGATGTAAGGGATGTTCCGCTTATTGTTTCGAAGGAACCTACATATGCTCCTTGAAGTGTGTACACTTCATAAAGAGCTGAATTCTCGGATGATATGATTGAGGATACGCCACTCTTGCAGTCTCCTTCAAGTTTTATAAGGTCGTACATAACTCCGCCATTCTTGCTTATACCGCTCATTATGAAATCGAGAGTGTTGTGACCCACAACGAGATCAGATGCTGGTATAATTGCAGATTTTACGCAATGACGTCCAGCCTGGGTCGCGCTTCTGTAGATGGCTGCATCATTGTTGGGAAATGACCAGGATGTTACAGATTTTGAATTACTTTTTATAGTCACTGTGGGTTTATTTGTGGATGCCGACACGGATGCCGTCAGTTTAAGTCCATTTTCAGGAATTTCAGCAAGGTCATAATTGATTGTCCAAGTGCCATTATGGCATTGAGCATAATAGAAGTCTTCTGTCTCTTTGCTCACTCCGGGAGTAAATGTAAGCGAAGCTGGCACATCGTTCCATAGTCCATATGCCCTTGGAGCAAGACTGATGTTCCATGTGTCGGCTCGTCTATTATTTGAGCCGATTGCCCATAATGTATTCCCATAAGTTTCGGGTGTCCAATCGATGACACCAAGATCGATATTGTCGGAGGATACATTTACATCCTTATACTCCAGTTCATCTGTGATGTCACCGTCAAGAGCATATGCGTATAGTGAGTAATCGCCAGGTCGCACATTGCTGATTTCGAAATTACCTTCAGCGTCGGTTTCTGACCAGAACATATATTCTTTACCTTGACGGATGATTTCTTTTCCAGGTTGTCCTAAAACTACCTTTACAGAACCAGGTTGTGCATGGCCGTTAACCTTAACGGTTCCTTTTACTGTGGCTCTTTCAATTGGATAAAGATCATTTTCAAACCACTGGAAAGGCCATGCTTCTTTCTGGGCGTGAGCCTCCCGGCGAGCATCTGAAATCATTTCCTCCAAACTTGCGCCTGAGTTTACATATATAAAGAAGGGACCAAATATCTGTCTCTCGCCATCGGAATAAGCCTGAGCTGCTCCTCCAAGATGTTCGCCCTGGAGCATCTGTATGGTGATTGGTGATTTGCTGGTGGCATGCACAGTAAGTTCCTGTCGCATCGGACCTCCGTTTAGCCATTCATAGCTTACAGGAATATTCCAAACTCCATAATTATCGTTCATAAGACCATGGAAAAGGTCTTCATCGATAAATTGAGCCCAGTTGTATTTGGTATATATTGATCCATCTGGCATCTCATAGGTAGCATCCTGCACCACATGGTCTTTTTCCACTTCTTTCATTTCTGTGTTGGACGGAATTTTACCTTGCATCACTTCATCGACATACCCGTTTAGGAAAGAACCATGCAGACGAGTGCATACTCGTGCTTCCTTTACATTTACTGAAGAAGAGGTCGGTGTGCCATTTGCAATGACGTATGTATAGATGCCGCTTACTCCTTTTCTGAGAATCCATCCTTGCTGCCACTGCAGGTCGTCAGAAGTGTTGGAATAAAGTACTTCTACCATATCGTCGGTCTGGCGAATAATCTCTACTTTATCAGGACTTAGCGCCAAGTTTTTGGAAGCTGTATAATCAAAATAGATTCCGCTGGAGGCAAGAAGGTTGGTGTCATAACCGTATACATACAAGTTAGAGGCTCGGCCATTTGATCCAACCTTAAGTTTGATAATACCATTGGTCATTTCGGTAGAAAGACCGTCTACAGTCGCAGTCGGTGCTTCCTGAGCACTAATTTCCACTCCGAAGGCCAAAGCCATTGAAAGTGTCACTAAGAATTGTTTCATGTACGAATAATAGGTTTATATATAGGTTTTCAGAATGCAAAGATAATCATTTTATTATAGATTTGCAAATAGAATATTCCTAATAGGGGATGAGTATGGACGGCATGGGAGTCCATACATGTAAACAAATGATGGAGCATTTATTTAGTAATAACTGAAGCTAATATCAATAAGATAGCCATTGTGCCCATTATTATGAAAGTCATATTTGTGGTGTTTAAATTGTTTAATTGTCTAATTGTTTAAAGGTTTATGGGTGTTGGGAATTGGGCTTATTTAAGAGGGCAGATACTTCTTCGGGGGAAATACCGAGAATATTCATTTGGGATATAATCTCCGGAATGGTCTTGTCAAAAAATTCATTTTTCTTTTCTTTCCTGACAATTTCTGCTCCATCCATGGCAAGCAGAAATCCCATGCCTCTGCGCGGCTCGATGACCTTGAGTGCCTGCAGCTCGTCGAGGGCCTTGAGGACAGTACGGTTATTGACTCCAAGTTCTGAAGTCAGTTCCCTAACCGAGGGAATCATTTCCCCCGGTTTCCAGATGCCTTTCAAGATACGATTGAAAGCGTAGTCAAGAATCTGTCGGTAAATAGGTTTATTGTCATTAAACTCTATCATATTTTCATATATTTATGCGGTATAGAGCGCGATAACTTTTCCATAATATGAACACTACATAGATAGATACAATGCATAAAGCTAAAGACATATATGTTTCTATCACATTAACATTAGGCTCAAACCACGCAATAATATCTTCGTTTGTTGGTGCAGGGCTTAGACCGGTTGCTTCATTATAACCTGCCATAAATGCATTCTTTGCCATAAAAGATACAGGGAGAAGGGACAACACTATCAACACTAATATTGAAATCAAATAAGCTTTTACAAACCCGTTTCTCCCTCCAACAATGACAAAATAGAAACAAGTGAGCATAGAAGCAAAAGTTGTCAGATACTGTATTAAAATATAGGTTTTTGGAAGATAATTTTGTTCGTAATATTCTATTGTCATTAAAGTATCTCCTCGTGTCATTTGAGTATCACTTCCATAAATTCCCGGACAGATATTTGTTGCAATAGTAGGAAATAAGAAGCATGCAATTGGAATAACTATAAGCAAATAGCTCATATAAAATATAAATTTTTCCAAGGGACTTGCAGGAATCAAACGGTCCAAGATTCTTGTATCACCTGTCTGGGTAAAAATGATAGGAGACCAGATGAACATTAAATTAAGGACCATGGAACAGGTGCGCCATAATTCACTTTTTGTAAAGATAAAGACAAGAGCTGTAATCAAAGAGATTAGGAAATAGACGGCAACTTGCTTTTTGAGCCAGGGTGCATTATATTGATAGAGCTGGCCTACTCTATGCCATGAAAAGGTAGATATCTGTTTTGTCATTTCTTTTGAAGTTGTGAGATTATATCATGTGATTTATCAGAATGAAGAGCCAAATAGAGAGTTTTCCAGTCAATATTGGTTTCATCATGTCCGTCTGCCGGATAAATGTTGAGATAGCGGCCCCCGACATTCTCCGAGAAAAGTGCATTTGAATCAGAGTCAATTGAGTATTCAAACGCAAGACTTGTCGCTACGTCTTCCTCCGTTCCTGCAAAAAGCATCTTCGATTTAAGCATCATCAAGGCTCCATCGAAAAGCTTGTCAAGGTCAGAAAGGGTATGCGTTGAGACAATTATGGTCTGCTCCTCTCCAATGGTTGAGGCAATCAGATGGCGAAGAGTTTCTCTCCCTTCTATGTCGAGAGCGTTAGTAGGTTCATCAAGAAGCAATACCTTTACACCCAATGAGAGAACATATGCCAATTGTGCTTTCTTGAGGTTGCCAAGAGAAAGGGATTTCATCGTTTCATCTCCTGTTTGCCCGAAGGCTTTCAGATTATCATTAAATATTTCTTCTGAGAAGTCCGGATAAAACCGGGAATGAAGTTTTGCAAACTGTCGGATAGTCTTGCCAGGGAAAAACATATTGTCTTCCAAAATGAAAACATTGCCCATTTCATTGGGATTGGTTGTTGTAGACGGAATTTTGTCTATAAAGCTTTGGCCTGATTGGGGATGAATAAGGCCGGCAATAATATGTAGCAGAGTTGTCTTGCCAGCTCCGTTTTCGCCAGCAAGGAGAAAAAGTCCGGGGCCAACGTTAGCCGACACTTCGTGTACGGCTGGTTTCTTTGATCCTTTGTAGGTAAAAGTTACATTTTTGAGTTCTATCATATAGTTTATCTTTTTAGTTGTCAGCGTTGTTGTCG
>DAAK01000058.1 GCA_001701075.1 Bacteroidales bacterium GP3 | reverse complement strand
CTCTTTATCATCGACGGAGTTCCTACCACTGCTACCCTGAACTCCCTCAACATGAACGACATCGAGAGCATGCAGGTGCTTAAGGACGCTGCTTCCGCTTCAATCTACGGATCACGCGCAGCAAACGGCGTAATCATCATCACTACAAAGAAAGGCAAAAGCCAAGGTAAAGTGAACGTTTCCTTCAACGCCAATTTCACCGCTCAATTCTACTCCGCTCAATCTAAGATGCGACTCCTCAATACTCCGGGTTATGCAACAGCAATGGCTCAGGCAGCTCTCAACGATGGAATCGACCCAGTTGCTTATGCTTCAAGCTATGGTCTTAACCTCAACGCAAACTCCGGATATCCAATCAGCGTCTACAACTACCGCACCGGAGAATATCAGGATTATATGGTAAACGGCCAGTATGACGGCTTCATCAACCGCAAGCAAACAATGAGAATGTCGGACACCGACTGGCTCGACGAAATCTCACGCACCGGTTTTGCTCAGCACTACGATGCTTCCGTATCCACTTCTTCTGAAAAAGGAACTGCTTTCTTCTCCCTCGGATACAAGAAAAACGACGGTATTCTCAAATATACCAACTTCGAGAACATCGCAGCCCGTATGAACTCTTCTTACGAGATTTCAAAGGTGGTCAGCGTAGGCGAAAACTTCACCCTCACATACACTAACCAGGTAGACTGCCAGCCACTCGAAAATGCTCTCAAAATGCCTACTATCGTCCCGGTATTCGAGACCGATGGTGTCACTTATGCAGGACCGGTAGGTAGTATGGCCGACCGTCAGAATCCTCTCCGCGAACTCGCTTTCAACAAGGATAACGCGCTCAACGTATGGAGGCTCTTCGGCAACGCATATGTCGACATCAAACCAGTAAAGGGTCTCACACTCCGTTCAAATTTCGGTCTTGACTACGACGCAGCTTTCATACATTCTTATAATTATACATTCCATAGCGATATCGTCAATAACGATACCAACTCTACAACCCTCTCCCAGGCTAACGACTCCAAATGGACTTGGACCAACACTGCCAACTACAACGTATCGTTCAAGGATGAGCACCACTTGACAGCTCTTCTCGGTATGGAAATGTTCCGCCAGAGCCGTATTGACTTCTCCGGCTACAACGAGAATTACGACATTGAGACTCCCGACTATATGTATCCGGATGCTTCATCAGGCGTAGAGCGCTCCACAGGTAACAAGTCAGCATACGCACTCGTATCTTTCTTCGGTAAGCTTGACTACAACTGGAAAGACCTCCTGCTCGCTTCCTTCACTATCCGCCGCGACGGTTCAAGCCGATTTGGAAGCAACAACCGCTATGGTACATTCCCTGCAGCGACACTCGGCTACCGTATCTCTGAAAACATCAACAAGAAATGGCTCGACGATCTCAAGATCCGCGTTTCTTGGGGTAAGACCGGCAACCAGGCTATCTCCAACACTGCCCGCTATGCACTCTATGTAGCCGATTACGGCAACGACCGCGTGACTTCCACCGCCTACGACCTCCTTCTCCAGCAGAGTGGTATCTTCCCTTCTGGCTACTATGCAAGCCAGACAGCAAACCCCAATCTGAAATGGGAATCTACAATCCAGTATAACGCTGGTATCGACTTCGGGCTCTTTGGCAACCGCCTCATCGGCACATGGGACGCATACATCAAGGATGTAAAAGACATGCTTATCATCCCTGCCTACCTCGGCTCAATGGGTGAAGGTGGTGCAAGTTGGCTCAACGGTCCTTCTCTGCGCAACTGGGGTATGGAATTCCAGATCGGATGGCGCGACGAACTCGCTTGTGGCCTCGGCTACAAGGCAAACCTCAACCTCGACTTCTACCGCAACCGCGTGACATATCTTCCTTCAACCACTACCGGTTCTTACGTACACACTACAACAGAAAACCTTGTTGAATCTCGCCGTCCGTTCGGATCAATCGTCGGTTACGTATTCGACGGCCTCTTCAAGACTCAGGAGGAAGTGCTTGCATACGGTCAAGACAACGCCCGTGTAGGTGGCATGAAGTATAAAGACCTTAACGGCGACGGCAGAATCACTCCCGACGACCAGACTTGGATCTTCAGCCCGGTCCCTGACCTCTCTTTCGGTCTTAACCTCGAGCTTACTTACAAGAACTTCGATCTCCAGATGTTCTGGCAGGGTGTCCTTGGACAGGATGTCTACAACAACCAGAAATTCCAAAACGACTTCTGGGCTGTCACAGACGCCGGCAGCAACAAGGGACAGCGAGTGCTCGATGCATGGCTTCCCAATGTCAACGCAAACTCCACTATCCCGATGCTCTCGACCAACAATAACAGCGACGAAGGACGCGCTTCTTCATACTTTGTGGAAAACGGCTCTTACGGAAAGCTCCGTACCCTGCAAATCGGCTACAATCTTCCCGACAAAGTGCTTGAGAAACTCCGCATGACTAAGGCTCGTGTCTACGTGTCAGGCAATAACATCGCTACTATCAAGAGCAGCAGCCTTACTTGCACAGACCCTGAGAATCCTAACTGGGCATATCCTATCCCTACTTCATTCACATTCGGTCTTCAGCTCAATTTCTAAAAATCACCCTTTAATTCGGATTCAAAATGAAATCTTTAAAATCATATATTCTCCCTCTTGTTGCCCTCAGCCTTACTGCCTGCAACGATTTCATCGACGTGCCCCCGACAGGTGTGGTTGACGGCGACCTGGCTTACTCCCAGCCTGATAAGATGGTGAACGCAGCCTATGCTTCTCTCGGCGACTGCTGGTATACCTATCCTTTCAATCTCTGGCCATACGGTGACCTCGGTTCTGACGACTGCGTGAAAGGTGGCGGCGGCCTTACCGACACTGGATACCATCCTATGGAAATATGGTCGACCCTTACTTCCACTCCCGGTGAGCTCGACGAACTCTGGTATCGCCTTTACTGCAATATCTCACGCTGCAACCGCGCGCTCGTAGCTCTTGAGGAATATGGAGTGGAAAAGCTCGGCGAAAAGACAGCAGCACAGCGCGTAGGAGAAGTTCACTTCCTCCGCGGACACAGCTATTTCAAACTTCTGACTATGTTCCGTCAGATTCCTTGGGTAGACGAAAATGTATTCAAGAACAACCTTCAGGAACAGACCCGCAATGACCAGTTCACTTATGAAGAGCTCTGGCAGAAAGTAATCAACGAGTTCCAGCTTGCTTACGATGCTCTCCCTGAAACAGTGACAGACGGCGGCGGTCGTGCCAACAAGATCGCAGCAGCTTCATATCTTGCCAAATGTTACCTTACTATCGCATGGGGCGACGGATACGAGGCAACAGATGGTGTAGGCTTCGTCAACAAGGAATATATGCAGAAAGTGATTGACTATACCGATGTCGTTGCAAGATCACAGTACGGATATCTTGAAGATTTTGGCGACATCTTCCTTCCGGAATACAAGAACAGCAAGGAATCAATCTTCGCAGTGCAGACTTCTCAATATACCGAAGACAATACCCGTTTCGGTCGCGCAAACTGGAGCAATATGCTTAATGGTTGCTGGGGTATGTGGTCATGTGGCTGGGACTTCCACAAGCCTTCACAGGATCTCGTCGATGCCTTCAAGACTCAGGATGGACTCCCGATGATTGATAACTATGATAAGAGCAGCACATATCCTGTCATGGGCAATGTAACCTCTCAGAAATGGGACCCACGTCTATTCCACACTGTCGGTATGCCGACATTCCCCTACAAGTATGAGCAGGAATATACAATGACTACAGCCAACTCCCGTACTCCTGGCGACTACGGCTTCTACACCTCACTTAAGGATGTGCCACAGCGCAGTGCAGGCGAGACATTCGAAGGATCTTGGCAGGCTTTCGCTATGAACGACTACGTGTTCCGCTACACCGACGTGATGCTGATGCGCGCCGAGGCTATGATTGAGCTTGGCAATCTTAACGGAGCAATGGATATCATCAATGCTATCCGTCAGCGTGCAAAGGATTCAGTAGAAAAGCACATCGCATATGCTAAGGATTTCTGTGAGATCTCACTCTATTCATCTTCAACATTCGGCGATCAGGCACATGCACGTGAATGTCTGCGTATGGAACGCCGCCTTGAGATGGCCATGGAGAGTAGCCGCTATTTCGACCTCCGCAGATGGGGTATCGCTTCGACAACTCTCAACAGCTACTTTGAAAAGGCTAAGAATTCAAGCTACGACGGCACTGCATATGGCAAGTACTACGAAAGTGCTCACTACACAGCAGGCAAAAACGAGTTCTATCCCGTGCCTTACAACCAGCTCTACTACGTTCCCGGCCTCTATGTCCAGAACAAAGGCTACTAAACGAATAAACAATTAATCGATTAAACAGCAGACACTCATGAAAAAATCAATATATACAGTTCTCAGCGCAGCATGCCTTCTTGGCATGGCTGCCTGCCAGAATAAAGACTATGATGTGGTGGCTCCGATTCTCGCTCCTATCTCAGCCGATAATATTAAAGGGGAACTCGTAGGCGATTCCTACGTTTGGACATGGACTCCTATGGACGGCAAGGACATGCAAATCACCGTGCTCCGCGACGGTCAGACAGTATCTTCTGCAACTTCATCCAACGGCTCATACACTCACGAGAATATCCAGACTAAGATTCCTTTCACCTATGTATTCAAAGTGACCGACGGCACTAATCTCTCAACTGGTGTCATCAAGACATACACACGCAATGGAGCAGACCCGGCTACCGGCATCACCCTCACACAGATTGAGAAAGAAAATGCACAATA
>DAAK01000025.1:6859-7100 GCA_001701075.1 Bacteroidales bacterium GP3 | reverse complement strand
TCTCTAATAATTCCCAGTTGACCACTTCTTTCCTTTGGGGTATAGGCCTTAACATGGTTTATGTAGCCATAGAGGCCGTGTTTGGTTTTATATATGATTCGATGGGATTGCTTTCTGATGCAGGTCATAATCTGAGTGATGTTGCAGCCCTTGTGCTTTCGCTGATAGCAGTAAGACTTGCATTGAAGAAACCAAACGAAAGATATACATATGGATATAAGAAAAGTACTATCCTTATCTC
>DAAK01000025.1:0-6833 GCA_001701075.1 Bacteroidales bacterium GP3 | reverse complement strand
AGCAGAAGAATAAAATCTTCAATTACTTATGCTTACTTAAAATCCCTTCAGACATGCCATCTCAACTAAATTCTACACGCTTAATCCCATCTTTAGCATCCCATGAGCGATATCCATATCTTCACTAATAAGCCAGGTGAATTACAATTGCATAAGCTATATAGGGAGTTGAAACGCTTTGCGGCGACTCCCGTTGTGGCAATATATGATTCCGCAATAGGTGAATGAGCGGCTCATGATCCAGTTGAGCATCGGAACATTATCAGGGTGAGTATCTATACGGATATCTAATTCTTTCGATTTGCAGAAGTCGAGACATATGTCGGCAATACCTTTTGCTTGAGGTGCAGCTGCGAGACGGTGGATAGTACCATATGGCTTATCGTTGAGCCATTCCCCTTCAATTACCTCGTATGTGGGATCAAGTCCCATTATAAATGTGAACACACCGGTTATTTTGTTTCCTGTTTCTATGACGAAGCTATTGCCCTGTTGTATGTCTGCAGTGATTATGTCGCATGATGGATATCCTTCAATCCATTGGTTGGGATTCCCTGTTGTAATCATTCTTGTTCGAGCGCAATCATATATTGACATCACGGTGTCGAGGTCACTTAGTCTCGTTTGTCTAATTATTGGTTTCATGGTGCAAAATTAATAATAAAAGCATGTTTTTAGACCATGTCTCATAAAGATTTTTTTGTTAGATGCCGATAAAAAGCAATATTGTTATGATTGAAAAGATAATCAAAATCGCTAAGCCACATTTTTCATAGTTGGTGAAAAGTGGAGCCTTAGGATTATTCTCTTTTCGGGCCTTTATGTAAAACCCAATACCGAGCAGATAAAAGATGGAGGTCATTAGCATTTCCAATAATCCACCGGCATAAGCCATCCAAACGCAGAATAATGAAGTTATGATAGCCAACGTGCGGATAGCCCACGAGTCTGCTTTCTTGAGCAAAAACAACCCCGTGAAGAAATAACTCGGAATAATCATTAGCCCCATGATTCTTAATGCTGTAAGATAGACGTCATCTGCCATCACCACCATCAAGAGAAACAATTCCATCACAACGCTTGATGCGAAAAGTCCGAATGCGGGCATCTTGTGGCGGTTGACACGTTGAAACAATCGTGGCAAGATTCCGACTAATGAGGCCTCATATGGTACCTGAGCCACTACAAGTGTCCATGCCACCCATCCTCCCATCAGGGAGATGATGACTGAACATATGACAAACCAATAGGCCCATTCCCCAACGGTGTCACGAAGAATGTAGGCTATGGAAGGATCTTGAAGACCTGAAAGACGTGCACGACTCATCAGTCCGAAACATAACAAAGTGACAGCAACATAAAGCACCAACGAAATTATAAAACCTGCGATTCCAGCACGACCTACATCTGGATTTCGTTTTGCACGTGCCGACATCATCACTGCTCCCTCAACATGTGTTTGCAATTTTAAAATAAAATGATTAATTTTGCCATTAGATATAATGTCATTGGATTCGGTCGAAAAGACGGTCTTAATAACATAAATATGTTAGGGAAATATGAAAGGAATTAAAATAGCCATTATTGGCTTGTCATTAATTGCATCTACAGCATCATCAGCAGAAAATTATTTCAAGACTCTACTTGGAAAAACAGAAGAGGAAACTCAAGCAAAGATAGAAGAGGTATGGTATCATTTCTTTACCCCTGGCGACTTGTCTAAATATGAGGATGATGACCAGACAAGCGTATATTATCTTAGTGGCGACGATGCTTACGTAATGGATACCGGTAGCAATGACGTTCGCACTGAAGGAATGTCATATGGGATGATGATAAGCGTCCAACTGGATAAACCTGAGGAATTTGAAAGACTGTGGAGATGGAGCAAAACTAATATGGCTTATGGAGCGGATACTCCTTGGGACGGCTATTTCTGCTGGCAGTGCACTACCGATGGCCAAAAATTTGGAGGAAGCAATGCTTCTGATGGTGAACTCTATTATGTAACATCGCTACTTCTTGCTGGGAAAAAATGGGACAGACCGGATTATACTGCTGAAGCCAATGAGATTCTAAGGAAGATAATGTCGAAAGATGGTGAAAAGACTGGAGTGTATGATCTTTTTGACCGAGATAAAAGATTGATCACCTTTGTGCCGAATTCAATCGGCCATGTATTCACCGACCCATCTTATATGTTGCCTGCATTTTTGGATTATTGGTCGATCAATGCCTTTGAACTTAACGAATTTTGGAGGCTGGCCGCTGACGAAGCAAGAAATCATCTTATCATCAGTGCAAATCCTGATACTGGTCTTTATCCTGACTACAGCAATTATGACGGCACAGCCTACAGATGGCCACAAGCTGAATACGACACATCGATATACATGTATGATGCTATCAGATGTCCGATGAATGTCGGTATGGATTATTATCTTACTGGTAAAGACAAAGCTAAGCAGCGGGAAGTGATGGCAAAGTTGCTTAAATTTTTCAAAAAAGATGATTTCAAGCACGGACATTTCAATCTGGATGGCTCAAATGCATCCGGTGACTATTCTTGCGGAATGGCTGGAGCTAATGCTGTCGGGGCAATAGCTCTTGCTGACTCAGATAATCCGGAAGAACGCACTCTTGCAAAGGAGACCGTCGAGCGTCTATGGAACACTCAGCTACCACATGGAAAATGGCGGTACTATGAAGGAATGGTATATTTCCTGTCGATGCTTCACGTTTCCGGCAATTTCAACCTTCAGTGATTATTATCAGAAATGGACGACGAATTCAGCGACGGCTTTGTTCTGTTCGGAAATTGCGGGTTTCACTCCGGAATGATAGAAATATTGTTCATAATTCAGCCGGATATCAGCTTGTAGATTCCCCTTTCCCATACTCAAGGTCATACCGCCTGTCAGTCTGTGTCTTTCCGGTTCATCTATTTTAAGACTTCCCTTTTCATCAGCCGTCCCCTTACTATGGTCAGACATATAGTCATATCTTCCGAGAAATGAGATGGAACTCAGTCCTTTCTTAAGAGGAAGCCGATAGGAAGCGAAAGCATCCACTGCATTTACAGGATTGAAAGAGTCTTTGGCGTAATATTTTCGCAGATATTCTGCTTCGATATGCCATCTATTGTTTTGGAAGTATGCTCCTGCATCATACATATAAGTGTTTACCTCCCCTGCATTCGCTTTCTGGCAACTCAATGTGACATTGAAATGTTTCGCAATCATTGTCTGGGTCTTTACAGAAAAATTATAGTTTGAAGTCCAGAAGTTTTTCTGATTAGTAAGTCCCGAACCATTGAAAATCCCACCTTCGATTGTCACAGGAGTATTTCCGCTGAATGTCCACCCTATTGCAGCTCCGACATCCCGGACATTGCCTACCTGTTTGGCTATGAAAGAGCGGTTTGCGAAATACTGAAGATGCGGAGAGCGATGCGCGTCTATAGTGAAAGGAACCCTCATTTGTCCTACTGTTATTCTCAAATTCTTCACAGGATTGACACGGACATAAGCATCAAGCATCTTTATTGTCCCCTCATCCGATAGGTCTACTTCTGCCTTATATCTAACTATGGGAATAATCTTCCCTTCAACACTTAGCCGGGCATTGCGAATTTCAAAACGCCCCTTGTCAATCGGAGGTTCATATTCATACTTTGCCCTGATTGTACCATGTATCTCCGGCAAATAAGAACTTTTATCTTGCGCCATAGACATTGATGCTGGCAGAAAAGCACAAAATGCTATAATCAAATTATATTTCTGTCTCATATTCAAGCTCTATATGGTTTCATTATATTATCCAATGACATCAAGAAGGTATATAAATACAGGAGGAAAGATAAGAAATTATATTTCTGACTGCCATCCTCGTAATCAGCATAGCACATATGATCTGTATACACCCGTATGTCACAGGAAATCCTCTCCTTATTAATCCTACATGTTTCAGCAATATCAGAAACTTTAGAAATATCCAAGTCTACCGAATCTTCTGAAATTCTATCCAATTTTGGAAGCTTATTTTTCCAATCGAAGAGATTCAGAATCTCTGATTTTGAGCAGTCATAATTAGGATTAACAACTAAATTCCTGCCTGATTCAGCAAGCTTTAAAGTAGCTTCCCATAAGTATTCAAGGTATATTTCATTGTAAGATTCTTTATAAGCAGAATTCTTTTCAGCTGAAAATTTTTTATATTGCTCAAATTTGTCATACTCTGTTCCGAATAGACGAAGCACACGACAGCTATCGATCTTATTACCATTTATTATAGAATCAATCATTGTCTCTACAGTATTGCAGCAGACTGCTATGCTGTAGTTAAGTATTTTCGGAAATCCTTGAATATCTCCGTCTGTTAAGGACGATAAATAGATATTTGTTTCCTTGGCATGCTTTTTATGATGCCAATTCAAAATACAGATTGCTGTAATTATAAGGAATAATATCCCGGCTATAATATAGGGACTGTTCATTGCAATGCTGGTTCTAAGGCTTGATTCATTGTAGGCTTACGTCGGCTGCTATAATTACTGTTATGCAGTTTGGCAAATGCCCTGAGGTATTTGCGAAGCCCTGAAATAATTTCCTGTGTCTCTTGAAGCATATTCAGATAAACATATACTACCGTCATTGATGATGGATCTCCTTCTTGTAGTTGCGCAAACAGAATATGATATGTATCGGATACTATATCTTTTATCTCATCACATCGTTGACGAAGCACCCCGATTCCAGACGGTTTCGGTTTTGACATCATCTCAAACACATCATTGAAAAGCGTCTGTATTCTCGACCGTATCATCTCAAGATCCCCGACATATCGAGGAGGCAGAGGATGGAAATTATTCTCCACATGTTCCTTGCATATTTCATTTATTCGTCGCAGATTATACAGTATGCTCATACAGCTTGCATTACTCAGATGAAACCATGCACTTTTTTCTATCGCAGTCTCGCGGTTTACCCTTCTCATACACAAAGTTTCCTTCCTTCTGTCGCTTTTCAATATACTCTTTTCCCTGACAAGAGAATTTTCTGTCTTCCTGAGTTGACTGGCATTCTCATTGATGAAGGCAGTGGTGATTTCAATATATTTTTCGATGACATATTTGAAAAACTTCTGTTGCTGTTCCGTAACGTAAACCCTCAGCAAATCCCAACATTTTGTCTTGTCTTCAGTGGTGAGAATAGTCTGGAAAAGTGAATCCCCTTCGTCTTCAGCCTGGCGTGCTTTGAATCGCCGATTGCTTCTTATTATGATGAAGATAGTCAGCACAGCAAGTGCTATCATGACCCAAAGTCCTCCCATATGCATAAGGAACACTATGATACCGGCTCCAATAAAAGCCGCTCCTGCGGTCAGAAACCATCCGCCGATTACAGAGATTACTCCGGTAATGCGGAATACAGCACTTTCCCTGCCCCAAGCCCTATCGGCAAGAGATGTACCCATGGCAACCATAAATGTTACAAAGGTAGTGGAAAGTGGAAGTTTTAAGGATGTACCCAAGGCTATCAAAGCACCCGCAAGCACAAGGTTGATAGAGCCACGGATGAGGTCGAAGGCTGCTCCTTGTTCCATTATTATATCGTCTGTATTGAAACGCCGTGCAAACCATTTTCTCACTTTGATTGGTGTATGTTCATGGATCCAATAATATGCGGTAAGTGTCCATCTCACAAGCCTTCGGGCTATTCTCGATGAACCGAACATCTCGTCTCCTCCCTGTTGCGATCCGAGTCCAACCTCTGTCTTCGATACATTCTGTGCCTTCTTTGAAGTAGCAAGTGATGTCACCATAATAGCTCCGGCTCCTATCAAGAAATAGATTGGAGTATTGGCTGGACCGTTGAGTGATCCCATCAAAAAACCTTTGGCATCCCCTCCCCCATTTGAAGCAAAATCCTGAAATGATGCCAATCCGCTCAATGGCACTCCGATGAAGTTGACAAGATCATTTCCTGCAAATGCCATTGCCAAAGCAAAAGTTCCCATCAATACGATTACTTTCAATACGTTCACTTTAAGAAAATGAAGTAATTGCATGACAATTGTGAATATCACAAAGCAGCCGAATATTATCAACCATGTATTGGACTTGATCCATCCCTTTACTTCAGGAGTCATAAAAGTCAGATCCTTGGCTCCTTTTATCAGGAGAAAATATATAATTGCCGTGGCGCATATTCCGCCAAAGATACCAATCTTCCATTTCAATTTGCTCTTATATTCAAAAGAGAAAACCATTCTTGAAAGGAATTGTACCAGGGTTCCGAAGAAGAATGCTATCGCAACCGAGAGGAAAATACCTAATATCACCGACAATGCCTTCTCTGTATTAAGCAATTCATTGAATCCAAGGTCTATTCCTCCTGCCATCTTGATCAATGCGACAACAAAAGTCGCACCTAACAACTCGAACACCATCGAGACAGTCGTTGATGTCGGCAAACCAAGTGAATTGAAAATATCAAGAAGAATGATGTCGGTGACCATCACTGCCATAAAGATACAGATAAGGTCGTAGAAGGAGAAATGTTCAGGCCTAAATATTCCGTGGCGTGCTATGTCCATCATTCCGTTGCTCATGGCGGCTCCTATGAATACGCCTATAGATGCCACTATAATGATTCGCTTGAATGATGCTGCCTTTGTTCCTATAGCAGAGTTAAGAAAGTTGACAGCATCATTGCTGACTCCAACCGACAGATCAAATACTGCCAAGAGAAATAAAAAGATGATGATACATAAAAAAAGTATTTCCATATAAATAAGTTTTGGTTGTTTTCTATGGCGCAAAATTCGCCCTA
>DAAK01000023.1 GCA_001701075.1 Bacteroidales bacterium GP3 | reverse complement strand
CATTTTGCGCGGCGGCTGTCCCAGATGAGGTAGCAAATGAGAGCGAGATATGCTACACAGCCGAGAATCTGGGTTGTCTCCATGCTTAGTGGATTCACGTATTCGAAACCGCAGAAACGTGTGATAGCAGCAAATACACCGAATAGAGCACCGCCGGCGATGAGACCTGAAGATAGAAGAGTGCCACGGTCGCGACGTGCGTCATTCACTTTCTGATCTTTTGAAGAATTGCTGACGAAGTATGCAATTGCACCACCCACGAGCATCGGAGTATTGAGCGACAAAGGGATGAACATACCGAGGCAGAAAGCAAGTGCCGGTACACCAAGCCAGTTGAGGATGCAAGCGAGAATTGCACCTACCATATAAAGAATCCATGGAGTTTCACCACCCATCATAAGAGGTTCGATTACTTTGGCCATGGCATTTGCCTGAGGAGCAACAAGAGCGTTTTCTCCGCTAAATCCATATACCTGATTGAGAACCATTATCACACCACCAACTGTAGCAGCAGAAACAAGAGTTCCGAGGAATTTCCAGCTCTCCTGCTTTTTGGGAGTTGAGCCGAGCCAATAACCAATCTTAAGGTCGGTCACAAAGCCACCGGCCATTGAAAGAGCAGTGCAGACTACGCCACCTATTACCATAGAAGCAACAATACCGCTTGTCCCGTTAAGGCCAATGCCAACGAATATAGCAGATGCTATAATAAGTGTCATAAGCGTCATTCCCGACACTGGGTTGGTGCCTACGATTGCGATTGCGTTAGCAGCGACAGTAGTGAAAAGGAATGCGATTATCACCACAACGGCGAAAGCCACGAGAGCCTGCCAGAAAGTGTGGATTACTCCAAACCAGAAGAACAAGAGCACAGCAACAAGAGCGATGGCAATGAAGAAAACTATATGCTTCATTGAAATATCAGTTTGCCAGCGTATTTCTTTAGCAGCAGAGGATTTGCCCTTCAATTCACGGCTTGCAAGACCAACAGCCTGGGTAATGATGCCCCATGATTTGATGATGCCGATGACACCCGCCATCGCTATGCCGCCGATGCCGATCATACGGGCATATCCGCTAAAGAGGTCTTGAGGATCCATTGCTTGAAATTCCGGTGCTCCGTATGTGCCGAGAAGCGGAATTATAATCCACCAAACGAAGATCGAACCTGCAAAAATAACAAATGCATATTTCAGGCCAACGATATATCCAAGACCCAGAAGTGCTGCACCAGTGTTGCAACTAAGCACCAGCTTAGTCTTTTCCATCAAAGCTTGTCCGGCAGAAGAAGCTACTGAAGTGACAGTCTCAGCCCACCAACCGAATGTGGCTACTAAATAATCGTAGATGCCGCCGATAAGAGAAGCAATGATCAAAGTCTTTGCTTGACCGCCTTGTTCTGCACCAGTCTGCTGGCTTGATATAAGGACTTGAGTGGTGGCCGTAGCTTCGGGGAATGGGTATTTCCCATGCATGTCTTTCACGAAATATTTACGGAAAGGAATGAAGAAGAGGATGCCGAGAATACCACCAAGAAGTGAACTGAGGAATATCTGATAGAATTGAACAGTAATCTCCGGATATTTAGCCTGCAATATGAATAGAGCAGGAAGAGTGAATATTGCGCCTGCTACAATTACACCGGAGCAAGCTCCAATTGACTGAATGATCACGTTCTGTCCGAGTGCATTCTTCTTGCCGAGCGCATTGGAAAGGCCTACAGCAATGATGGCAATCGGGATAGCTGCTTCAAAAACCTGACCTACTTTAAGGCCAAGATATGCGGCAGCGGCTGAAAATATCACAGCCATTATCAGTCCGACACCCACAGAATAAGGGGTGGCTTCCTGCTGGTCGTGAGCAGGATGCATCACAGGAGTGAACTCTTCATCGGCGGCGAGTTCGCGGAAAGCGTTCTCAGGTAAACCGGTTGAGGTCAGGGGTTCTTCTTGTTCTTTCATGATTGAATTATTAGGGTCGTTTGGGTATCCTTAAGGTCCTTAAGGATCTTAATTCAAAATTCAACATTCAAAATTATCTCAGAGTTGGCGCTTTACGCTTTCCTCATGGATTGCACTCATGATTTTGCCAGTGAACTCCTTGGGAAGACCAAGTTTTTCACCCATTTCGGTGCGTTCTTTCATTATTTTATCGTGGCGTCCGAGCTGCACAACCATCATATTATGGTCTTTTTTGTATTCACCGATTTTTTTCGATATCTCCATGCGCTTTGCGAGAAGATCAAGAAGTTCTGCATCAATGTGATCGATATCGGTGCGTAAAGAGTCGAGTTCCGGAGTCCCTACTGGTTTTTCCCTTACTTTCAGTTCCTTGACAAGGGCAACAAGTTCGGAGGGAAGCAGTTGCTGCTTGGCATCACTTAATGCTACAGAAGGATTACAGTGGCTTTCTATCATCAGACCGTCGAATCCCATGTCGAGAGCATGACGGCTAAGAGGGGCTACAAGGTCGTGTGCACCACTGATATGGCTTGGGTCGCAGAACACGGGAATATTAGGCAACCTGCGTGCAAATTCAAATGGCAGTGACCACATTGGCTGGTTACGGTAGATGTGCTTGCCATAGCTGCTGAAGCCACGGTGAATAACACCGATCCTGCGAATGCCGGCATTATATATTCGAGTCACGGCACCAATCCATAAATCAAGGTCAGGGTTTACCGGATTTTTGATAAGCACAGGAATATCCTTGCCCATCTCCTTTAGAGTATCTGCAATTTCCTGCATTGCAAATGGGCTTGCCGAAGTGCGGGCACCAATCCAAATGATATCCACGCCTGCAGAAATGGCGCTTATGACATGGCTTTTGCTTGCAACTTCTGTTCCTACCTTCATGCCAGTTTCTTCCTTGACCTTCATCATCCATGGGAGACCGGCAAGCCCGACGCCTTCAAAGCATCCAGGCATTGTGCGGGGTTTCCAGATACCGGCACGGAAGATTTTTACACCTCCGGCAGCAAGTTCCCTTGCAGTGTCGAGCACTTGCTTCTCGCTCTCTGCCGAGCAAGGACCGCCGATTATTATCGGCTCCTTCATTATGTATTCCTCATCAAAAAGAGGCTTAATATCCATCATCATACTTAAGATTTTTTATTATATGTTATGTTTCCTGTAGATTCCTAAAATTCTAAAATCACTCGTCAGTGGTCTCACTGCATTGAGGGCTTGCTCGCATCTTTCCGAATCATTGAAAGTCAGGTCGGCGTAAAACCTGTATTCCCATTCATGTCCGACGACTGGCATAGACTGAAGCATAGTAAGGTTTATATCATAGAAAGTGAGTATGGTCAGCACCTTCGACAAAGCTCCTTTTTCATGAGGCACAGTGAAAACCAAGGAAATCTTGTCTGCGTCTTGCGGAATAGGGGAGTCTTTTGTGCCTACGATAAGAAACCGCGTGAAATTTCGGTTGTCATCCTCAATCCCCTCGGCGAGTACATCAAGACCATAAAGGCGAGCAGCGTAGGCTGGAGCTACAGCTGCAGTTCCTTCCATTTTTTCTTCAGCTACTTTTTTCGCGCATCCGGCAGTGTCAAAATCCTCGATTCTTTTTATATGAGGATAATGGGAAAGATACTGTCGACATTGGAGCAAAGCCATATAATGTGACCTTACTTCCTTAATATCCTTAATAGAACTGCCGGGAAGTGCACAAAGGGAATGGGATACTCTTATCTTACATTCTCCAATTATCTTACGACCACTTTTGCGAATATATTCGAAATTTTGAAGAAGAGCTCCTGCTATAGTGTTCTCTATAGCAACAGCAGCCATCATTTCAGGGTTTTCTTCGAGTGCCACAAACATATCATCGAAGGAACTGAAACCGATAGTCTCAATTTCTTCAGAAAACCACTCATGTGCAGCTATGTCGTGGAAACATCCTGGTATTCCCTGAATCCCAATCTTTCTCAAAATGCCTTGTTTTTTGTATTAAGATGCAAAATTAATAAAAATAATTTAGAATTTAGAATTGAGAAATGAGAAATTTGAATAATTTTTTGAAAAAAACTTTGCAGAAGTTTTTATCCCTTTTCATTTTTATGATTGTTAATAAAGGAAAACAAAGATAAGATTTCACTATGAACAAGAAACAGATTATCATATGGCTTGTAGCCTTGGCAGTAGGTGTTGGATTGGGGTTGCTCCATATTCCAGTGATCGACATTGTGATGAACTATATCGCCACAATTTATACACGCTTATTCCGATTGCTTGCCGTACCAACTATTGTCGTGGCTGTAGTGACTACACTTGCCTCACTTGGCGGAGGAAAGGAATTGGGGAAGATATTCCGTACATCTCTCACATATACACTTCTCACTACCTTTATGGCTGCTCTTTTAGGTCTTGGCTTATATATTTTGATAAAGCCTGGTAATATTCCTCAGAGTGCCATAGCTGCAGAGCAAACGGCCGATATCCCGATGGCAAATGCCTCTTATGCAGATCATCTGATGTCGGTAGTGCCAGACAATATGGTGCGTCCGCTTCTTGAAGGGAATGTGCTTGCTCTCCTTCTCATCTGTTTTGCCGTAGGTATTGCAATTTCACGAATGCCAGAATCAAGGCCGAAAGAGGTAATTATGAACGGATTGGCAGGAATTCAGCAAATACTCTTTACTTTAATCAGATGGTTGATAGCGATTTTGCCGATAGGCATTGTTGCCTTCGCAGCTCAATTAATAGCAGAAACAGGGGCAGGAGTGATGGCTGACTCTTTGGGTAAATATGTTGCAGTGATTATTTCTGGCAATCTTCTTCAGATGTTTTTGGTGCTCCCGATATTCCTGTTGCTTTCCGGGCTTAATCCGATTAAGACTTTCAGTGGGATGATGCCTGCAGTCTTGATGGCATTCTTCACAAAAAGTAGTGCTGCGACTCTCCCCGTCACCATGGAAAATGCAGAGCAACGCTTGGGTGTCAAGGAGAAGATCGCTCGTTTTGTCCTCCCTCTATGCACCACCATCAACATGAATGGATGTGCAGCTTTCATATTATGCACGTCGCTGTTCGTGATGCAAAACAACGGTATGGAACTGAGTTGGGCTACTATGATATTATGGCTATTCATATCTGTAATTTCTGCAGTGGGAAATGCTGGAGTGCCGATGGGATGCTATTTCCTTACTCTTTCGCTTATGTCAGGAATCGGAGCCAATATCAGCATTATGGGTATTATTCTACCGATATATACAATAATAGATATGGTGGAGACCTCTGAAAATGTATGGTCAGACTCCTGCGTTTGCGCGATAACTAACCGCAAAATGCAAAAAATATCAAATGAGGATGAGAATTTGAAAAAAAATGATTAAATTTGCATCTTGAAGTTGTTTACACAACATAAAATACAGAGAATAATCAAATAATTCAGCATAAGAAAATGGCAAAACAGGAAGATGTCTTCAAGACGATAGTGGCACATGCCAAAGAATACGGATTCGTATTCCAATCATCAGAAATATACGACGGTCTCAGCGCAGTTTATGACTATGGACAGAACGGCGTTGAACTAAAAAATAATATAAAACGCTACTGGTGGGAGGCAATGACAATGCTTCACGACAATATCGTTGGCATCGATTCCGCCATATTCATGCACCCCACAATTTGGAAGGCATCCGGACACGTAGATGCTTTCAATGACCCTCTAATCGACAACCGCGACTCGAAAAAGCGTTATCGTGCAGATGTCCTCATCGAAGATGAAATCGCCAAGATCGACGATAAGATCAATAAGGAGGTGGCAAAAGCAGCAAAGCGTTTCGGCGATGCTTTCGATGAAGCTCAATTCCGCTCAACAAATGGTCGCGTACTCGAGCACCAGGCAAAACGCGATGAATTGCATAAGCGTTATTCAGATGCAATGAATGCCAACGACCTCGCCGAGCTAAAGCAGATAATCCTTGACTATGAAATAGTAGACCCGATCAGTGGCACCAAGAATTGGACCGACGTGCGCCAGTTCAACCTTATGTTCAAGACAGAGATGGGCTCTACAGCTGATGGCGCTATGAATGTGTATCTTCGTCCGGAGACAGCACAGGGTATCTTTGTCAACTATCTGAATGTGCAGAAGACAGGACGTATGCGTATCCCATTCGGTATTGCACAGATAGGAAAGGCGTTCCGTAATGAGATTGTGGCCCGTCAGTTTATTTTCCGTATGCGTGAATTCGAGCAGATGGAGATGCAATTCTTTGTTCGCCCGGGCGAGGAGATGAAGTGGTTTGATTACTGGCGTGCAACCCGTCTAAAATGGCATAAGGCTCTTGGCCTTGGGGATGCAAAGTATCGCTATCATGACCACGAGAAATTGGCTCACTACGCTAATGCTGCGACCGATATCGAATTTGAGATGCCATTTGGCTTCAAGGAAGTAGAGGGAATACATTCGCGTACAAACTTCGACCTGAGCCAGCATGAGAAATTCTCTGGTAAGAAGATTCAGTATTTCGATCCTGAATTGAACCAAAGCTATGTGCCATATGTAATCGAAACGTCGATCGGTGTAGACCGAATGTTCCTTAGTGTCTTCTGCAGCTGCTTTGAGGATCAGGATCTTGGAAATGGCGACCGCCGAGTAGTACTTCACTTCCCGGCTGCTCTTGCTCCTGTGAAGTGCGCCGTCCTTCCACTCGTAAAGAAAGATGGACTTCCGGAGAAGGCTCGTGAGATCCAGCATAAGCTTCGTTTTGACTTCACTTGTCAGGTGGATGAGAAAGACTCGATTGGCAAGCGTTATCGCCGTCAGGATGCAATCGGCACTCCATACTGTATTACAGTCGACCATCAGACACTTGAGGACAATACAGTGACACTCCGTCATCGTGACACTATGGAGCAGGAACGAGTAAATGTCGATGATCTTGAGAAGATTCTCGCAGAAAAAGTATCTCTAAATTCACTCCTCAAGAAACTCCTTTAACTTTCCCTTGCAGGAAAATTAAAATAAAAGATATGAATAAGATAATAAGCAGAATAGCAACTGCCTTCGTGGCTATCATAGCAATGTCAACGCTATCGAGCTGTAACTATAACTCACTCGTAGAGAAAGAGCAGTCAGTAGATCAGGCGTGGGCACAAGTAGAAAACCAGTATCAGCGTCGTGCTGACCTTATCCCTAACCTCGTCAATACAGTAAAAGGATATTCCGAGCATGAGAGTGAAACCTTCATAAAGGTGACTCAGGCACGTAGCGGTCTGACTGAAGCTTATAATGCAGCAGAAGCTATAGAGAATCCGCAACAGAACATACAGGCATATCAGGAAGCCCAGAGCAAACTGAAAGGAGCTTTGGATATCTATGTGAATGCCGTGAAGGAAGCATATCCTGACCTTAAGGCAAACCAGAACTTCATAGACCTTCAGACTCAGCTTGAGGGAACAGAAAACCGGATCGCTACCGAGCGCGAACGTTACACTCAGGCCGTGAAAGAATATAATACGTCTATAAAGAAATTCCCTACTACAATCTATGCCGGATGGTTTGGATTTAAGGAAAAAGAGCAGTTTAAAGCAGAAGCTGGAGCCAACAAGGCACCGAAAGTGGAGTTTTGATCTTAATATAAAAGATTAAAGATTAATTTTATACTTTTCAGAGGACTCTGAGATTCCAAAGAACTCAGAGTCTCTGAAATCGCAAAATGCAAAACGCAAAATGAAATATATTCTGTATGTTGCTGCTGTGCTTCTTACAGCTCCTTTCCTGACTTCATGTTTGGGCGATGATGACAACAGATATGACTATACTGAATGGATCAATCAGAATGAGTCGTACGTTACCCGAATGGAGGATACGATAGGGGCTGATGGAAAGAAGGTGTTCGAAAAAATTTCGCCAGTCTGGGCTCCCGGAGTGCATGTTTTAGCACAATGGCATAATGACCGAAGTCTGACAGCATCCAACCTTGTGCCGATGGACAACTCTACCTGCGATGTAGTGTATGATTGTTATTATGTCAATGGCAATTTGCTTGATGCCAGTTATAAACATTATGCAGATAGCGTCTATCAATGCAAACCAAACCAGAACATAGTTGGTTTCTGGGCAATGCTGACAAATATGCATGTCGGAGATTCCGTGACTTGTGTCATTCCTATGAATGCCGGTTATGGAGCTTCAAGCACTTCTGTCATCCCGTATTCTACTCTTATCTATCATATGAAACTCAAGGCAATCAGTGCCTATGAAATGTCTGGAAAATAAAGAATAACCTATGATCAATAAATTGACTGCGGCTTTGACCGTGGCGGCTGTCGCCTTCTCATTCTTAGGAGTGAGGGGCGATAACGCATCTGTAAAGTTTGATACTTTTAAAGTATTTCCCGAAGTAAACCTCAAACTTCCTGTGTTGCCTGAAGACTCATTGCTTAAGGCTAAGAATCCATTTTCAAACGAGAAGCTTCTTCAGACTGTCAATCGGAAGCTTGACAAACCTTCAGCAGACTGGATCGAAGTTAAGGCCGATACCTCTCTGTGCATTCGATTCCCAAAATCGAGCGATGGCCCTGTGCTTCGCACACTATCTACTCGTATGCGGCCTGATAAGTTTGTAAAAGGAACACTTCGTCTTAAGTCGAACGTGATGGCAGAGCTTTCAGACATCCACGGAAGTCTACTGACGATCAGTTCTGCAGATTCTGTCCCATCTTGGGATAAGACTACGATTAATCTTGAACCTGCTGAAACTGCCGACTACTTCATAACTTTCATCTCTATGCCTGATGATCCTGATGCCCCAAGCCTGCAGCTGGAGTTTGAGCCAGATGTCGAATTTGAAGATGTCGAGTTAGCTACCGGGCCTTCAATTACTACACGTTTCCGTGTGGATGAATCTGCATTAGGCACCCGTGTGAGCAGTGCTTCCATTTCTCCGGATGGGAAATATATGATATTGTCATATTCGACGATGTATGGTGAGAAAAATCGCCGATCATGGTCGGAGCTTATAGAATGCTCAACAGGGAAAACGGTAAATGCATATCTTCCAAAGAGTGCTTTCTGGCTTCCTACCGGAAGTGCTCTTGGCTACACTGTATCAACGGATAAAACTTATTCACTGTATGCTTTAGAAGCATCTACCCAAAAACAGACGTTGATGGCTTCGGAGCTTCCCGAAAATAGTTTTACTATTAGTCCAGACTGTTCGTTTCTGATTCTTCACAAATTTGTGGAAGGACCAAAAGATTCCGGACCTGTCAATCGTCTTCAAGATCCTGATGATCGTCTTGCTGGACATCGTAATCGGTATTATCTTGAAAAATATGACCTTAAGACAGGTGTCAGGCAACCTCTTACATATGCAGGAAATTCTACATCTGTTTATGATATTTCTCCAGATTCACAAAAGCTGATCTATGGCAGTATGGACACTAAAATGGATGAATTCCCATTCTACTTCCAAGATGTCATAGAACTTGATCTGAACACTCTTGCCACTGACACATTGTTGAAGAAAGAATCTTACCTCAATACTTGCACGTATTCTCCCGATGGAAAGCAACTTTTCATTACGGCGGGTCCTGATTCTTTTGGTGGAATCGGCAAGAATAATGGAGGTCATAAGTATAGCAACAGCTATGACATACAGGGTTATATCCTGACCATCTCAGACAAGTCTATTCGTCCAATGACAGTCGATTTCAATCCTTCCATTGATGATGAACCAATCTGGAATCATGCAGATGGCCAGGTCTATTTCCGTGCTTCTGATGGATTTACTCTCAATGTCTACAAAATGGATCCTAAATCAGGAAAGATTTCAAAACTTGACTTCGGAATGCCCTACATATCAAGATTCTCTATAGGTACAGATGAGAACAAATGGGTTTCTGCAGTTGGTTCTGACTATCACTATGCAGGCAGATGCGAACTTCTTGATCTCAAGTCAGGAAAAGTAAGGTTGGTCGACGATCCTTATTCCCGCGACTATCCTGATATGCAGCCAGGTGAGGCTTCTTCATGGAGTTATAAGGCATCTGACGGCACAACAATCGACTGCATGCAAGTGCTCCCTCCCGATTTTGACCCAAATAAGAAATACCCCATGATAGTGTATTATTATGGCGGATGCTCACCATGTCAAAGATACCTAAGTGTGTATGATCCGCAGATTTTCGCATCTCGCGGATATGTAGCTCTTGTAATCAATCCGTCGGGCGCATACGGCTATGGACAGGAATTTTCTGCCCGTCATGCCAATGCGTGGGGAGATCGCACTGCAGATGACATAATCGAAGGAGTCAAGGAATATTGTCGCACTCATGATTTTGTAAATGATAAGAAAATAGGTTGTCTCGGAGCAAGCTATGGAGGATTTATGACTCAATATCTTCAGACAAAGACAGATATGTTTGCAGCTGCGGCAGCACATGCTGGAATTTCCAATGTGACTTCATATTGGGGAGAAGGAAACTGGGGCTATTCCTATAATACAACTGCTGCCCCGGAATCCTATCCTTGGAACAATCCGGAACTCTTCACGATGCATGGCTCTCTCTTTAATGCCGACAAGATTCATACTCCACTTCTTCTGCTTCATGGAAAGGTTGATACCAACGTCCCGATAGGTGAGAGCATCCAACTCTTCAATGCTCTTCGTATTCTTGGACGCGACGTGGAATTTGTGCAAGTGGATGGTGAGAATCATATTATTACAAACCATGACAAGTGTAAACCTTGGCATGCCACTATAATGGCATGGTTTGCCAAGCATTTGCAAGACTCACCAGAGTGGTGGGATTCTCTCTATGGCGATTAAAACTTCCGATTATCTCATAGGGACGCACGCTTCGTGCGTCCTTTATATTCTTTATGATGAAACATAAGTCAGCGTTATCAATACTTATCCTATCTTTCATTATCCCAATTTTTACGTTTGCTGAAAATCCCAAACGTGAATTCCGTGGGGCATGGCTACATATCATTGGGCAGACCCAGTATATGAATACTCAAAAGAAGGGTACTGCGCAATTGAAAGCCTATATAGCCGATCAGATAAATCGGCTGCATCGTGCGGGATGCAATGCAGTCATCTTTCAAGTGCGTCCTACTGCAGATGCTGCTTATATAAGCGATATCGAACCATGGTCGAGCTGGATAACGGGTCAACGTGGAGTTGCACCTGCTCCTCTTTGGGATCCTCTCGAATTTGCTATTGAAGAGGCTCATAAGCGTGGGATGGAACTCCATGCTTGGCTTAATCCATATCGCGTGACATCCACTCCAAAGGAGGTGCTTCCTGATGATCATATCTCGAAGAAATATCCCGAGCGTTTCTTTAAATATGATGGGAAGATTTTCTTTGATCCTGCATATCAGGAAAACAGAGACTATATTTGTGAGGTGGTTAAGGACATTACGACTCGCTACGATATAGATGCCATACACATAGATGATTATTTCTATCCTTATCCTGTGGCCGGAGTAAAAATTCCCGACAATGACTCATATGAAAAGTTTGGCGGCGAGATGAAACTTGAAGATTGGCGAAGGCATAATGTAGACCTCTTGATAGAGCAGATGAATTCCACTATCAAAGAGACAAAACCTTGGGTACGCTTTGGAGTGAGTCCATTTGGAATATGGCGCAACAAAAAGACTGACCCCCGCGGTTCTGACTCAAACGGTCTGCAAAACTATGATGGTCTTTATGCTGATGTCCTGCTGTGGGCAAAAAACGGCTGGATAGATTATCTCGCTCCACAGCTATATTGGACTCTTGACTTTAAGGCGGCTCCAAGCCGCCATCTGGCTCATTGGTGGAACGACAACTGCCAAGGTGTTGATGTATTTATAGGTCAAGACGTACAGCGCACTATGAATAATGCCGATCCTAAGGCCGGAGATACAAATGAACTTGCAACTAAGGTGAAACTTTCGCGTGAACTCCCTAATATTAAAGGTAATGTATGGTGGCATGGATATTGGGTCACTGGCAATATGAAAGGAGTTGCTGATTCATTGGCTTATGTGCATCAAAACACTGTTGCCATTCCTCCTGCATACGGGAATACTAAAGAGTGTCCGGTTCCTGTCAAGAATCTACGTATGGCGAAGAAAGATGGCAAGATTTTTTTAGAATGGGATGCAGAAAAACCAAAGCAGAAGGCTACCGACCCGATACGATTCGTGATTTATTCTTTCCTTGAGGATGAATCAATAGATATAGAAAATGTCGAAGCCATTATGTTGCTGACTCCTCGTAAGGAATATCTTGTCTCAGATAGCGATGATGAAGAAGCAGTAAAAGGAATGAGATTTGCTGTCACAGCGCTGGATAGGAACAATCGTGAGTCAGATCCTGTTCAAATCACTTTGTAGTGAAGCACTCTCCGTGTATCCACAGTCAAAATCAAAAGAGGATGAAAGATTTTTTAGACGAACAAGCCGCCTTGATAAATAGGCCGGATTTCATAGCAGATGATCCGGTGCAGTTTCCCCGTCGGTTCGAAAAATTGCAAGATATAGAGATCGTGTCGCTTCTTGCCTCTCACATCGCATGGGGTAAACGCACAATGATTTGCCGGGATGCAGAGCGTCTGCTTGCACTCATGGGGCATGATCCATATAATTACGTGAAGGAGGAGGGCTATATTGATCTTGATCCGACCCAAAACATCCATCGCACATTTTTTGCGCGAGACTTACAGCATTTATTGACAGGATTGCGCGAGATATATCGTCGATACGAAAGTCTTGATGCATTTAGTGCGTCAATTAAGGCAGCCGATGATCCTGCACCTGCATGGAAATTGGTGGAGGAAATGCAGAAGATTATCACTGATGCAAATGGGGGAGTGGTATCGAAGCGAGGACTTCCAAATAATCTAAAGCAAACTGCACTAAAACGTGTGAACATGGCATTGCGCTGGCTTGTGCGTGATGACGGAATTGTAGACCTTGGAGTGTGGAAGTCTATTCCTAAGTCAAAGCTCTATATTCCACTTGATGTGCATGTCGGCAATACTGCCCGCGACCTCGGACTTCTTACACGCAAACAAGACGACCGCAAAGCCGTAGAGGAATTGACAGCTCGATTGCGAGAATATCGTCCTGATGATCCTGCTTACTATGATTATGCGTTATTTGGCATCGGAGTGACTGGGAACCGAGCGATTTTAGGGGAGAAAGCAATTGTCAACACATGACCCTCCGCTTCCCAAGAGGAGAGTAGCATTTCCATAGAAGACCCATTAAGCAAAATTTCAGCTTTTCCATATTTGTCAGATGTGGCATCTGAGAGGCTTCTTGCTATCTTTGGAAGTGAGATGATGCGATAATCGTATCTCCAATCAGGTGAACCCCCCATTATTGACTTATAGAGAGCTTCTTTGCAAGTCCATGCAAGAATGAAGTCCTTAATAGTATCTGGATTTGTCTTTTCCGGATCATCTACAGCAGGAAGCAAATCCATCTCTTCTTTTGTCAAGAATTTATCTCTTATTTTAATCACCTGCTGCCTATCCGCTTTTTCCACATCAACTCCGATGGCTGTGCGGACATTGACTTCATCAAGATTGATATCAGGAGTCTTTGGAATAGACGCAATTACCAAAAAATGTGATGTGTGAGATACGGATATTCGCTGTGGAGTATCATCGAGCAATGGCGCACCATTATCAAGGTGGATTATTTCACGATAATCTCCCTCTGCTTCAGAGAAAATTTGCATTGCAAATAGTTTCCAGACCTTGGCAGATTTTTCTTCAGCACCATATATTTCTTCGATAGCTACTCCGCACGGCGCTATCTCTTTCTCATACATAAAATCACTCATGGTGGGTAAATATTAATATGGCTAATTGGGCGAATGTGCCCGATAAAAACTTGATGTTTAATCGTTGATCTTTGATCTTTGATTGTTGATTTTAGACACTCTTATTTTTGTGATGCGATGCTTCTCTATCTGCATGATAAGGAATCTGAATGGACCCCTCTGGAGCGACTCCTTGTTTTCCGGGAAGTCTCCTTTGATTTCGAGCATTAGTCCGGCAAGAGTCTCTGCATCTCCTATATCTCCCAATTCATCCTCATCAGTGTCAGTCACACGGCAGAAGTCGCTGATAGGTATCTTGGCATCGAAAACATAAGTGTCTTGTGAGATCTTGCGATAAAGATTCTGGCTCTCATCATATTCATCATCTATTTCCCCTACGATCTCCTCTATTACATCTTCAAGAGTAACAATGCCTTGAGTGTCACCATATTCATCTATGACGATTGCCATATGGATCTTCTTTGTGCGGAAATCTTCAAGCAAATCATCGAGCAGACGTGATTCCGGAACGAAATAAGCATCCCTGATGAGAGCTTGCCATCTGAATTTTTCATCTTGAGTGCCGATATATGGAAGAAGATCTTTGGAATATAGGATGCCTTTGATAGTGTCTTGGGTGCGGTCGTAGACTGGAATGCGACTATATCCTGACTTGACGATTACATCTACCACCTCTTGAAAATCAGCATGATATTCAATATCAGTGACATCCACGCGAGAAATCATTATTTCGCTTGCCTCCTTTTCGCCAAAGGTCAGAATGCCTTCAAGCATTTCTTTGTCTTTACCCTCTTGAAGGTCGGAGATTTCAAGAGCTTTCTCAAGTTCGTCGGTTGTGAGGTTTTCCTGTTTCTTAGCCACAACTTTGTTGATGATGGATGAAGATTTCACTAAGAGTGATGAAAGAGGAGAAAAGATATCAGAAAAGAAAGAGATGCCAGAGGAAGCCATCAACACCCACTTCATACTACGTCCTCTTGCCACAAGTTTCGGGAAAATTTCTCCGAAGAGCAGCAAAAGAAATGTCAATAAAACAGTCTGTAGAAGGAATCCGACAACAGCTGAGTTAAAAATAGCAACTTGGTTGATAGCGAAAGTAAGCAGAACAACCATTGTTATATTCACAAGATTGTTGGCTATCAATATGGTGGCTAAAAGTTTCTCGGGGTTATTGATTAATTTGAGGGCTTTCAGCGCATTCGGTTTGTCATCCTCTTCAAGTTGTTCGATTTCTCCTTGCGAAAGACCAAAAAATGATATCTCGCTGCCAGATACGAATGCTGAAAGGCATAAACAAATGAGTGCAATAAACACAATGATGCTCCAAGATGTCCAATCAGACGGAGCATGAAAAGATATGGCGCTTTGCGCGAGCTGGCTCAAGGCCAGCAATGGACTGTGTGCAGGTAAAGGGTCTGTATCCAATTTTCTGTAATAGTTGGTTATCACTGCAAAGTTACTACTTTTTATGCAAACTGCCAAATATCAGTAAAAAAAAGCGACATTCATTTTCACAAATGAATGCCGCTCAGTGCTTTCCATAATACATTTTACTAACCTAACATCATGAAACTAATTTCTTACTTATATCATTAGAACAAACCTCATACCAAAAGGTTTAAATTAAGTGTATTTTTTACATTTTTTAATATTGTGTTTCTAATTTTCATAGAATTCGGAGAACTCTGAGATCTCCGATAAACATCTAATCTGCATTGTTTTTGAAGGATGTAAGCAACTCAAAGAGGGAGATTTGTTCGTGAATAGGGATTATGCCTGCGCGATGTGCAATCATCCCAAGAATTTCTTCCGGGCGATGTTTTTGGCGTAAAAATTCCATGGAGAGTGATTTATCACGTTTCGACAATCGCACTCCCATTTCATTAGTAATCAAAGGAAGATGAGCAAATGCTGGAGCTTTGTATCCTAAGAGTCGATAGAGATAAATCTGCTGGGCAGCCGAAAGAAGCAAATCCTTCCCCCGCATTATTTCTGTCACTCCCATCAAGGCATCATCGACAACCACGGCCAATTGATAGGCCCATGCGCCATCGCTGCGCCTTAGGATGAAATCTCCACAATGATGAGCCAAATTCACACATTGATGTCCTTGAATCATATCTGTAAAGGATATTTCTTCATCCGGCACCATAATCCGCACCGATGCATTTTCCTTTTCATGAAATGGTGATGGCATGATAGCTGGTCGGCAAGTCCCTTTATATACGACTCTTCCATCCGATTCGTGCGGGGCTTGTGTCGCAAGAATATCAGCACGGGTGCAAGTGCAACAATAGCAAAGTCCGGTAGCCTTTAATTTCTCAAGGGCAGAGTAGTAGAAATCATGTCGTTGACTCTGAAGATATGGGCCATGAGGACCTTTCCCCTCGATGCCACCTTCATCCCATTCAAGTCCGAGCCATAGAAGGTCGTCTTCGATCTGACGGGCATATTCCATCTTACTGCGTTGCGGATCAAGATCCTCGATACGCAGAATCCATCGGCCGCCACGAGCTTTAACAGAAAGCCATGACATGACTGCCGTATAAATATTGCCGAAGTGCATTCGCCCGGAAGGTGACGGGGCAAATCTGCCTATAACCAGATCATTCATGTCTGCAAAATTAATGCTTTTTTTTCTAACCTACAATCTTTATTTTCCAATAATATTATTTGGAATTGATTAATTCTAAATTCAAAATTCAAAATTCTAAATTATTTTTTGTAATTTTGCACATTAAAAGCAAAACAAGTAAAAATCATGAGTGAATTAGCTACCAAATACAACCCACATGAGGTTGAAGACAAATGGTACGAATACTGGGAACGCCATAAAATGTTCCATTCTGTTCCTGATGAACGTGAACCTTATTGTATAGTAATACCACCGCCAAATGTGACAGGTGTGCTCCACATGGGCCATATGCTCAACAATACGATTCAGGATATATTGATACGTCGCGCCCGCATGATGGGCAAAAATGCGTTGTGGGTTCCTGGTACTGACCACGCTGCTATTGCTACTGAAACAAAAGTTATACAGAAACTTGCGGAACAAGGAATAAAGAAGACTGATCTGACCCGAGAGCAATTCCTTGAGCATGCATGGGACTGGACTCATACTCATGGTGGCATTATCCTACAGCAGCTCCGCAAGCTTGGCGCAAGTTGCGACTGGGACCGCACTGCTTTCACTATGGACGAGCTTCGCTCTAAGAGTGTGACAAAGGTTTTCTGCGACCTCTATGATAAAGGTCTTATCTATCGTGGTCTCCGCATGGTAAACTGGGATCCGAAAAACCGTACGGCTATCTCTGATGATGAGGTAAATTTCGTGCAGGAGCACTCTAAACTGTATTATCTCCGCTATTATGTGGCTGATGATCCTGAAGGGCGCTATGCAGTCGTAGCTACTACTCGTCCGGAGACAATCATGGGCGATACTGCAATGTGTATCAACCCGAAGGATCCAAAGAATGAATGGCTAAAGGGCAAGAAGGTAATTGTTCCTCTCGTAGGTCGCGAGATTCCAGTCATTGAAGACCGTTATGTGGAGATTGATTTCGGTACTGGTTGCTTGAAAGTGACTCCAGCGCACGACAAGAACGACTATATGCTTGGAAAGACCCATAATCTTGAGACTATCGATATATTTAATGAAGATGCTACTCTCAATGAGAATGGTGGAAAATATGCTGGCATGGACCGCTTTGAAGTCCGGAAGCAGATTGCAAAAGATCTTGAGGATGCAGGATTGATGGAGAAGATAGAGGACTATACCAATAACGTTGGCTATTCGGAACGCACAAAAGTAGCTATCGAACCGCGTCTTTCTCTTCAGTGGTTTATCAATATGCGCCACTTCGCAGATATTTCCCTCGCTCCTGTGATGGAAGATTATATAAAGTTCGTTCCAGAGAAATACAAAACCACCTATCGCCTTTGGCTTGAAAATATCCAGGACTGGTGTATTAGTCGTCAGCTCTGGTGGGGACATCGCATTCCGGCTTACTATTATGAAGTAAACGGAGAGACCCGTATAGCAGTGGGCGAGACTAAGGAACAGGCCTTGGCGAAAGCTCGTGAGGAAAGTGGGCTTGATTTGAAAGAGGATGATCTCGTTCAGGATGAAGGTGCACTTGACACATGGTTTAGTTCTTGGCTATGGCCTATCACTCTCTTCAACGGTATACTTGACCCCAACAATGAGGAACTGAAATATTACTACCCTACAGCTACCCTGGTTACAGGCCCCGATATCATCTTCTTCTGGGTGGCCAGAATGATTATGGCTGGGTATGAATATGTAGGCGACAAACCCTTCAGCAATGTCTATTTCACAGGCATTGTGCGCGACAAGATAGGTCGCAAGATGAGCAAGTCGCTCGGAAATTCACCTGATCCGCTTGAACTTATTGACAAGTTTGGCGCTGACGGAGTTCGTATGGGACTAATGCTTTCTGCTCCAGCAGGCAACGATATCATGTATGATGATGCGCTTGTGGAGCAAGGACGTAACTTTGCCAACAAGATTTGGAATGCGTTCCGTCTTATTCAAGGATGGAATGTCGACGATAATATCCCACAGCCCGAAAGTTCAAAGATTGCCGTAGATTGGTTCCGTTCTCAGCTTTATAAGACAATGAATGAGGTGGAAGATCTGATGGGCAAGTTCCGTATTTCCGAAGCTTTGATGGCCGTCTACAAGCTTTTCTGGGATGAATTCTCAAGCTGGTATCTTGAAGT
>DAAK01000038.1 GCA_001701075.1 Bacteroidales bacterium GP3 | reverse complement strand
TGCCTTTGCCATAAAGCAGAAATTGCATCCTGTACGGCATCGGATGCATCATCTTCATTTCGGAGAATTGCTAATGCAACAGCATACATTCTTCGATAGCAGGGCAGAAGTATTTCTTTGAACTCACCGTCCGTCATAATCGTCAGCCGATATTTTGTCTTTTATTCATTATTGTATATAAAAGACGGAAAAACTTCAATCCCTGTTACAAAAAATTTCGATTTTTATATTGCAATTTTTCAGTTCGGTTGTTTGGCGCATTTTGCGACACAGGACTAATTATGATGTTTTCTTCTGTAGAAAGGAAGTCCGAGCAGATAGAAGGCGATACCTTGAAGAAGAAGACCAATACCAGCGGCATAAATCATCCAGATGCAAAATACTGTCGCACCGATGCCAATAGACATAGCGTAAGCAAGTCCCCTTTTTGCATGATCTGCAAGAAGATGATTCTTATAGTCTTTCGCTGCCATCTTCACGAGAAAAAGAGCACTGAATAAATATGCCGGCAAAACCATTAGTCCCGTGATATTAAGTGCATATAGATATACGTCTTCAGCTGTCACTACAAGGAATAGGAAAAGCTGCATAACAATGCTGGAAGCTAAGAGTGAAGGTTGAAGTGAATCCGACCCATCTTTTTTAAGAAGCCATTTAGGAAATATTCCATGCCGTGCTCCTGAGTATGGTTGTTCGGCCGTGATGATAGTCCATACGAACCATGCTCCAGAAATGGAAACAATCACGGCTGCTATAACCAACCAATATGCCCATTCGCCACATATAGTGCGCAATACATATGCCGCCGAAGGATCCTCCAAACCCGCAAGATTGGCACGAGACATTATTCCGAAGCAAAATACAGATACAAGTACATAAAGAATCCAAGCAGATAAGAAACCGATTATGCCTGCTTTCCCAACATCACTCTGACGCTTGGCTCGCCCTGACATGACAACGGCTCCTTCAACTCCGATGAAGCACCACAATGTGACAAGCATGGTGCTTTTCACTTGAGAGAGGATGCCACCTATACCATCGCCAACACACCAAATGTCGGAAGTCAGTGTCTTATAATGGATATTGAGGACAAGTAAAACTATAATCAACGCTATACTTGCAATCTTAATAATTGCTGTAATCGTAGCAATTATAGACGATGTTCGCATTCCTGAACATATAAGAACATACATCACCCATATCAAAGCTGAACAGAAGAAGACAGTGGGCCAGCCGTGTGCGAGCAGAGAGGGGAAAAAAGCTCCGAAAGTGTCGTTGAGCATAACAGCATAGGCAACATTGGCGAAGCATGCACATAGCCAATAGCCCCATGCGACATTAAATCCAGTGAAACGGTTGAATCCCTTTTCAGCATATAGATATATCCCTTCATTAAGTTCCGGATGACGGTCTGATAGAATCTTAAAAGCATTGACAAGCAACAACATGCCAGTAGCTGTTATAGACCATCCAATTATTACGGCTCCAAGGCCAGCTCCAGCTGCCAAGTTTTGCGGTATGTTGAAAATCCCGCTGCCCACCATCATCCCAAACACTAATGCCACAAGTCCTGAAAGTCCAAGTTTTTGCCCGCTTTCAACTGTATTTTCCTGTTTCATGCTGCAAAATTACAAAAAAAGCCTTTTCATTATATACTTATCCTTGAAAAATTGAATGTTTTTTTGAAAATTGTATGGAAAATATTAATTTTGTATATACAAAACAATAGATGAGATATGAAAATAAAAGTGAGTGTGATTGGTGCCGGCAACATGGGAGGTGCAGTGGCGAGAGGTTTGGCTAAATCTTCAGATAATTATGAAGTAAGAGTTTCTAACCCCTCCATAGGCAAATTGGAGGCTATAAAGGCGGATTTTCCTAATGTCTTCACCACTGCATCAAACTATGAATGTGCTGTAGGAGCTGATGTTATAGTATTGGGCATAAAACCATGGAAAGTCAAGGAGGTCATTGATCAACTCCGTCCTATCTGGTCTTCGGAAGTATCAGATTCTCAACCAATATTAGTTTCTTTAGCTGCCGGAGTTGATATAGCTGCATTGCGCGAGATGTCTGGAAATGGTATTAGGATATACAGAGCCATTCCAAATACAGCAGTTGGTGTAGGATGTGGCGTTACATTTGTGAGTCGAGAGATTCCAGATGAGCAATCTGATCTTGTAGTTGCAGACATTTTTGCTACAATGGGATTGACTGAAATTGTCGAGGAAAGGATGCTCGATGCTGGCATGGCAGTCGCCTCCTGTGGTATGGCATTCATGATGCGTATGTTGAGAGCGATGACAGAAGGTGGGGTAGAGTTGGGATTATATCCTGCCACAGCATTACGTGCGGCTACTGCAACAATGCGCGGAGCCGCAGAACTTATCGAAAAAAACGGTCTTCATCCTGAGCAAGAGGTCGACAAGGTGACTACTCCCGGCGGACTTACCATCCGTGGACTGAACGCAATGGAGGAAGCTGGCTTCACAGGTTCCGTCGTGAAAGGTCTCCGGGCCTGCGTGAAATAATTAAGACCGCGTCTCAAAGTTTTGAAACGCGGTCTGGTATTATCTAATTGTATAAATATATCATTTGTGTATTATAAAATTGTGTATTATAAAATCTATAGATAAGGTCTTAGTATTTTAGAGTGGTGATCGGCACAACGTATATTCCATCTGGCCTACGATATGCGAAAGGTGCAACAGCAGTTAGCACCATTTTAAAACTTGGGGATTTCATTCGCGTGGTGTCAATTTTCTTAGTTAGGGAATCAAGAGTCTTTGCTCCATATTCTATTGCATTGTCTCCTCCTAATTTAATTTCTACAAGACCATAGGAGCCGTCTCTCAGATGTATGACTGCATCACATTCAAGACCACTGCTGTCGCGATAGTGATAAACTGAACCACCAAGAGCTTCAGTATAGACGCGCAAATCCCTTGCACATAAAGTCTCAAACAAAAGTCCGAATGTCTCAAGGTCATTCAAGAGGTCAGAAGGACCTAAACCTAAGGCGGCCACCGCGATTGATGGGTCAGAGAAGTATCGTGTGTCAGAACTACGGATGGCTATCTTGGAGCGGAGATTGGGATTCCATGATGCCATATCTTCAATAACAAATATTTTTCTTAAGGCCTCTATATAGGATGACACAGTACGATCATCCATCCCCATGATTTCGTTAGTTTTGATATCATCTCGTATTGAAGATATTGTTGCTTGTGTTCCCTGATGACGTGCATAGGAGCGTAGGATTAATTTAACACGTTCCGGATTTACAAATGACTTGTCAGTGCGTGATATGTCAGTGTTGACAATGGCATCATAGTAATCAAAAGCACGTCCCAACGAAATTTGAGGTCTTTGGGAAATACTTTTGGGCCAGCCTCCCCGACATACATAATATGCAATTTTCTCCAGATTAGTTTCACCAATACCGTTTATTATCGGCTTGTTGGCGAAGAGTTCTGTAAGAGAGACCTCGCCAGATGATTCCTGTGACTCCCATAGGGACATTGTCCGCATCTTGATGCGCCCGATTCGTCCGGTGCCACTATGGCTTATCCTTTGCTTTTCATCATCAGACAGAGGGACCGCAGATCCAGTCAGAATAAACATTCCGTCTTGGTCGCCATGATCAACAACGAAACGGACTGCATCCCATAGTTCAGGTGCTATTTGCCATTCGTCAAGAAGACGGGGATACTTTCCCGCAAGAAGTTGTTTGGGATCGATAGCAGCAGTATCAATATATTGGCGTTTCTTTCCTGGTTCGTCAAGATAGATTACACTTTCAGCC
>DAAK01000155.1 GCA_001701075.1 Bacteroidales bacterium GP3 | reverse complement strand
TAGAGCGTCGGATTCATAACCCGGAGGTCTCGAGTTCAATTCTCGATCCCGCTACAAAAAAAAGTCACCAATTCCGGTGACTTTTTTTGTTTTCCCTCCCTCCTAAGCGATTAAACAGTTAAACAAAGTTATATTTCTGATGATTTGAGCTTCTCCGCATTTTCTGCTACTATGAGCCTGTCGATACATTCCTGGATGTCACCATCCATGAAAGTGCCAAGATTATAGACGGTATAATTTATGCGATGGTCGGTCATGCGGCCTTGTGGAAAGTTGTAGGTCCTGATTTTTGCGGATCTATCACCGGTGCTGACCATTGTCTTTCTTTTTGATGCTATATCATCAAGATATTTTTGGTGCTCGCGGTCGTAGATGAATGTACGTAGTCTTGAAAGTGCCCTTTCTTTGTTTTTGGGTTGGTCGCGGGTCTCAGTACATTCAATAAGAATTTCTTCAACAACGCCGGTATTTGGATTTTTCCAATTATATCTCAATCGAACTCCAGACTCTACCTTGTTGACATTCTGTCCTCCGGCACCTCCTGATCTGAAAGTGTCCCATCTTATCTCTCCTTCATGAATTTCAACGTCAAATTCTTCTGCTTCCGGGAGGACAGCTACCGTAGCTGCCGAGGTGTGCACTCGTCCTTGAGTTTCGGTGACAGGGACTCTCTGCACCCGGTGCACTCCACTTTCATATTTCATAGTGCCATATACTCCTTCGCCAGAAAGAGTGAATACTATTTCCTTATATCCGCCTGCGGCGCCTTCAGACGTATTGCTCACAGAAAGCGCCCATCCTTTTCGTTCGGCATATTTCTGATACATCCTAAAGAGGTCGCCGGCAAAAAGGGCAGCTTCGTCACCTCCTGTTCCTCCACGTATCTCAACAACACAGTTTTTCGAGTCGTCAGGATCTGGCGGGATCATCAGCAACTTTATCTCTTCCTCAAGCTTTGGAAGCTTTCGTTGCGCCTCTTCAAGTTCCTCTTTAGCAAGAGCGCGAAGCTCCTCGTCGTTTTCTTCAGCTATCACACTCTTTGCTTCCTCGATATTTGATAGCGTTGTGCGGTAGCAGTCTGCTGATTTCAGAATCCTCTCAAGATCGTGGTATTCCTTTGTCAGTTTAACATATCGTTTTTGGTCGGATATCACATCGGGGTCAGTGATTAGGGTGGATATTTCCTGAAATTTTGCATCCAGTCCGTCCAAACGTTCCAAAATACTTGCCATATCAGTTAAGGTTAGCTTGCGTAGGTTCAATAATATAAAAAAGACCAACACTCTTCGAGTATTGGTCTTGGTAGCCGATCCGGGACTCGAACCCGAGTCTCCACCGTGAGAGGGTGGCGTGCTAACCGCTACACTAATCGGCCATTAAATCATGATGACCGAAGTCATCATGATGTCTTTTCATTTTGACGATGCAAAGTTAATAATAATATTTGAACTGTGCAAATTTTTCTAAGAAAAATTCAAGTGTATAATATAAGTTCAAATCAATCTTTGCAGTTGTCAGGATTGTCTGATTACTCAGCGGGCTGCTCTTCAGTAGCTTCAGCCTCGTTAGCAAGAGCTTCCTTAGCTGCTGCCTCAGCGGCTGCAAGCTTTTCAGCCTTCTTCTTAGCTACTTCCTCACCCTTTGCACGGTTCTGAGCTGCTTCTGCCTCAAAGCGTGCTTTAGCATCCTCAGCAGCCTTTGCATTTTTCTTAGCTTCGAAAGCGTTGGCTACCTTGGTGCGGTCAGCTTTCCATGCGTCGAAACGTTTCTGAGCTTCTTCTTCGGTGAAAGCGCCTTTCTTGACACCGCCACGGAGGTGCTTCATGAGCATTACGCCTTCTTTAGAAAGGATTGAACGAACTGTGTCTGTTGGAAGTGCTCCCACTTCTACCCAATACAAAGCACGGTCGAAGTCTAAACTTATTGTAGCAGGATTAGTGTTCGGATTATAGGAACCTATCCTTTCAATAAATTTACCATCACGTGGTGCCCTGCTATCGGCGACTACAATGGGATAATAAGCGTAGCCTTTACGGCCATGACGCTGCAATCTGATTTTTGTTGCCATAAAACTTGCCGGTTTATTGATATTGAGATTGTTCTTTTGCTTCCATTTTTTATCTCTAAAAGGACATAAATTCTGAAAGCGGATGCAAAGTTACTGTTTTTTATTGAACTGTGCAACTATTTTGTGAATTTTTTAATGATTTGTCGCTTTTTTCAGTCCAATAAGTCGAGTTTGACGGTGAAATGACGCATCAATTCGGCTTCCCACTTGATCTTTACGCCTCGTGTGATCTCATGGCGTCGGTCATATACATTCTTCAACGCTGCCGCGATTACGTTCATATGATTGTCGGTATACGTCCTCCTGCATATGCAGAGGCGTAGGAAATCATTGCCGTCAAATCTGTTCTCGCGTGTCACAGGGTCGCGGTCGGCAAGCAGATAACCTATCTCGCATCCTCTCACTCCGGCCTCCAGATACAGCTCTATGCCAAGACGGACTCCGGGGAACTCCTCTTTGGGAACTTGGTCAAGCACTTTGTCTGCATCTACGAAAATAGCATGTCCGCCAACCGGACGTTGATATGGAATGCCATATTCATCAAGCTTGGAAGCAAGATATTCCACTTGCTTTATCCGGGTCTGGAGCATATCGAATTCGGTGTTCTCGTCAAGTCCTACAGCGAGGGCAGCCATATCGCGTCCGTTCATGCCTCCATATGTCAGAAATCCTTCAAATGGGATAAGGAATCGTTTCGCGCCTTCATATATATCTTCCCATTTAGTGGCTATAAAACCTCCCATATTGACAAGACCATCTTTCTTCGACGACATGGTCATGCCATCTGCATAAGAGAACATTTCTCGGCAGATTTCCTTGATTGTCTTATCTTTGAATTCTGGTTCGCGTGTCTTTATAAAATAAGCATTCTCAGCAAATCTGGCGCTGTCGAAGAATACTCGTTTGCCATATTTGTCAGCCAAAGCTCGTACTCCCCGGAGGTTTTCCATCGAAACCGGCTGACCTCCAGCAGTGTTGTTTGTGATGGTGACTATGATGAAAGGTATTTTGTCGCAATGCTTGTCGAGTTCAGCCTCCAACTTATTTAAATCTACATTCCCTTTGAATGGGACTTCAAGTTGGGTATTCTTTGCTTCATCGACAGTGCAGTCTACAGCAAAAGCCTTCCTTGACTCTATGTGTCCTTTCGTGGTGTCAAAATGCGAGTTGCCAGGTATATAATCTCCTTCTTTCACCAAATGAGAGAAAAGTACATTTTCTGCGGCGCGTCCCTGATGGGTAGGCAATACGTAGTCGAAGCCCGTGATACGCTTGATCGTATCTTTCAGTTCATAAAAACTTCTGGCTCCAGCATATGATTCATCGCCAGTCATCATAGCCGCCCATTGGCGGTCGNNTTGAAGTCCCATTCAAAGGGAATGCTCCTGTCCCGGAGTCGGTGAGACAGTCAATGTATACATGGTCACTTTTTAGCATAAAAACGTTGAAATCTGCTTCTCTTAGCCATTTTTCACGCTCTTCGCGTGTGCTTTTCCTGATGGGTTC
>DAAK01000185.1 GCA_001701075.1 Bacteroidales bacterium GP3 | reverse complement strand
TCATGAGCGATGATGACCCAGAAGGAATTCTTTCAGCTCCCGCTGATGGCTGGCATTGGAAACCGACAAGCGTCAATGGTGGCGCAGTTTGGGGCAATGCAGGATATCTTGCAGGATGGCAAGATGGAACTGGCGCCATTAATGGTGCATGGTGGGGCTGTGGCGTCAATGACGGTGAATGCCCGGATACCTTCGCAGGTCAGATGCAGCATGCTGGTGCATCCTACGTAGAAGGCGAAGAATATGCAAATGCTAAGATGGTCTTCAACGAAGATGAGGCTTCAATCACAGTTTACGGAAAGGATGGCAATGAACTTCGTTCAGGATCTTACTCAATCCAAATGAAGAATGACGAAGCTACATTCAGCATCGGTACCCTCAATACTTCTGCAGGTGCAATCCTTTGGCCGTTCGCTATCAATACTGGTGGAGCAGAACCAACAAGCTTCGCAATCGGATATTTGGATGGCAATACTTTGATTCTTCAGTATGCACCTGAAGGCACTGGCGCATGGAGCGAATCAACATGGTGGTCATTCGGTAAGTAATACCAGATAATTAATACATTAAAAAAAGGATGCGTGTTTCCAAACGCGCATCCTTTTCTAATGAATTATTGCAATGAAAAAATTATTTTATCTTTTTCTTGCCTTCGTTTGTACAGGTATTGTCTGTTGCACAAACAACAAAGAAGAGTATGTAGTGAAGGGCTCTACTTCCCAGTCGCGGCTTGACGGCGAGCGAGTCTTCCTTGTGCCTTATGGCACTAAAGCATTTGAAGACAGCATAGGAGTAGACTCAACTGTAATCAAAAACGGAAAATTTGAATTCCGTGGCCATAAAGGTGAATTTCTGGCAAGAGTGACTGTCGACAAGCGTGTACGTTATGGCACTCAAGATCTCTTGATAATCACTGAGCCAGGTGAAATAACAGTAGTCATCGACAGCGTATCAAGTGGAAAAGGTACACCTCAAAACGACTTGCTTCAGGCATGGAAAATACTGAAGGAAGACCATGACATAGTGCAGTGGAATCAATCCCAACATATAAAGTATCTTCGTGAGCAAGGCGACACGGTATATGCCAACTCCCTTGCAGACTCACTCCGCACTTACAACGAAAACTACGTTAAGACGATCCATGGCCTGATGAAAAATGTCGGTCCAGGTGCCGGCTACGACCTCCTTAAATCGCGCTACGGCGAACCAAAATAAGAGATTTATTTGCATATGTTGGCAATTATTTGTATTTTTGTCAAATAATCTAACATACATCATGGCAAAGGAAAGTTCCACAATCGTCAAACAGAATGATCATACAGCCGCAACAAAGACTCCTGTCATCATGGCAGTCTTTGTTGCGATTGTTGCTGCTTTATATTATTTCTGGGCTTTCCCGTATAGGGCAGCCTTAGGCTACAGGGAGGAAATGCAGTTATTTCTGACCACAGGCACATACTTTACTGACTTTGCAGGGCACCCCGGTGGAATTGCCATATATATCGGGGAATTCCTCACACAGTTTTTCAATAACTATTGGATTGGCGCAGCAGTAATGACCCTCCTGATGGCTGTGTTTATGATGGCTTGCTATCTTATTTGCAACAGATTTTGCAAAGGAAAATGCAAGATACAGAATCTCTTCCTTTCAATAATACCTCTGGTAGCCCTCTGGCTATTTTATGGCAACTTAGATGTCACAGTCGGTTTTGCTACAGCTCTTCTGATAGCTGTGGGAGCGGCTTATTTCTATATTGCTTCTGATGAAGACTATGCTAACACAGAAAAATATGTGAGAATGATTGTGGCTACGACATTACTTTATTGGATGTCGGGTTCGGTCACATTGGTATTCAATCTCATCATAATTATATTCGAATTTGGCAATCGGAAATTATCAGTAATCAATAGGGTTAGTTTTGCCATTGTCTCATTAGTCTGTCTTGCAGTCAATGTCAATGCATGGTCAATGGTCGTTACTTATCCTTTGAGTTATCAACTTATCGGCATAGGCTATCTTCTGACACCAGACACACTGAATGCCGGACAATTGATAGTGGAGGCTCTTTGTGTCATTGTCCCAATTGTTGCAGTTCTGATGCTTCGCATTTCTAAATCGCAGAAAATTATTATTCCTGCGCTTGTCGGTGTCGAGGCATTGGCTGTAGTGCTGATTTATCCAAAATCTTACGATGAAACTGCTTATCGCTTGATAGACTATGATTATATGGTCAGAGCAAATGATTGGGATGCCATCCTGAGATATTCCGACAGATATGACCCCGACCTTCCTCTGAGTGTCAGCGCGACAAACCTTGCATCAGGAATGACCGGACAACTCGATTCCCGGGCATTCGACTATTATCAGAACGGTGCTGAAGGACTTTTCCCTCCATTTGCAAAGCAGACACTCTCTTCTTGGACTACAGGAGAGGTCTTCTTTCAACTCGGAATGATCAATAGCGCCCAACGCTTCTATTTCGAGGGAATGGAGGCTATCCCCAACTATAACAAAAGCAGCCGCGCAGTAAAACGACTTGCTGAAACTGCTATGATACGTGGCGATTATAAGCTCTCGGAGAAATACCTACGATTGCTTGAAAACACTACATTCTACGGAAAATGGGCCAAGCGGAATCTTGAACTCTTAAAAGACCCTAAAGCCATAGATGCTCACCCCCTTTATGGGAAACTCCGCAAAAGGATGGTAGATGAAGACTATCTTTTCAGTGAAGGGGAACTTGACAAGACATTGGGACAACTGTATATAAAGGATCCAGGAAACGACCTTGCGCGTCAATATCTTATTTTATATCCACTTCTGCAGCGTGATCTTGATAAGTTTGTGCAATACATGGGAGTGGTGGCAGAATCACGTCCTCAATACAATCCTTTGCTTGCTCAGCAGGCTCTGGCATTCATTTCAATGAAAAACAGGCAACCAATTCCTCAGAATATGGTGTCGCCAATGGTGGAGCAGTCTCTTCGTGGTTTTGCTCAGGCATGGACTTCCAAAAATCCCGAGTTGATAGAGCCACACCGCCATACTCT
>DAAK01000052.1:7384-7710 GCA_001701075.1 Bacteroidales bacterium GP3 | reverse complement strand
ATTTTTGCAGCAGTAGGTATATATTCCTCGACTTCAGATTTGTTGTCTGCTCAGGTAGCTCCGCGTCCTCCATTAGCTGATTCTATGACTGCATCATTCCGCGTTGCCGACACGTCTATGAAGGGATGGCATATCTCATTTCCTACAGAAGAAGGCAAGGAATTAAGAATAAGCGTAGCCCCGGTCTCTGAGGCCGATCCATTTGGCGATTCAAGCATCGACGCTCTTAATGTTCAGGTAGTGGAGTACCCGGATGGCCTGGAATTAGCTTCTGTTATAGTCTCCCAAGGGGTGGATACCTATCGCGGAAAGAATGCATGGCGCAT
>DAAK01000052.1:6979-7356 GCA_001701075.1 Bacteroidales bacterium GP3 | reverse complement strand
GAATACAATCATATACTCAGTTTTGATTTCCCCAGTCATCCTGTAGGCAATCCCGAGATACTTTCCCCACAGTTGGAATCGATCTCCGTTTCAGATTATTGCTTCGATATGCCTTCAGTTGATTTCTCCGCCTCTAATGTGGCGGATGTTTTTTTAGCATTGGTAGAATCCGATGGAAAAAGAAATGACCTACCAGGCATATATTCCATGCTTGACTTTGATTTTGACGACACTTATGCCCGGTCCGGTGGATCATATCGGCTTGCCGTTGTCTCTGAAGAAGATTCCGAATGTTTCGATTTAATTTATTTAGATGGGGCAAAGGTCAATTCCTCTCTCTGGTCGCCTGGAATGAAAAAGGGGAGGCTTGTGCCAAC
>DAAK01000052.1:6758-6963 GCA_001701075.1 Bacteroidales bacterium GP3 | reverse complement strand
TGATTTGGAATGGTATGATGCCGAAGGCTCACTGATGAGCCACGATATTCAAGCCGAGTTTGATCCTCTTGCACTTTCCCTGACTTTGAAATTCCCTTATCAAAATAGCACTTTGCGATTCCGCAAAGAATAATCATCTCACCATCTTCCGGATGCTCCTCCGCCACCGGTGCTTCCGCCTCCGAAGCCTCCCCCGAATCCGCCT
>DAAK01000052.1:0-6701 GCA_001701075.1 Bacteroidales bacterium GP3 | reverse complement strand
CCATGGCAGCTGCCAGATCTTTCTTAGGTATGCGGAATCCCTTGTTGTCTTGATGCCCACAATATTCACAGCGATATTGCGACACTCCCTCTCCTTCTGCATGATAAGTAGGTTGGCGAAGAGTCTTGTTTACTATGAAATGATAAGCTCGAGTGCCACAATGGGGGCATTGTGTATATTTTGAGTTTTGTGATGGAAATGCGCCTAATTCTGTTTTGCCACATTTATCACATTTATGCACATCATAATGTATCGAACCGATTTTCTCCTCAAATTGCTGACTCGGAGTCAATGATCCTAAAGCCTCGCTTCCTTTGAGCAGATGCATCTTTCCTCCGCAATTATCACATTTGCGGGTTCCGTAGCGTGCCTTTCGATAATGATAGAGAGCAAGCAGATAGAAAGGAAGCGAAGTCAGCAGGGTGCCGATCGAAAGAAACGCGAGCATAGTAAGGCTTGATCTCCATTCCTTGGCTTTTTCCGCCACTGACTTTAGCTTGCGGGTTTTTATTCTGTAGGCCACATAGCTTCCTGCTGCCAATAGCCATAGTAGTGATGCCAAAACTCCAAGAAAAACCATTATGTCATCTTTGCTGACGGGAGCTTCGCCAACTCCGGAATAATTGTCTGATTCCTTCGACCGCAATTCTTCAGCATATTCAGGGTCTGTCATGATTTTCGAAATCATGGCAGTTGCTTCGTCTACTGCGCAGTCAAGGCAATCTTCCCTCATGTTAGGGATTACGGCCTCCCTTATGATGTGGCCACAAGTTATATCAGGGAGTATACCCTCAGTCCCGTAACCTGTCTGTATTCTCACCTCTCTGCTATCTGGAGAGATCAGAAGAAGCACTCCATTGTCGTTGTCTTTCTTGCCGAGTCCCCATTTTGTGAATACCTTCTCTGAGAAATCCTCTATGCTATAATCGCCGATTGAAGGCACCACAGCCACAGCCACTTCGGCAGTCGTAGCCTCGCGCAGCTGTTGTAGACGTGAATTAACAATGCTTCGTGTCGAAGCACTCAACCGTCCCTCTGGATCCGCTACATATTCATAACGGTTAGCGATATTTGGATTCACTATCTCCTCTGGCTCATAATCCCTACCAAACATCGGAAGCCAACTTGCCAGAGTAAAAATAAGTAGTAAGCACACACTGAGTGCGTCCCCACGTCTCTTTTGTATATTATGTCTAATCATCTATCATTCATAATTTATCATTAAACTGCCGGTAGCGTATGCCCATTAAGTGTCCTGAATAGGTCAAGTGCATACACATCCGTCATTGCTGATACATGGTCTACAACTCCCTGAACCCTTGTGTTCAGACTCGGGGAACTCACATCATATTGGGTCGGCACTTTCTCAAGCAGCAATCTTGAATATGCCTTCTCAGGAGAGACCACTGCTCCCACAAGATTCTCCATAAGGTAGGTGATGATTCGGTTGCCGGCCAACTCTATGTCTACTACTTCAGGTGCACTATAGATTTTCTTGCAGGCAGTCTCGCTGCATTCTGCATATGCCTCGCTCAACCTTCCCGGAATATTTGCCGTAAGGGCTCCCTGATAGGTGCCTGCCAGTATTTCTTTCTCATGGTCTGTGAATTCCCTTGAGCATCCGCCTACGAGAGCTCCAATCACCTTCGACCTCATATATCCCACTTGCTCATTAGGGTCGTCGAGGCGTCGCATGGAATTTATCATATGTTTTTGTTCCCGCTCGTCGAAGAAATTGAGCATAAGTCTTTTCACTTCTTCCGTTGATAATATCTTCAACTTGTGGGCATCTTCTATATCCATGATCTGATAGCAGATATCGTCAGCAGCCTCCATAAGGAATACGAATGGGTGTCGCGCATGTCTGCCATGTTCTATTTCCGGAATTCCAAGTTCTTCCGCCACTTGCAGGTAGATGTCTTCTTCTGTCTCGAAATATCCGAATTTCCCTTTCCCTCCTGCTTGTGTGGAAGGAATGGGATATTTCACTACGGATGCAAGTGCACTGTATGTCATGGCATATCCACCATTGCGTCTTCCCTCAAACTGATGGGTTAAGAGCCGGAAAGAGTTGGCATTCCCTTCAAAATGAGCAAAATCACTCCATTGGCGAGGGGTCAACATCGGTTTGAGCTCGAGGCCGGCTCCCTCTGTGAAGAAACTGGAGATGGTCTTTTCTCCATTGTGCCCGAAAGGTGGATTTCCAAGGTCGTGTGCCAGACAGGCTGTGGCGACGATGTCGGCCATGTCCCTGAGTTTTGCAGTATGGTGATCATATCCATGCTTGTCAATGAGGATATTAGTCACCTCATTGGCCATAGAGCGTCCTACGGAAGATACCTCAAGGCTATGTGTCAGACGGTTATGGACAAAAATTGATCCAGGTAGTGGAAACACTTGCGTCTTGTTTTGAAGCCTACGGAAAGGGGAGGAGAAGATAAGACGGTCATAGTCCCGCTGAAAGTCTGAGCGGGTATGCTGTTGCGGATCGTGATATTGTTCAAGTCCGAGTCGCTTGTCGGAGATAAGTTTATTCCAGTCCATAGTGCAAAATTAATGATTTTTTTGCGAAATAATATTTAGGTATTGATTTTTTTTGTAATTTTGCGGAGTTTTTCTAATTAACATATGAACTGTATTGGTCAAAAGTGTTATTTTGGCGGAGAAAAAGGCTTGTTGCTGATGATTTCCGTGATGCTTATAGTGCTTATTTCCTGTGGAAATAAGACTACTAATATAAGTTATGAGTCTACTATGACGGAGGAAGACCATTTTCATGCTGACAATGACATAGCCATGACCGTCTGCTCTATCGTTGATGCCGTGAGGGTCGGAGAAAGGCTTGACAGTGCCGATTATGATTTCGATGGTATTCTGACAGATGGACAAGGAACTCCTCTATATACTGACTTAGGTGGTAATCCCGGACTGTGGCAAGTGCGTGTGGTCAGTGCTGATGAGGCGCATATAAGCAATCTGCATCTCGGCGACCTTATGACTGACGACCTTCGTAATTATATCCTTGGAGCATTAAACTTGAATAATGCAGATCTCGTTACGGCATACATAAATCCGGCCGACGATCAGGAATTCATATGGCTCTATGATATAGGAGATGTAAATGTGTCGTTCTCAGAAACTGCCGCTAACGCCGCTTCCGACCTCGAAGGCTCCTTCATGTCCATCTCCATCTCGAAGAAGTAAGTCTTCAGTCCTCAGTTTTCAGAGTTCTCAGAGATCTCTGAAAAAATCATTTAATCTTTAGTCTTTAATCTTTAATATTTAATCATTGATCGTAGCTCTCAGCACTTGTTGCCCAAACCTGCAGCGCAGACACTTATTCCCCTCGCAATATTCCTTTCTCAAATGAATTAGCGCTTGCGACATTCCCGCATCCTTAGCATTGAATCCAAGCTGTTGCCATGTCCTTATTATGGCATTCCTTTCAGGCGGAAGCCCTGTCAGAAGTTCTATGGCAGCCTCTTTCATCTCATGGTCTGAGTGCATGAGAGCATACGCATATAGCAGTGGAGCAGCCACATTTATAAGCAATATGCTGATGCTCGCGTCTGACAGCGACGATGGATTGGCTTCCGTCTGCGCTTCGCTCCCGAATGTCAATCTTCTGCTCCAGTATGGATCCACTGTCCACTTGAACAGCAGCCGCAATTTCTCTTCGTCCCCCTCTGTTTCCAATATCCGGTTCAGAAGGTCTGGCGTCTCCGACATTGCCTTGGCCAAAAGCGCTATCCTTCGGTATGGTAGGTTCTGAGGTCTGGTTCTCGCGAATTTCCAGGAAGCTCTTGGAATTGGATGCATGGAATATTTACGAGCCAAAAATTGATATTCCCGGCACATTATCTGGTATCTTCTGTCTCCCATATTGAGCATGGGGTCAAGCAGACCTGCTTGTCCGAAGAAGATGGCTTCCATTTGCACTATATTGTCGGAATGTCGACGCAGATGATTGAGATTGATGCTTTCGGCCAGCATCTCAAATGGGATTCCGTTAAGTCCGAACCCAAGTCCGCGTGCCAGTGTCATAAAGCAGGCTGCATTCCAGTCCCCGTTCGACTTCTGCAAAGTCTCTTCGATTCTTTTTGCCTTATGCTGTAGCCGCTCTATTGTAAGCGTCTCTATCCAGTCTGCACGTCTTATAGGGTCAATGCGTTGCAAGGCGGAGGCGCATCTTATTTCTGTGTTTGCACTTGTCAGATAGGCGAAGGTCTTGTAGAAATTCTCAGGAAGTGCCACCTTCATCTGTGCTATCTCAGTGCCGTCTTTCCTTAGTATCCTTGTGTCGCTGACAGCCACAACGTGGAGTATGACGTTGTCATATGCCGTGTCATTGCTATGGCCGTGGCGATGCCAATCGGAGGCTTTCATATGTATTTCGATATTCCCTACCCAGAGGCGTCCGTCTATCTTCACTTTTGCATTGAAGAAGTCCGGTCCCGAGTCCCTGTTTAAGACACCCGGATCAATCACTCGCACTTTCTCTCCGCTTTCAAGCGTAAATGGGAGTCCGAGCATCCGGTTGCCCCATAGCAGTTGGAATATCTCCTCCATTAAAATCTATATGAGATGCGGAAATCGATTGTCGGATAGACTGGAATGGCTTTCATAAGCCCCATGTATCTTCCAACTTCGCCTTGCAAGTTGATAAGGTCGTTCAGTACAGTGCCGTCATGAGTTATCACCTTGGGCACACCACCCCAGAATTGGGCACCGGCGTCAAGCGAGACTTGCCATTTCCCGTCGGCGGTCAGGGCACCCCCATAACCGAAACCTAAATATGGACGGAACCTGTTTACATTTGCCTTTGCACTTACTGTGCCGTCTTCGTCAGGCATCATCATGTAGGGTGTCCCATCCTTGTAGTCGCCCGCATGTATTCCTAAACGCCCCAACGAATTCATCTTGTCTTGAAGTTCCATGACAACTCGTGGGTCGAGATAGGTGCCTTTCAAAGCAGATATTCCTGTCGCATTGGCAAGGTAGTCTGGGTCTCCCGTGGCCTTATCGTAGAAATCATCGGCTGTAATGGCGGTATACATCCTGTCATACATTTTTAGCGCCATTAGCGATGTCATATCTCTTACAGTGTTGAGGCTCGTTCCCATTGTGTTGCCTCCCAAGAAAAATCCGGCTGTGAAATGCCAGTGACGATTGGCTTTAAAGGGATAGACGTCTACAAGCACTCTCAGAGTGGCCATAGTAGGCTTTGAATCCATCACGACTTTCTTTTTTATCATCATTCCGCTCATGCTGTACATCATGTCCTGAATTTTTTCAAATTTCTCTTTGAACTCTTCATGGACATAGCTGCCAAGGTAGAAATTCATAGGAATGGTGAAAGGGGGCATCCAGTCGAAGCCCACGCGAAGCTTTGTCCACTCTGTCATTGGGGATGCAACTTCAAGGCCAAGACCGGTCGTGCCGATGTTGGCCGCTATCTCTATGGTGTTGAATACTCCATGCTCGTTCATCTCTCCCATAAGGGCTTTCACCTTGTTGGGATATCTGTTGTCTTGTTGCTGTGCAGATGTCATAAATGGCATTACAGCACAAAAAAAAGCAACAAGCGTTTTTAGATATTTCATAGTTCTTGTCTGTTTCGAATAGTGTGATTTTTGAATCGTTGTGCAAAAATAGCAAATAATTTTCAAAGAATCCCACCTTCATCCATAAAATTTACTCTTACATTGATATTTTTGGCACTAAAAGTGTTTTATATAGAAGATAAAAGTAGAAATGAAAGAAAATAAAAGTAAATATATAGGCAAAGGTGGTTGGCAACCCGACCACATTCTTCGCCGTGAAAACAAGGGTGAGGAAGAGAAGCGTCTCATGGAATTCATCTCCTCCGTTCTCCCAGATGCAAAACGTACTGATGTCAAGAAATGGCTTAAATTTGGCCATTTTGCTGTCAATGGTGTCGTAACTACAGCTTTCGATGCCCCGGTTCCTCCGGGTGGAGTAGTGGAGCTGAATTTTATACGCCCATTTGTAGTCTTCAGCCATCCGCGTCTGAAAATCGTATTTGAAGACGACGACATTATTGTGGTCGATAAAGGTTATGGGCTTCTTTCCGTCGGTACCGACTCTTCCAAGAAATGCAAGGTAGAGACGGCCTATAGCATCCTTCGCGATTATGTAAAGTCTATCCATCCCTCCAATAAAATATTCATCGTGCATCGTCTTGACCGCGACACATCTGGTCTAATGGTCTTTGCTAAAAAAATCGAGGCTAAGGAGGAGCTTCAGCATAATTGGAACAATATGGTGCTTGAGCGTAAGTATGTGGCGCTCCTTGATGGAGAACTCGACAAGGAAAGCGGAGAAATCCGAAGTCATCTTGCCGAGACTTCCGAGCATGAGGTCTATTCCACCGATGATGCTGCAGAAGGTAAACTTGCCGTCACCCGATATAAGGTTCGCCGTAGAGGTAAGGGTCACACTCTTGCTGAGTTCTCGCTCGATACCGGGCGTAAGAATCAGATTCGTGTCCATGCACGCGATCTCGGATTCCCCATCACCGGCGACAAACGTTATGGCAATGGAAGCGGTCCTCTCCATCGTCTGGCCCTTCATGCCGAGACTCTCCGTTTTGCCCACCCTGTCACCCGACAGGATATGAATTTCACGAGTCCTGTACCCTCTCAATTCTATAAATATGTCTAATCATTTCGATTATATGC
>DAAK01000119.1 GCA_001701075.1 Bacteroidales bacterium GP3 | reverse complement strand
TATATCGGAGCGAAGAAAGGGGGATTGAGAAGCTTCAAGATATTGCGCTCTGAGTGACAAATAAGAAAAAAAATGTAAAAAGAGCGGATAATCACGCGAAATTTACTAATTTTGCAGTATGATTAAAGCTGCTCTAATCGATATGGACGGAGTCTTGTATGACTCCATGAAATACCACACCCTCGCCTGGAAACAGATGATGGAGGAAAATGGCATCGAGTGCAGCCGTGACGAGTTCTATCTCTACGAGGGAATGACCGGTGCGGCTACTATCGATCTTATATGGCAACGCGAGTTCGGGAAGCCGTGCGATCCGGAGAAGCGGACAGCACTATATGATTATAAAACAAAGATTTTCAAAGCAATCGGAGGCAACGAACCGATGCCTGGTGCCGACCGTATGCTCCGGACGCTCTGCGACCGCGGCATAAAGTGCGTGCTTGTGACCGGCAGCGGTCAAGCCTCGCTGATTGACAATATAAGGAAAGATTATCCAGATGTGTTCGGCGATGGTATGATGGTGACAGCACGGGATGTGACAAAAGGGAAACCAGATCCTGAGCCTTATCTGAAAGGGCTTGAGAAAGCTGGAGTCACAGCTGATGAAGCCATCGTAATCGAAAATGCACCTTTAGGGGTACGCGCCGGAGTGGCTGCAGGTATCAGAACAATGGCGGTGTGCACAGGTCCAATACCCAAGAAGAATTTTCAAGATGAAAAGGCGTGGGGTATATTCCCTTCAATGAATGAATTTGCCGATATGCTTCCGCTTGTGATTGACCTCATCAATGCACAGTCGCCATTCGTATTGGCCGATTCAAATACTTCCACCATGGTCGTAGACAAGCTTGCGGAGCAGATACCAATCTTAGGGGAACTACCAAGATGCGTGATCCCAGCCGGCGATGACCATAAGAACATAGATTCTCTTACGAAGGTGTGGCGCATGCTTTCAGAGACTGGAGCTACGCGACGATCTACTCTCTTCTGCATCGGTGGCGGCATGGTGACAGACCTTGGAGGTTTTGCAGCAGCCACATTCAAGAGAGGCATTGACTGCGTGAATGTCTCCACTACTCTTCTTGGAATGGTAGACGCTGCTACGGGAGGAAAAACCGCCATCAACCTTGATGGACTTAAAAATGAAATCGGAGTTTTCTCAATGCCAAAAGACGTTGTGATTATCCCCGAGACCCTTGATACACTGCCTGAGGATGAGCTTCTGTCAGGATATGCCGAAATGCTGAAGACAGCCTTGATAGCAGACCCTGAGATGTATGAGGCACTTCTCGATATTGACAAATATATCGACGACCGCCGTCTGCTTCTCCCATGGATTCTCCGATGCATAGAGATAAAAACAGGAGTGACTACACGCGACCCTAAGGAAAAGGGGGAGAGGAAGATACTCAACTTCGGGCATACAGCCGGCCATGCTATAGAATCATTTGCCTTGATCAACGGGAAACCTATGGCACATGGCATTGCAGTAGCTCATGGCCTGCTATGGGAGATGGTATTGTCTGCCATATCCAAAGGGAAAGACAGGAAAGGAGCATTGCCATCTGCAAAACTGTATCCTTTTGCGACAATGCTTAAGGAGCATTATCCATCGGCTGGAGTAAAATGCAGTGACATCAACACTCTCATCTCACTCATGCGTCACGATAAGAAAAACGCTTCTCCCGATCATATCAATTTCACTCTTCTTAATGAAATAGGATCTCCACAATGGGATCTATGCCCAACGGAAGAAGAAATCAGGAGCTCTTTTGAGATCTATGGCGACTTAACGGGACAAGATTGATGCACCTTGCTAATTGAATAGAAAATTTCAAATGAAAAAAGCGTTGCAATACTTACTGCCTGTGCTTCTGTCGGCCCTATTGATTTGGTATCTATTCAAGAAGGTCGACTTTAGACAAACCATGGATATAATTAGCCATGGGGTAGACTATTGGTGGATTCTTGCAGCCATGGGGATAAGCATATTCTCGCACATATTCAGGGCGATGAGATGGCAGCTTCAGCTCAATGCCTTGAATGTGCGCACGACTCTGATGGAACTGACCTGTGGAGTATTCGGATGCTACGCCCTCAATTTGCTTCTGCCCCGAGTCGGGGAGATATGGCGATGCACTTTCGTAGCAAGACGTTCGAAGACTCAGTTCACGACCGTGATGGGGTCGATGGTCGCAGACAGAATGGCCGACTCTTTGATGGTGCTCTTTCTTGTACTTTTGACTTTTGTGACCGCAGCCTCGGCTCTTGCCTCCTTTATGTCTAAATATCCGGTTGGAGAAAATATCCTAAATCTCATTTATTCTCCGACAATATGGATAGCAGCCGTGGTTGCCGTGGGTATAGTATGGTGGATCCTCCATAAATACCGTAAGTCAGCTATGGTAAAGCGCTTGAGAAAATGGACAGGCGAGATATGGCGAGGTTTTGCAGTCACAGCCACCATGCCAGGAAAATGGAAATTCCTATTCTTGACATTTGCTATCTGGGGATGCTATTTCGTGCAACTTTATGTAGCTTTCTATGCCTTCCCTTTCACAAAGGCACTATGCTACGAACCGGGATTAGCCTACGGACTCCTCCCCTGCCTTGTGGCATTTGTATTTTCTTCGATAGGAATGGCCATACCGAGCAACGGTGGACTCGGACCTTGGAACATTGCCATAATGTTTGGACTCGCCATCTATGGAGTTGCCGACGTAGAAGGCGCAGCTTTTTCAATCCTCCAATGGAGCGGGCAGACCGTAATGCTAATAATACTTGGAGTATTTACTGCGATTTGGATAGGAGCCACATCTACGAGACGTGAACAGTATAAAAAAGGGATAAGTTGATGAGATACGAAGATGACAAATACCTCGACAACGAGGATGATAATGATATCTGGGACGATGAGCTGGATATAAATTCAGACGACTCGCCATCAGAAGGCGACTATGTACCCAATCAAAACTATTCTTCTGACGATTACTATGATCCTTACACTTCAGAAAATTCTGATGCCGGACATAGCGATGAGGAATATGACAGTACTAAGGAGCAATCGACAGAAGGGGAAAATGAAGATTACTATTCAGAGCCTGAGCCTGAGCAGCAAGACACAGCAAAACCAAAACGAGAGGGTTTATTCAAAAGAAAAGTAAGAGATGAGGATGAGGATAATGACTTTTTCAACTCTGATGATGAACCCGTCGTAGTAAAGAAGCCCAAGGCACCAAAACTGGATCCCGAGGATCCTGACTACTGGATTGAGGAAGAGTCTCCACTCACAAGCATAATTCCTACTACCAGCAACAAATGGAAATGGTGGCTCGGTGGAGTGGTAACTATCTTAATATTACTCTTATTCAGCTGGATATGGTTTTTCCTCCCTTATACCGACAATGCCGTCAAGTATGGCTATATCAAGAATATGGAGAGGCGCGGATCGATAATCAAGACATTTGAGGGCACCATGATTCCATATAAGGAGTTAGGGGATCCCGACCCACTATATTTCAATGAAGTTGGATTCAGTGTTGAGAGCGATTCTCTTGCAGCAGTCATGAAGCGTATGATGCTCGGTTGCGTGCCTGTGAGAGTAGAATATGAGATGTATCATACTGCACTTCCTTGGAAAGGGGAAGAGAAGATGATCATAATAAAGGCAGACACTGCCGACCCGCGTAAGATTCTTCCGCCGGAGTATCGGTAACGATTAACGATTAACGATCAACGATCAACGACTAACGATTAACGATAAACTATCAACGATTAATGATAAATAGATATGATGTCGACATCATTTAAAAAGCATATTGGAGTGTTGGCTGCCTCTGTAGCCAGCGTCCTGCTGCTATGGGGATGCGCATCGATTGGAAATCCATCAGGAGGGGCGCGAGACGAGGATCCCCCTCGGTTTATACGAGCAAACCCAGCCCCTGGCTCGGTCAATGTAGACCCGAGTAATATCAACATAGACTTCAATGAACTGGTCAACGTCAAAGACGCTTTCCAGAAAGTCGTGTTGTCACCTCCCGGAAAATCCACTCCAAGGGTCTCCACCCGCGGGCGCCGGGTAGTGGTGAACATAACAGACACGCTACTTCCAAATACGACGTATACTATCGACTTCGGAGATGCTATAGAAGACAACAACGAAGCCAACAAACTCTCCGGGTTTGCCTATACATTCTCTACCGGACCAATACTTGACTCTCTGAGAATATCAGGAATGGTGCTTGGAGCGGAAGACATGGAACCTCAGCAGGGTGTTTTTGTCGGTGCTTATATTTCAAAAGAGGATTCCGCCTTCACAAGGATGCCATTCGATCGCCTTGCCCGCACGGATGATTACGGACGGTTTATCATCAGGGGTCTGCAGGACACTACCTACCGACTCTTCGCCTTGAAGGATCTTGACAACGACCGTCATTATGCCAATCCTGAAGAGGATATAGCATGGTTTGAAGACATAATCCGTCCGTCGTCAGAGCGAATAATGACCTCGGATACGATACGGGATTTATATACAGGTGCTGTAGATACAGTGGTGCAACGAGAAAGGACAAGGTTTCTTCCTAATAATGTACTGCTTCGCATGTACAATACCGGACTCAAGCCACAATATCTCGTAAGCTATACCCGACCAGACTCCACGCTGCTTGAATTCATCTTCAACTCGCCCTCGAAGAAGCAGCCGACAATAAGGATAGCCGATGATGAAGAATATTCCACGCCGCTTAAGGGAGAAACCACCGTTGGCAATGACACACTTAAATTCTGGCTTCCGAGAGACCTCGCGATGCGCGACACTCTTAAACTCGCCTTGCAATATCAAAATATAGATCTACTTACAGGTGTAGGCACCACAGTCAATGACACCGTGAAACTAATGAAGCCAAAGGTGCAGTCTTCCAAGAAAAAGGACCAGAAGAAAAAGAAGAGTGGGAAAAAGGCCAATGACAAGAAAAAATCTGACAAGAAAAATAAAGACAATGAATCGTCAGAGCTTCCAGTGGATTCAATAGCAGGACTTCCTGCAGATTCACTCAACAATCTTGTGTCTGAAAAGAAGGGAATTGAGACAGAAGATGAGGAAGAGAAGGAAACTCCAAAGATCCCCACTTTCGCTTTCACTGCAAAAGGGCCTGAAAACGACATTACACAGCCTCTGAGCATAGAAGTGCCGATACCACTCTCACGGCTCGACTCCACGGCATTCTACCTTGAGACAAAGCCTGACACTGTTTGGATTCCAGTCAAAGGTGAATACCGTCTTGAAAGAGCCGATACGCTGTCAGAGCGGCGGTTTAAGATTGAATTCCCATGGCAACGAGGGTCGGCATATAGGCTTGTTGTGGATTCACTTGCCGCAACTGACATATATGGAGTGAACAGCGACAAGCTATCGTATGAGTTCAAGACAAAGGCACCTGAAGATCTATCCAACCTGAAAATAACACTTACCGGTCTGGATAGAGATATTCCGGCATTTGTGCAGCTAATGGCATCAGGAGACAAGGCCAAATATACGGCACTTGTAGTCAATGGATCAGCCAATTTTGAAGGAATTGATGCCGGGAAATATTATATGCGGCTATATGAAGACTTCAATGGAGATGGCAAATATACTACCGGAAGCTATCGCCTTCAGAGAGTATTCGGAGAGCCTGCGGATACAATTGCTACAGAAGACTCCATTTCCATAATGATGCCTGGGGACCCAATCTCCACGGAGGTCATAGACTCAATCTCCATTCCTGCCGACACAATAACAATTCCCGGAGACTCGATAACAATGCAGGGAGATTCGATAATAATTTCTGGTGATTCTATAGCCGTTTTGTCAGATTCGATAGCAGCTAAAACATCTTTGGCATTAGAGACAAAGGGCTTCATAAAGCCAATGAGCGATCAGGAAATAGTAGACAGTCTCGTCAGGATAGGATATAGCCTCGTGCCTCTTGAAACGGACTCAGTGGGCAAGGATATTCTTATAGCCATACAACCAGACTACGTCTATTATTATCCGAAGACCATCAATGTAAAGAAAAACTGGGATATGGAGCAGACATGGAATGTCTTCGAGACAGCCCTTGACCTCCAAAAGCCTAATAAGATAAAGAAGAATAAGCCAAAACGGAACAATAACAGCAGAGAGACTGAGGAAGAAGAGGATGAAGAAGATGATGAATTCGGTTCAAATCCTTTCGATACCAACAGACGGAACAATAACAACAATCGGAATAACCGAAACAATAACAACCGGAATAGTGGATTCCGTCAGCCTTTCTAATGGTTATGGAGTGAGGTCTTCATAACTCCGTATGGAGTCTTCACAATATAAAGACCTTTTTCAAAGCCGGACAGCCCAGAAGCTGCTCCGGCATATCTTTTT
>DAAK01000033.1 GCA_001701075.1 Bacteroidales bacterium GP3 | reverse complement strand
GATTAATTTATTTCCTATAAATGGTGAAATTATGAGCCCACTTTTTAGGAGTCATATAGTCTGACCCGAACATGAAGGAAAGATAGTTGTGATAGTCGCCAAATCCACGGAACATATAACCATTGAATGGGATATCAACAATATTATCAAACATATCACGGCGCATCACAACATGATCATCCTTTACGCATACGGATTGTCCAACTAACGGACTATCAGTATACTTTCCATGATGCACAGCCTCATTAACTTTCTCCCACCATCCTTCTATGCTGTTGCCTCTCGATTTAATTCTCGACAATAGGTCTCTTTTCTGGCTATGATATAAGCGGTTGTCAATGCTTCGTATGTGGTGCATATGATCTTTACGCTCTTTTTCGTCTTCCGGAACAGGATCAAAAGGGAAAATATCGATTGCTACACCATGCTGATATATGAGATTTTTTTCAGGACCATCCCAGTAGGTGGAAGGATCGTTGATCTTGATGAATCCTGCATAAAAGAATTCATCGCCATTGTCTGTTTTATAAAGCAAATGATATTTGTCGCTCTTATATGTAGCAGCAAATCTATCGAAATCCTCACGAAGCATACAAATATCAATATCATCATCCCATGGAATAAATCCTCCATGACGTATAGCACCAAGCATCGTGCCGTCAGATATACTGTAGTTGATATTATTAGCACGGCAAAATGCATCGACATCTTTCATGATATCGAAAAGAATTTCATGTTTTTCTTCAAGAGTGAGTTCTTTTTTCTTTTCCATTTTCTTATTTAAGTTTTGCAAGCAAGACTTAAGGATTATAAGGTTTCAAATTAATAGAGTATGGGATGAATAATTTATTCATGAAGTCCAAGAAGATCTGACGGTCTTCAGGATCAGCTTCGGCCAAAGAGTTTATGCATGTAAAAGGTGGCATCGGTTTACCTTCAAAATATGGTTTGAGATGATTGCGAAGATAATATGGACGGTTGGCAAAAGGCTTAAGGAAAAGAGTCTTTCCCTTCGGAGAAACCACCTTCAGACGTCCTTCTTTTGCTGCCATCAGATGATTAGCCTCCTGAGCATTAAATTGACATGGAGCACGGAACTTATCACGACAATTAATATCTATACACTCAGGATACTCCTTAAAAAGCTTCTCTCCAAGAGATTTCAGCATTGGATGAGGATTATGACGCATCAAGAATGTCTTTTTCATCCCCAGAAGTTTAGCCGTGTTTTCCATAATATCTTTATATCCAACAGTCTTTAGACCATTCTTTTGGGGCTTGATTGCATGTAGAATATCAAGCAAAAAATTAGGCATCCATTTGCCGCAATCTACAATGTCATCTTTTTCAGTAAACCAGTCTTCCGGATTTACATAATTGGTCAAAACAAAATCATCATTGAAATTCACAAATCTTTCAGAAAGACCTGGAATACGATGGGTCATCGTCTCAATACCATTACTTTGAAAGATGGGTAGATACTGCTCATAGTCACGGAATAAGACTTTATGATCTACGATTTCAATTGGAATAGGATTTTCAAACCACTTCCCTACCGTATTTTCGAGATGAGGATCCTGACCATCTGTGACTATGTAAATGCGACGAATAAATGATGCAAATTTATTGATGCCGGCGACACACCAATCGATTTCACGCATCTGCCTGAAACGTAAATCTCCACCGATGTCATCGCGTTTCGTCAATTCGTCACCACCCCTGGCCTTGTCACATTTCGCCTTCCAGACAGGGTCGTCGCCATCAACCCAAAGGATAACAGCGTCAATTGATTTCGGGGTTATAGTCGTTTTCGTCATTGTCGGAGTTATCATCTTTATCGGTGTTTTTCGGCGTTGTCAAGGATTTTTACAGAAGATGGCGGAAACGCTCTGGAATCTCCACTACTACAACCTGTCCTAACATAGCAGGTTTGTTCCAAGAATACACAGGTCGGATCCAAGTCTGCATTTTCCTCGCGATTTTAGTCCATTTGTCGAAATCACGAGCCTCATTGTTAGTCACAAGATTGATAGTACGTGTACGCTTCTTGAAGTGGCGTGTCGAAGTGCCACCGATGCGATCAGGATTCATAAAGCGCTCACGCATACGCTTCATGTCAATGCATCCGAAATGCAAGAGATAGAGATCGGGACATATGTGAAAATTATGTCCCTTTACACGATGAAATCCTCTACCCCATCTCACGGGCTTTGCAATAATAGATCCTTTAGTGTAGCGAGTGTCAAGAAATCCAAATCTTCTCTGCTCAAGAAACTTCTTATTCCCATCAATTTCCGATTCCTTTTCCAGATGCTGACCAATGTCCACACCTAAAGGAGAAATTGTATAATCTATTTCTTGCTCTGAAAGGAACTCTGCCAATCCTTTGCCAAGTTTAGGGTCGACCACGATAAACTCATCGCAGTCAACCCCTATTACTAAGTCGTAGCCATCATTTTCAAGGAGTTCGGCTGCCTTGTCGCTAAGTAGGCCAAGACGTACGCGCTCCCCTTCCACAATCTGATTGCTCAGACGCTTGTGGATGAAAGTATGAGTTCCCTCGCAGAAATCGGGAACCTTTTGGTCTTCTCCATCGAAGAGAATATAGAGATTTTCGCGACCTATTTCCTTTCCATAATATTCTACCCACTTACGAAGAAAGAAATCATCGTCGCGAACCATTGTGATGGCAGCAATTTTTTTCATAATAACTATGCGTTATGGCAAGCAGAAAGAATTACTTCTGAAACTGTAGGATGGCCGAAAATTACATTTTCGATACCGTCGAGAGTCATACCAGCATTCATCAGATCCGCGCATTGCTGGGCAAGATCGGCAGCTTCAACACCCATAATATGAGCACCTATCAGCTTTCCATCATCCTTACGGAATATCAGTTTGCAGATACCATCTGGTTCACCCATAGCAAGAGCCTTACCATTTGCGCGGAAGAAGCTTTGTCCCTTACGGATTTCTATACCCTGAGCCTTGCAAGCCTCCTCAGTGAGACCGACCATACCACATTCAGGCACAGTAAAGACAGCACTGGGGACGATATTGAAATCTATCTTATCCGAATTGCCATCAATAGCATTTAGTGCATGAATACCTTGGAATGTAGCCACATGAGCCAGCATCATCCGGGCATTGACATCGCCAATCGCGAAAATATGCGGAACATTTGTGCGCATCCAATCGTCGACTGCAATACCTTTAGGGGAATACTCTACGCCAGCGGCCTCAAGGTTAAGACCATTAACACGCGGAGCACGACCTACAGCCATAAGAAGGTCGGAACTAACTACAGTTTCCTCCTTACCCTTGACATCATAGGTGACTACAATCTCATAATCCTCATTCTGCTCTATTTTCTTTGCTGCAGCTCCTGTCACAATCGTAATTCCTTTCTTAGAAAGGGTTTGCTTCAGGCGCTTCGCAATATCAGAATCGAATGGAGGAAGAATCTGCTTCATATATTCGATGACAGTAACCTTCGAGCCGAAAGATGCAAAGATATTGGCAAACTCCATACCAATCACTCCTCCACCAATGATGGTCAGAGACTCAGGGATATACTCAATGTCGAGCATCTGAGTGGAATCCTTCACACAAGCAAGGTCGTGACCTTCAATTGGAAGCGACTTTGATACGGAGCCAGTAGCAATTATGACATAATCAGCTGAATATTCCTGCCCGTCAGCGACAACTGTATGAGAATCCTTGAATGATGCCATAGCGCTGACCACATTGACCTTTGCAGCCTTAAGCATCGAGTCAATACCACTGCGGAGAGTATCGACCACCTCCTTCTTACGCTCGACCACTTTATTATAGTCGAGCGTGAAGGTGAAGTCATCAACTCCGAATTTATCAGCCTCCTTGAAAGAGGCTATCATCTCGGCATTGCGGCACAGGCACTTTGTGGGGATACAACCTTCATTAAGACAAGTGCCCCCAAGACGGTCACCATTGAACAAAGTCACTTCATGCCCCCTTTTAGCAGCTTCCAGAGCGGTTTCATATCCACCGGGGCCAGCACCGATTATGATGATTTTCATGAGTTTTTAAGGGCTTTGTAGTTGAGGATTGGGTTCTTAGCTGCCGTGGTTTCATCGAGTTTGCGAACGATAGTAGTAAGAGGAGCATTCTTGACTTCATCAGGAGTCTCACGTGCCTCTTTAGCCACTTTGTGCATAACATCAATGAACTCATCAAGAGTCTCAAGACTTTCAGTTTCGGTAGGCTCAATCATCATTGATTCATGGAAGAGCAACGGGAAATAGATTGTCGGAGCATGGAAGCCATAGTCGAGAAGACGCTTTGCAACATTGAGTGTAGTGACGCCTGTTGACTTATCCTTGAGACCATCGAAAACGAATTCATGCTTACAAGCACCTTCTATTGGGAGCAAGAAGTCATCTTTCAGACTCTCCTTAATGTAGTTGGCATTAAGAGTAGCCATCGGACCAACTTCCTTTATGCCTTCCTTGCCAAGGCTAAGGATATAAGCATAAGCCTTCATCATTACACCGAAGTTGCCAAAGAAAGTCGAAACACTTCCGAGTGCTTCATCACCATTCTCTACATAGAACTTACCGTTTTCGTCTTTCTTGACATGTGGATTTGGAAGGAACTTAACGAGATGCTCAGCAACTCCGACCGGACCACTGCCTGGACCGCCACCACCATGAGGAGTGGAGAAAGTCTTATGAAGATTGATATGCATGATGTCGAAGCCCATATCTCCGGGACGAACCTTTCCAAGCAATGGATTGAAGTTAGCTCCATCATAATATAGCAGGCCTCCTGCATCGTGCACGAGTTTTGCAATCTCAACAATCTCAGTCTCAAACATACCGAGAGTGTTAGGATTAGTCATCATTATGCCTGCCACTTCATCATTAAGAAGCGGTTTGAGATCCTCAATATCGATCGACCCATTGGGACGGCTCTTCACTTCCACAACCTGAAGACCGGCAACCATCGCAGAAGCCGGGTTTGTGCCGTGAGCTGAATCAGGGACGATAACTTTAGTACGCTTATGGTCGCCACGAGCCATATGATAGCTGCGCATCACCATAAGACCAGTCAGTTCACCATGGGCACCTGCATATGGATTGAGAGTGAACTCTGCAAAACCAGCAAGCTTTGCCAGAGCATTCTGGAGATTCCAATAGAGTTCAAGAGCCCCCTGTGCAGTTTCCGGATTCTGAAGAGGATGCAGTTCTGTAAACTGAGGCATAGCTGCAATTTCTTCGTTGATTTTCGGATTATACTTCATGGTGCAGCTTCCAAGAGGATAGAAACCGGTGTCTACACCAAAGTTCTTATTCGAAAGATTAGTATAATGGCGCACAACGTCGAGTTCCGAAACTTCAGGAAGATCGAGTGGTTCCTTACGAAGGAGATCGGAGGGGATTTCCTTTTCGCCGTCAGTGTCGAAACCATTTTTCGGAAGTTCGTAACCGACACGACCGGGACGTGAAAGTTCAAATATCAGTTTATCGTAGTATTTCATCTTCTTAAGCCTCCAGCATTAAAGTTACCAATTCGTCGATTTCTTCCTTAGTTCTCTTTTCCGTCACAGCAAACTCAACAAGACCATCGCCTAAATCAATGCCACCCATATATCCCTTGGATGCAAGATACTCGTTGACTTTCTTTACATCAAGGTCTGTACGGAGTGTAAATTCTTTAAGGAATGGTTTATCGAAGACCTTATGGAATTTGCCAGTAGCAAGCAACTTATTATAAAGGTAGTGAGCCCCGTCGCAGCTAAGCTTATTGACTTCTTCAAGACCTTTCTTGCCCATCAAAGCTACATATACTGTAGCATATAAAGCCATAAGACTTTGGTTTGAGCAGATATTTGAGGTTGCCTTTTCACGACGGATATGCTGCTCACGAGCCTGCAATGTAAGAACGAATGCACGCTTTCCATCAGCATCTTTAGTAGCACCAACCACACGTCCTGGCATTTTGCGAAGCTGAGCCTTCGAGCAAGCCATAAATCCAAGATACGGACCACCAAACTGCATAGGCATACCGAGAGTCTGACCATCGCCACATGCAATGTCAGCACCCCATTCAGCTGGAGTACGTAGCACTGCAAGAGTTGATGGATCGCAGTTCATGGTCAGGAGAGCCTTGACAGCATGCACCTTGTCGGCAAGACCTGTAAAATCTTCTATAATTCCATATTTATTAGGACATGGCACTATAACGCCAGCAACATCTCCACCTTCAAGAGCCTTATATAAAGCATCAAGATCTGTCACACCATCCTTTTCAGGGATTATAGTGAGGTCTACGCCGTGGAACTTAGTGTAAGTCTTCACGACCTCAACTACACGTGGAGATAGAGTAGAAGAAATCAGAACTCTATTTTTCTTTTTTGCAGAAGCCACCATCATCATAGCAGCCTCAGCTGTAGCTGTGGCGCCATCATACATAGAAGCGTTGCTTGCCTCCAGACCAGTAAGCTCGCATATCATACTCTGATATTCAAAAATATACTGGAGTGTGCCTTGAGAAATCTCAGGTTGATATGGAGTGTAAGCAGTATAGAATTCACTACGTGCAAGGAGATGAGCTATTACGGATGGAGAATAATGATCGTAAGCACCACCTCCAGCAAAGACAACAAGACTGCTGTTTTTATCGCCCAATTCCTTTAAATGCTTACGAAGCTCCACTTCCGACATTGCGGAAGGGATATCGTATTCACCTTTGAAGATCACATCTTCTGGAATGTCAGAGAAAAGATCGTCGGTAGAATTCACCCCGATTTTCTCAAGCATCACCTTGATGTCTTCCTCAGTGTGTGGAATGTATCGGTTCATTCTTCGCAGATTTTAGCGTATGCTTCAGCGTCGAGAAGTGCTTCAACTTCAGAAGGATCAGAAACTTTCACTTTCATAATCCAGTTTGAGAATGCATCCTGATTGATAAGGCCAGGTTCATCTTCGAGAGCCTCGTTGATTTCCACAACTTCGCCGCTAACGGGAGAATAAAGGTCGGAAGCTGCCTTCACAGATTCTACAGCGCCGAATTCTTCACCGGCAGTCACTTCGTCGCCTACTTCAGGCATGTCGACATATACGATGTCGCCAAGAGCATGCTGAGCGTAGTCTGTGATACCTACAGTTGCGATTTCGCCATCAAGGCTTACCCATTCGTGAGATTCCGCATAGCGGAGATTTTCTTTGATTGTCATGATATTTAAATTTTTTATTTTTTATAATTTTTGTCGTAGAAGCGTTTTTTGACTACTTTGCCTGGGAATGTCTTCTTGCGGATGCGAACTTCCACTTCGGTGCCGAGTTTGTCAAAAGGTTTATTGATCATTGCCATTGCCACCGATTTCCCAGTAGAGATAGAACGATATCCTGTTGTGATTTCCCCAACCACTTCACCGTTGACTTCAACAGGATAGCCATGGCGAGGAATAGCATTACCTTCAAGCTCGATTCCAACGATTCGGCGCTTCACTCCTTCTGCCTTCTGAAGAGCAAGGGCTTCCTTGCCGATAAATTCTTCTTTGTCGAGTTTCACAAACATAGAGAGGCTTGCTTCAATCGGAGTGATATCTGCTGAAAGTTCGTCGCCATAAAGAGGGAGACCAACTTCAAAACGAAGAGTGTCGCGACATCCGAGGCCACATGGTTGAACACCGGCATACATCAGTTTGTCCCAAAGACGCACAGTGAAATCATGAGAACCATATACCTCAAAACCGTCTTCACCGGTGTAACCGGTACGGCTGATAATCACGTCCTCTCCTTCAAGATGATAAGTCTTAAAATTATAGAATGCTATTTCTTCAAGGGGAAGGCCAAGTATTTTTGAAAGTACTTCCTCTGCTTTCGGTCCCTGGACAGCGAGTTCACCATAATAAGGGCTTTCGTTTTCGATGTTGATGTCGTAACCTTCGGCATTATCGAAAATCCATTTTACGTCCTTGTCGATATTAGCGGCGTTTATTACAAGGAAGTACTCATTGTCGTTAACTTTATATACAAGAAGGTCATCGACTGTACCACCGTTTTCGTAGCACATCATGCCATAAAAAATCTGTCCGTCGGGAGCACCGGTGACATCATTGACAAAAATGTGTTGAACAAACTTAAATGCCTCTGGCCCTGACACGCGAACCTCACCCATGTGGCTGACGTCGAAAACACCGACATTATTACGCACTGCATTATGCTCAGTAGTGATGTCCTTATACTGAATAGGCATGTCGAAACCGCCGAAGGGAGACATAAGAGCCCCAAGTTTCACATGGCGGTCGTGAAGGCATGTTTTCACGAGATTTTCTTCCATTGTAATGGTTTAATTAATTAGAATTAACTTGAAAAACACAAATTCGCTTGCAAAATGCCATCCACAAGGAATAGCATCTGACACACGAATGTTCAAAATTAACAAAATGATTCAAAATCCGCAAATTTTTCTTAAAAATTTTTTAAGGTATTCGGTTAAATTATACAAAATCAGGATAAGAAACTACCATAAAGCGCCTCTCCGAGGCTACTCTGATTTTGTCTGAAATTCCCCAGACTGAAGTCTGGGGTTTTGG